>JAJYTA010000015.1 GCA_021793295.1 Actinomycetes bacterium
AGATCGGCCGTATCGATCCGCAGTTCCAGCAGACCCGCCCGCACGCCATCACCCACGATCATCGTCGGCGACTGCTCGTGATGGGCACCGAGCCCGATTACGGCCGGTGGGAAGGCGCGCTGAGCCTCTACCACTTGGACTCGGGAGAGATCGAGACCTTCCGGGGCGTCATCGCCGACCAATCGATCCACGCCGTGCAGATCGCACCGCGCGGCGTCTTCCTGGGCGGCGACATCGTCAACGGTTTCGGCACCACGCCCACCGCCGAGGCCGCCGAACTCGCCTACTTCGACTACGGCGATCGGCGCGTCCAGTGGTCGTTCGTGCCGGTCCCGGGCGGTACGCGCATCCTCGACCTCACCCTCGTGGGCCAGGTCCTGGTCGGCACCACCATCGAGGGTCACCTGTTCGGCGTCGACCTTCGCGACCAGCGCGTGCTGTGGACGGTGCGGATCGGCACCCGTGGCGGGCGGATCGCCCGCATCGGCGACCGCATCTACGCGACCGACGGCGACGCCGTGGTCAGCGCGCGCATCGGTCGTGCCGAGCCGCGCGTACAGACGATCGTCGACGGCTTGGCCCAGGAGTGGTTCGGAACGCCGCAGGTCGTAGCGACGCCGGACGGTGCCTTGATCACGACGCAGGGAACGAACCTGATCCGGATCGACCTGCCCTGAGTCCCGGTGCCGCGTGGTGGGTCGTGAAGATCGTCGTGCGGCGTGGGGTGGGTCGTGAAGATCGTCGTGCGGCGTGGGGTGGGTCGTGATGATCGTCGTGCGGCGGCGTGCCGCGTGGGGTGGGTCGTGATGATCGTCGTGCGGCCGGGCGCGGGTTATGGCGGCGGTTTTTGCCACGACGATCTTCACGGCCGGTTTGAGGCAGCAGGCTCGACCACGACGATCTTCACGACCGCGGCGGACGCCCCCGAGTGCCCATTGCCACGTGGCAAATCTTCACCACCCCAATGACAGCATCACAAGCGCCTGACCAGCGGCTTCGGGGACGCTCAATAATGCGTGGCCCTGCCGTCGCGTCATCGTTAGGCTGTCCCGCATGGGTTCGATAACAGGCTGCGTAGCGTTCTGGCGGCTCCGCCAGTTCGCTACGGCGTAGCCCCATCGGCGGCCGGATCTGTGATGCCGGCCGCGGGAGCGCCGTAAACCGCGCCCGTCCCCGGTGAGTTCATCCCGGGTCGACGGCGCGGTTTCTCGTGTCCGAAACCGCTCCCTGTGACCCAGATAGGTCGTGATGACCTGTGCATCGCCAAAACCATCGTCGCCGCCGCGCGCCCAACCGCGGGCCGAGAGCTCCGCATGAGTCCCCCAACCGCTCGGGCATCCATATCCTGCAGGATCGTTCCCTGGTTCGGCGGATGGTCAGGTCGTCCGGAACCGAGGCGGGCGACCTCGTCATGGAGTTCGGGGCCGGACCCGGCATCTTGACGTCGGCGCTGGCCGCCACCGGCGCGCGCGTCATCGCCGTCGAACGCCACACCGGTTTCGTCGCGCGGCTGGAACGCCGCTTCGCCGAAGAGCCGGGCGTCCGGGTGGTCGGCGCGGATGCCCGGACCGTCATGCTGCCGCGTCGTCCGTATCACGTTGTCGCCAACATCCCGTACTCGATCTCGACCACCTTGCTTCGCCGGCTGCTGGACCCGCGGACCACCGCGCTCGCGGGTGCCGATCTCATCGTCGAGTGGGGCTTCGCAAAACGGGTGACGGCCGACGTGCCGCGCGATCTGGAGACGGCGTGGTGGCAGGTTCGATTCGCCATGAGCATCGCCGAACGAATTCCGCCGGAAAGTTTCCGGCCTGCGCCTGCGGTGGATTCCGCCCACCTGGTGATCCGGCGCCGTGCGGACGTTTCGAATGCGGCTGCCCATCAGGCGCGGCTGATGTTGCAAGCGCGTTATCGGTCGCCCCGCCGACCCGCCAAAGAAATTCTCGCCGGCCACGTCACGAAGAAGCGGGCACACCGATTGCTGACCTCGACGGGTATCGATCCGCCGACCGAGGCCGCAGCGGTGCCCACGGCCATGTGGGTACGGCTGGCCCGAGAACTTTTGCGGGTGAATGCACGATAGTCCGAAAATGCACCTGCATGACCATTTCCACGGAACGGCCCAGCGGCTGAAATTCGTGTCCTGAATATGAGACATTCACTTGCGCGATCACCGGGGGTCGAGCTGATGATGGTGATCAACGTTGGTCCCAGCGTTAGGGGCGTGGCGATGAGCGAGAAACTGACGAAACGGTTGGTCACCGCTTTTGGGCTCGGCCTCGTGCTCGCGCTCGTGTTCGATCACACGCCGCTGGGTTTCGCCGTGGGCTTCGGAGTCGTCTTCGGCGGCGGCGTAGCCATGGATTAACAGCCGACGTGACGCTCTTCTGTGCCAGCTTGACAGCACTCATATCGGCAAAATACGGTCTAGGCCGTAAGTATCGGTCGAAAAGGAGTGCCTGTGCGCAGTGTCGAAGACCTGGAGGACCGGCTGTCCACGCCTCGATCCGAGCTGGTGGAAGACCTGCGGCACGTCGACGGCGACATCATGGTGCTCGGGGCGAGCGGCAAGCTCGGGCCGAGCCTGGTCCGCCTCGCGGTCCGAGCTGTCGAGCAGGCTGGCACCGGCGCTCGGGTCCTGGCGGTGTCCCGATTCGGCGCACCCGGATCGGCCGAGGCCATGCGTGCGACCGGGGCGGAAGTCATCGCCGCGGACATCGCCGACGACCGTGCGCTCGAAGAACTTCCGGACGCCCGCAACGTCGTGTTCCTCGTGGGCGCGAAGTTCGGTAGCGACGGCAACGAAGCAGGCACCTGGGAGAC
Source organism: Actinomycetes bacterium (assembly GCA_021793295.1). Lineage (GTDB taxonomy): Bacteria > Actinomycetota > Actinomycetes > Jiangellales > Jiangellaceae > Haloactinopolyspora. Next base: position 2,824 of record JAJYTA010000015.1, read on the forward strand.
CAACGCCTACCTGCCCGGCCGGGTGGCGCGACGCTTCGCAGCGTCGCGGATCAGCGCGCTGTCCACCGGAAACGTCTACCCCCTGGTTCCGGTCAGCGGGGGAGGAGCCACCGAGGAGACGCCGCCGGAGCCGGTCGGGGAGTACGCGATGTCCTGCCTCGGCCGCGAGCGCGTGCTGCAGGCCGCGTCGCAGCAGCGCGGGACACCGATGTCGATCATCCGGCTGAACTACGCCGTCGAGATGCGCTACGGAGTCCTCGTCGACATCGCGTCGTCCATCGTCGCCGGGGAACCGGTCGACCTGACGACCGGATTCGTCAACGTCGTCTGGCAGGGCTACGCCAACGACGTGACCTTACGAGCGTTGCGACACGCGTCGTCGCCCCCGTTCGTCTTGAATCTGACCGGTCCCGAGACATTGTCGGTGCGCCAGGTCGCCGAGCAACTGGCCAGCAGTGTGGGCAAGCCGGTGACCTTCACCGGCCAGGAGGCTGAGACGGCGCTGCTGTCGAACGCGTCGCGTTGTCATGGCTTGTTCGGCTATCCGCAGCTCACGGTCGCGGAGTTGATCGACGCCACGGCTTACTGGGTGGGCGCCGGTCTGCCCACCCACGGCAAGCCGACGAAGTTCCAGCGGCGCGACGGGAAGTTCTGATGCCCGCAGCCGCACTTCAACGCTTCCGCAATGGTGGCGTCGTCCCGGCCCACCCGCTGGCCCTGAACCAGGACCGCAAGCTCGACGAACGCCGGCAACGCGCACTGACCAGGTACTACATCGAAGCCGGCGCAGTCGGCCTGGCGGTCGCGGTGCACACCACGCAGTTCGGCCTGCACGACCGCGCCCGAGGCCTGCTCGCGCCGGTCCTCGAACTGGCCGCGACCACCGCCGGGGAGTACCCGGACAACAGCACGGTCCTCGTGGCCGGCGTCGTGGGGCCGACCGAGCACGCGGTCGCCGAGGCGGAGTTGGCCGCCTCGCTCGGCTACGACATGGCGCTCGTCGCACCCTTTGGCGCAGGCGACATCGGCGAGAAGCAGCTGCTCGAACGGGCCCGAGCGGTGGGCGAGGTGCTGCCAGTCATCGGCTTCTATCTGCAGCCGGCCGTCGGCGGACGGCCGTTGAGCCGAGAGTTCTGGAGCGAGCTGGCCCAGCTGCCCAGCGTGGTCGGTATCAAGATCGCACCGTTCGATCGATACGCGACACTCGACGTCATGCACGGCGTGGCTCGCTCCGGCCGCGCCGGCGAGATCGCCCTGTACACCGGCAACGACGACAACATCGTGAGCGACCTGGTCAACACCTATCCCGGGCCGGGTGCGCCGTTGCACATGGTCGGCGGCCTGCTGGGACAGTGGGCGGTCTGGGTGCGCGAGGCGGTGCGGATGTCGCAGCTGGCCAGGCAGGCGCGCGCGGGCGACGACTCCGCGTTGCGGTGTCTGGTCGACCTCGATCCGGCGCTCACCGACGCGAACGCAGCCCTGTTCGACGCCGCGAACGGCTTCCGCGGCTGCGTGCCCGGCATCCACGAGGCATTACGGCGCCAAGGCCTCCTCGAGGGGTTGTGGTGCCTCGACGAGGACGAACGGCTCTCGCCCGGTCAGCTCGAGGAGATCGACCGGATCTGGGCTGCCTACCCGCACCTGCGCGACGACGAGTTCGTCGAGGCCAACCTCGACCGGTGGCTGGCCTGACGACACCCGAGTGCGCCCGCGCTCAGAGCGTGAGCTGATACAGCGTCAGCGGGCGCCCGATGGTGCCGGAGTCGGCGTTGCCGGACCGCTTGGCGTAGCCGGCCATCTCGAGGCGCTGCAGAATGCGCCGCGCGGTGCGCAGCTGAATACCCAGGCCGTCGGCGATGTCGCGCGTGGTGAGCGCCCGCCCGCCCGCGGTGGTCGTCACCTCGCGTAGCCGGTCCAGCGTGTCGGCGGACAGTCCGACCCGGCTGGCCACGACGGCCCGGCTCTGCTCGGTGACCGGGGTCTGCTCCGGCGCGGCGTCGAGCATCACGTCGACGTCGTTGCGCATCGAGACCACCGCGGCGATCGAGCCGTAGCTACGCGCCCGCGAGAGCGCCCGACGGGCCAGGCGTTCGGCCTCGGCGCCACTGTGGCCCAGGCCGAAACCGATGCGGACCGTGTCGTGGGTACGCCCCAGTCGGTGCAGCATCGGCAACGCGGTGAAGCCGTGGGAGACGTCGTGCAACGGGCCGCGAGTGGTGACGATCATGGACGTCGTGGACGAATAGTTCGACAGCGACCCACCGAGGGCGCCCACCTCGCGGGCGAGCTCGCCGGATTCGCCGTCGGCGCCCGGAGAAAGTTCCACCAAGCCCAGCGCGACCTGGGCGTCTTCTTGGATCTGGCTGGTCGCGGTCAGCAGGAGCTGACGCAAGGCCGTGCGCACCGAATGCGGCAGCGGAGCCAGCCGGAAGACCGGGACGCTGCCCTCGAGCTCGTCGTAGACCGAGGCGAGGCAGGTGATGGCGACAGCATCCGGGTGCCGCGCGGCGTGCCGGCGATGGAAAGCCGCGAAATCGGCGGAGCCGGATCCGGGGCGGTACGGCATGGTGCGGATGCCGTCGGTCGGGACGCCGGCTGCGGCCAGGGTGTCGTGTACGTGCCGCGTGTCCAGGGTGTCGACCGACAGGTGTGTCACGTCGCGGCCGTCGCGCAGCAGCCGGACCAGAGCCTGAAGCAGGGTCGATCCGCTGTAGTCGACGAAGGCAGCCGGACGGGTGCGGGCCTCCTGCGAGATCGTGTAGGGCACGATGCCGGTGAACAGCCAGCCGTCCACACCCGAGGCGTGGGTGCTGACCAGCTCCGCTGCCTGCGATTCGTGGTCGTAGTCGAACCGATGGACCTGGATGCCGGGATGCTCTTCGCAGACGGCGGCGACGCTGTCGACGAGGTCGTGCGGCCCGACCACGCCGATCGAGGTGTGCATCCGCGTCCTCCCCCTTCTTCCGGAGCCGTCGGCCGGCTCGCCCGCATCGATCTCACTGTAACCAGGGCGTTTCCATTTTACGGCCGGGACCGTTACCGCGTGGCTATCTCCGCGGTCGTCGGCTCGAAACCGGTCACACCTTGCGCCAGCCAGGCACCCAGGCGCCGTCCTCGACGGTGTAGTCACCGAACAACGCGGGTGCTTCCCTCACCATCAGCTCGCCGACCTTGCCGAGTACGATGCGGATCTCTTCTTCGGCGCCGGGTGCGGTGCGGTTCTCGATCACATGACGCAGCGTGCGGACGTTGGCCGTCCACACCAAACCGGTGGCCAGCCCCTCGGGCGCGAAGCGGCGCATGAACGACGTCTTCGCCTTCTTCTCGGCGAACTTGACACCTTCGTCGTCGAGCCCGAAGTGCTCGGCCATCCAGCCCTGGAACTGCTCCATCTGCTCCAGCAGGTCCGTGGCCCGCCGCATGAGCTCGGGATCGGCACGAGCCCATTCGGGGAACCAGAACGGCAGGTCGTCGAGGCGGACGAAGCGCAGCGACTCCTGGGACACCGCGACCCCGGCGCGGTGGCGGACCAGTTCGTGCGTGGTCACCCGGCTGACGTTGTGCAGCACGAACGAGAAGTTCACGTGCTCGAGCACCGAACCGTGGGCGCTGGACAGGATGTTCTGCAGGTACTGGGCCTGATCGGTGCGGACCCGGCTGACGTTCGGATTCAGGCCCGGCTCCCACGAGCGGTAGCAGATGCGACCGGCGAATTCGGCCAGATTCTGCGCGTCGTCCAGTTCACCGCGGTCGACCCGCTCGAGCCAGCTCTCGCCACCGACCTCTTTGAGGTAGGCCGCGACCTCGTCGTAGTCGAAGTCGGGCCGGGCAATGAGATGGACTTCGGGTTCGACGGCACGCACCATGACCTCCGGACTGCAGCAGGAATCGCCACCAGTCTGCCACCGGTCATGGCACGCGCGTGGCTCGCCAGCCCAGGACGTCACCCGTGTCGTCCGGGCGAACGGACACGCCCTTGACGTCAGCGGTGATGGTGAACGGACGGTACTGGCCGCGGTAGTCCGCGGCCGCGGCCACCGCGGCAGCCAGATCGCTCGCGGCGAGAACTGGAATCCGGCGGCCGGTGCGCATCCGCATCGTCCGCGGCCGGTGATCGTCGTCGGCGGCACGCCAGTGCGGCCAGTCCTCGTCGGCGGTGGGGTAGACCAGTCGCAGCGAGCACGCCGCGAGTCCGAGGCCGGGCGCCACGGCCGCGCACACCTGCTCGCCGAGCCGTTTGGTCAACCCGTACGGTCGGGTCGCATCGGGTGGCGCTGCCGGGTCGATGGTGACCTTCGCGTACTTCTCGTACACCGACATGGTGCTGATGTGCACGAAGGAGCGGACGCCGGCCGCGGCGGACGCGGTCAAGGCCAGGTGGATCGAAGCGACGTTGACGTCGAAGGCGGCGCGCACCATGGCGGGGTCCGGGTCGTCGTGGCTGGGGATGACCGCGGCCATGTGGACCACGACGTCCGAACCGTCGACCGCGGCGGCGACGTCGTCGGGGGAGCAGGCGTCGCCGACGACGGACTGGATGCCGGCGACGGGACTGGGCTTGCGATCGAGGACGCGGACCTGGTGGTGCCGCGCAAGCCACGGCACCGTGAACGTCCCCACCAAGCCCGCACCGCCGATGATCGCCATGAGCATGGCGCTCAGTATGCTCGCCCGGTCCGGTTGATCGCGCGCTCGGCCCCCGGCCGGCGGGCACGACGGCGACGGCCTGGTTACGCTGCCCATGTGGCGAACTCGCGGGACAAGACACACCTCACCGAACAGTTGCGCTGGTCGTTGGTCGCCGCGCCCGCCACCCCGATGCGCCCGGACGGCACCGTCGATCCCGCCGTGTGCGCCGCGTATTTCACCCACCTGGTTCACACCGGCGCCAAGGCGCTGGCCATCGGCGCGCACACCGGCCGCGGCGAGCACCTGCCCACCGAGGTCAAGGCCGAGCTCGTACGCCGCGCAGCGGCGGTGGGCGTGCCGGTGATCGCCGGTGTGGGACACCCGGGGGTGGGCGAGCACGACCAGAAGGAGGCCGAGTGGGCGCGGACGGCGGCCGAAGCCGGCGCGGACGCGTTGCTGGTGTTCCCGCCCGCCGACACCGGCGACGCGGCGGCCGTCCTGGCCCACCACGACCTGCTGTACAGCGCGGCCGGTGTCCCGCTGATCGCGTTCGACCTGTACTCGCGGCCGTACCCGCATGAAGTGCTGACGGTCCTGCTCGAGCATCCCGGCGTCGTGGCGTTCAAGCCGGCCCGCCTCTACGACGCCATCGCCTGCCAGGCGGGCATCGCCGCGGCCCGGTCCCGCGGGCGGCTCGTCCTCACCGGCGAGGACCGCATGCTCGGGCCGTCGTTGATGTGGGGCGCCGAGGGCGCGTTGTTGGGCATCGCCGCCGCTGCCGTCCAGGTGTCCGCCGCCGCAGTGGAGACCTTCGCCGCTGCGGTGCACACCTCGGCGCGGGATGCCGCGGCCCGGTTCCTCGAAGTGTCGGCGGTCGTCGACGAACTGGCGCGGGTGACCTTCCGCCCGCCGTATGACGGCTACGTGCAGCGGATGCTGTGGATCGCCGCCGACGAGGGCGCGATTCCCGAGGAGTTCGCCACCGATCCGTACCGCCCCGGCGAACTCGCCGACGACGAACGCGCCGAGGTTCTGCGCGTCGTGCGGCAGTGCCGTGACCAAGTACGCCAGTGAGCCGATCGGCCACCGTTTCCGCGTAGAGTCGCCGTCATGGAGCAGGAGGGACTCTTCAGCACGGGGCTGGGGCCGGGGCCGGCCGTGCCGGCGGGTTCGCTCAGCGGCGCCGACGAGGACCACACCGGCCAGCCGCTCGCGGTGCGGATGCGCCCGCGCACGCTGGATGAGATCGTGGGCCAGGAGCACCTGCTCGGTCCCGGCACGCCGCTGCGTCAACTGGTCGAGCACGACCAGCCGATGGCGCTGGTGTTGTGGGGCCCGCCCGGCACCGGAAAGACGACCCTGGCCTACGTCGTCAGTCGCGCCACCCAGCGCCGCTTCGTCGAGCTGTCCGCGGTCACCGCTGGTGTCAAAGACGTGCGCAACGTCATCGACGGCGCCCGGCGAGAACTCGTCCGCTCCGGTGTCGGCACCGTGTTGTTCGTCGACGAGGTGCATCGCTTCTCGAAGACGCAGCAGGACGCCTTGCTGCCCGGGGTGGAGAACCGCTGGGTCTCACTTGTCGCCGCCACCACCGAAAACCCCTACTTCGCCCTCATCAGCCCGTTGTTGTCGCGCTCGTTGTTGCTCACGCTCGAGCCTCTCGACGACGATTCGATCAGCCAGGTGGTGCGCCGGGCGCTGAGTGACGAACGAGGTTTGGCCGGGACGGTCGAGCTCGCCGACGACGCGCACGACCACCTGGTCCGCCTGGCCGGCGGTGACGCGCGGCGGGTGCTGACCTACCTCGAGGCGGCGGCCGGTGCGGTGGCCGGCACGGCCGATCCCACCGTCACCCTCGAGGTCGCCGAGAAGGCGGTCGACCGCGCCGCGGTGCGCTACGACCGCGACGGCGACCAGCATTACGACGTCATTAGTGCCATGATCAAAGCGATTCGCGGTAGTGACGTCGACGCCGGTTTGCACTACCTCGCGCGGATGGCCGAAGCCGGCGAGGACCCTCGATTCCTGGCTCGGCGGCTGGTCATCCTGGCCAGTGAGGACATCGGACTGGCCGATCCCACCGCGTTGACGACGGCAGTCGCGGCTACGCAAGCAGTGCAGTTCATCGGCTGGCCCGAGGCGCAGATCACCTTGGCCCAGGCCGTCATCGCACTCGCGCTCGCGCCGAAATCCAACAGCGTCGTCAAGGCCATCGGCTCCGCGGTCAGCGACGTGCGTGCCGGACTGGCCGGCCCGGTGCCGCCGCATCTGCGCGACTCGCACTACGCGGGGTCGAAGAAGCTGGGCCACGGGACTTCGTACACCTACGCCCACGACGATCCGCGGGGTGTGGTCGCCCAGCAGTACGCGCCCGATGCCGTGGCGGGCAAGCAGTACTACGAGCCTGGCACGCGAGGAGCCGAGAGCGACTATGCCGAGCGCTACGCCAGGCTCAGAGCGATCATCCACGGTCGCTGAGCCGAACCGCTCTGCAAGCGGTTGCATCCGCGCACTCGATCACCGTACGCTCGGCTCCAGACGCTCGACTCGGCGACGGGAGTTCCATGGGCGCACAACGCCTCGGTATCGGGATCATCGGCATGCGCACGATCGGCTCCACCCACGCGCAAGCCCTCAAGCATTGCGACGACGACGTCGACCTCGTGGCCGTCAGCGGGGGCGAGCCGGACGCAGCCGCTCGCACCGGCTGGCCCGACGCCCGGGTCATGACACCGGAACAGGTACTGGCCGACTCCGCCGTCGACGTCGTCGTGGTCTGCTCACCCAGCGAACACCACGCCGCGCAGGCGCTAGCGGCGCTCGAGGCAGGCAAGCACGTCGTGGTGGAGAAGCCGCTGGCGTTGCGCGTCGCTGACGCGGACAAGGTCGCCGCGGCGGCAGCCGAGCGAGGACTGTCGGCCACGATGATCGCCCAGCGCCGTTTCGAGCCGGAGCATCAGCATCTGAAGACCCTGCTGGACACCGGCGGACTCGGCCGGGTGGTGCTCGGCGAGACGTTCGTCCGCTGGCACCGCGACGACGCGTACTACGCCCACGCCCCGTGGCGAACCTCGATGGACGGCGGCGGGGGATCGCTGATGAACCAGGGGGTCCACAACGTCGACCTGCTGCAGTGGCTGCTGGGCCCCGCCGCGGAGGTGACCGCCCAATACGCCACGCTCGGGCACGCCATGGACGCCGAAGACACCACGGTCGCCACCGTGCGCTTCGCCTCCGGAGCACTCGGCCTGGTGGCGACGTCGACGGCCACACCACCAGGCCGACCGGCCGAGGTGTCCGTGCACACGTCGACCGGATCGGTGACTCTGACCCAGGACGGCGTGCAGCGCTGGGACGTCACGGCGCCGGCACCGCCGTCGCGTGACATGCCCGGGCACGGAGCCGCCGACCCGGCAGCCATCGGAGTGGTAGGCCACCTGACCCAGTGGCGCGACATCGTGGCAGCCATCAGTGCCGGCCGCGCGCCCGCGGTGAGCGCCGAGGACGGAGCTCGAACGGTCCGGCTGCTGTGCGCCATCTACGAAGCCGGCCGAACCGGCCGCACCATCCGCCCGGAGGAGCTGTCATGATCCGCGTCGCCATCGTCGGCCTGGCCCATCCGCACGTCACCTATCTACTCACCGAGATCGCCCACCGCCCCGAACTGCGCCTGGTGGCCGTCGCCGAACGCGATGCCGACCTGCGCGCACGCTACCTCGGCGATGTGGAGGCCGACGTCGTCGTGCACGACCACCACGACACGCTGCTGGCCGACCACGAGGTCGACGTCGTCGCGATCTGCGGCATCTACGCCGAGCGAGCCGATGCGGTCGTGGCCGCGTTGCGGGCCGGTGCGCATGTGGTGGCCGACAAGCCACTGTGCACCGAGCTCGATCAGCTCGCGGCGATCGAGAAGACGGCTGCCGAGACCGGCCGGATGGTCTCGGTGATGTTCGAGAAGCGTTTCTACCCGTCCACGCTGGCCGTGCGCAGGCTGATCGATGCCGGCGTGCTCGGTGTGCCGGCCCTGATCGCCAGCACCGGTCCGCACAAGCTGAACCGGGCGACGCGTCCGGACTGGTTCTTCCGCCGCGATGGCTACGGCGGCATCACCGGTGATCTCCCGGTACACGACATCGATCTGGTCCTGCTGCTGTCCGGAGCGACGGACGGCACGGTGAGCGCGCTGGCCGGCAATGCGAGGCTGCCCGAGCTGCCCGAGTTCTCCGACCACACCGCGGTGCTGCTCAACGCCGGCGACATCGCGGCCACCATCGAGGCGAACTGGCTGTCGCCCGAGGCCGCCGACGTCCACGGCCACTACCGAATGCGCATCGCCGGCACCGAAGGCACCGCCGAGATCGACTGGGCCTACAACCGCCTGGATGTCGCCACGCACACCCGTGCGCCGTGGCAGGAGCCGTTGGGCGAGCGCAAACGGGCTGCCGAGGACTTCTTCGACGCTGTCCTCGCCGGCACGTCGCCCGAGGTCGACACCGCCGCGAGCCTCACCGCCACCGGCGTGGCGCTGCTGGCCCAGCGCAGTGCCGACAGTGGGGGAGAGGTGCTGCGCTGGACCAGGCGGGGCGAGAGCTGACGGCGTCGCCGGCGGAGCGGACCGTCGTCCGGCGACGCTTGCTGTCGGCGCCCGGCGCCGAATCGCTGCGGGGAAGTCCGGTCGGAGTCTGACCCGGGCGCCCTGCGAGGGGTAGGGTCAGACGCTTGAGAAGACCGTCATCCTAGAGAGGCTGCTCCGCTCATGTCCGTAGGCGAGTTCGCCGCGCTGCTGGCCGCCGTCGCCTTCGTGGCGCTGGTGGCGTTACTTGCTGTGCCGATCATCCGGCTGGGTCAAACCGTCGATCAGTGCACCCGCGCCGTGCGCGACCTTCGCCAGGGTCCGGTCTCGCGTACCGCGGCCACCGTGGACGAGACGAACGAGCTGCTGGCGTCGACCAACGCCCAACTGCAGCGCGTCGACGCCATCACGGCCAACGCGCAGACGGTCACCACCAACGTGGCGGCCATGTCGGCGCTGTTCTCCGCGACGCTGGGCGGCCCGCTGGTCCGGACCGCGGCGTTCACCTACGGCGTGCGGCGGGCCATCGCAGGACGCCGGGACGCGCGCAACAACCGGAGGGCGGGCCGGCTATGAGGCGCGTATTCTGGATTGCGTTGGGCGCCACGGCCGGAGTCCTGGTCGTGCGCCGGGTGACCCGGGTCGCCGAGAGCTTGACGCCCGAGGGCGCCGCCGATCGGCTCTCGGCCGGGCTCGGCCAACTGGCCGAGTCGGTCCGGGCTTTCACCGACGAGGTCCGGGCGGGCATGGCCGAGCGTGACGCCGAACTGCGCCATGCTCTGGGTATCGCCGCCGACGGTTCCGGCGCCACCCCCGGTGTCGCCGACGTCAAGGCTGTTGACGACCTGTTTCGCACCACACCGAGAGGCACGTACTGATCATGGAGACCGCCGAGATCCGGCGCCGCTTCCTCGACCACTTCGAGAAGAACGGTCACACCGTCGTCCCCAGTGCCTCGCTGGTCTCTCCGGACCCGTCGCTGCTATTCACCGTGGCGGGCATGGTGCAGTTCATTCCGTATCTGACCGGCCAGCAACCCGCACCGTGGCCGCGGGCGGCCAGCGTGCAGAAGTGCATCCGCACCCAGGACATCGAAGAAGTCGGCAAGACCACCCGCCACGGCACGTTCTTCCAGATGAACGGCAACTTCTCCTTCGGCGACTACTTCAAGGAAGGCGCCATCGAGTTCGCCTGGGACCTGATCACCCGGTCACAGGCCGACGGCGGGTACGGCTTCGATCCGGCGAAGATCTGGGTCACCGTCTACGAGGAGGACGACGAGGCCGCCACGCTGTGGCGCAAGATCGCCGAGTTGCCCGAGGAACGGATCCAGCGGCGTGGGCGCAAGGACAACTACTGGCACACCGGCCAGCCCGGCCCCGGCGGGCCCTGTAGCGAGATCTACGTCGACCGTGGTCCGGAATTCGGCCCGGACGGTGGTCCGGTGGTCGACGAGGACCGCTTCCTCGAGATCTGGAACCTCGTGTTCATGCAGTACGAGCTCGCCGATGTGAAGAGCAAAGAGGACTTCACGATCGTCGGGGACCTGCCGTCGAAGAACATCGACACCGGCATGGGCTTGGAGCGGGTTGCGTACCTGCTGCAAGGCGTCGAGAACATGTACGAGATCGACCAGACCTTCCCGGTCATCGAGCACGCCTGCGAGCTGGCCGGCAAGCGTTACGGCGCCGACCACGACGACGACGTGCGCCTGCGCGTGGTGGCCGATCACGTGCGCAGCTCGTTGATGCTCATCGGAGACGGCGTCACGCCGGCCAACGAAGGCCGCGGCTACGTCCTGCGGCGGCTGCTGCGCCGCAGCGTGCGCGCGATGCGGCTGCTCGGCGTCGACACTCGCGTGTTGCCCGAACTGCTCCCTGTGAGCCGCGATTGCATGCAGGCGGCCTACCCCGAGGTGGCGGCGGACTTCGCACGCATCTCGTCGGTGGCTTACGCCGAGGAAGAGACCTTCCGCAAGACGTTGCAGACCGGCACCCAGATGTTCGACCTGGCCGCGGCGCAGGCGCGAACGGCACAGCGCACCGAGCTCCCGGGTGAGACGGCGTTCAAGTTGCACGACACGTACGGCTTCCCCATCGACCTCACGCTGGAGATGGCCGCCGAGCAGGGCCTGTCCGTCGACGAGGCGGAGTTCCGGCGGCTCATGACCGAACAGCGTGAACGCGCCAAGGCCGACGCGCGGGCCAAGAAGACCGGCGCGGGCGAGTCGCCGGCCTACCGGGAGCTGCGCGAGGCGGGTCCCACACCGTTCACCGGCTACGACGAGCTGCGTACCGACAGCCGGGTACGCGGCATCGTCCGCGATGGTGTGGCGGTCCCGGCGGCCAGCGAAGGCGAGATCGTCGAACTGGTGCTCGATCGCACCCCGTTCTACGCCGAGTCCGGCGGCCAGGACAGCGACGCCGGCCGGATCCGGGGCGAGGGCGTCGAGCTCGACGTCCTCGACGTGCAGCGCCCGATCAAGGGCCTGATCGTCCATCGTGTCCGTGTCCTGCACGGTGAGCTGGTCACCGGCCAGGAGGTCGAGGCCGCCGTCGACGTGGAATGGCGGATCGGCGCGTGCCAGGCCCACTCGGGCACGCACGTCATGCACGCCGCCCTGCGGCAGGTTCTCGGTCCCCAGGCGCTGCAGAGCGGCTCGTACAACAAGCCCGGCTACCTGCGCCTCGACTTCTCGTGGGGGCAGGCGCTGGGCGCAGCCACGCGCAGTGAGGTCGAGGAGGCCGCCAACCAGGCCATCCGTCGTGACTATCCCGTGTCGGCGACGTACATGCCGCTGGACAAGGCGCGCGAGATCGGTGCGCTCGCCCTGTTCGGCGAGACCTACGACGAGCAAGTGCGAGTCGTCGAGATGAACGGCGCCTGGTCGCGCGAGCTGTGCGGCGGCACGCACGTCCAGCATTCGTCCCAGGTCGGGCTCGTGACGATGATCGGTGAGAGCTCCGTCGGCGCGGGATCGCGCCGGGTCGAGGCCTACGTCGGCATCGAGGGATTCCGGTACCTGACGAAGGAACGTGTCCTGGTGACGCAGTTGGCGGACCTGCTGAAGGTGCAGCCGGAGCAGCTGCCCGAACGCGTGGAGCGACTCGTCACCCAGGTCCGCGATGCCGAGAAGGAGCTCTCCAAGGTCCGCGCGGCGGCGCTGGGCTCGCGGGCCGCGGAGCTGGCGAGCTCCGCACGCGACGTGTACGGCGTGTCGTTCGTCGGTTTCGAGGCGCCCGTGGGCTCGGCGGCCGACGATCTGCGCAGCCTCGCTCTGGACGTCCGAGGGCGGCTCGGAGCGGACCGCCCGAGCGTCGTGGCCATCGCCGGAACATCGGACGCCGGGCGGCCCAGCGTCGTCGTGGCGGTGAACGAGACCGGCCGCGATCAGGGCCTGAAGGCCGGCGACCTCGTGCGGGTCGCGGCGAAAGAGCTCGGTGGCGGCGGAGGCGGCAAGGACGATGTCGCCCAGGGTGGCGGCACGAACGCCGCCGCGGTGGGTCAGGCGCTCGCTCGAGTCGAGCAGGCCGTCGGCGATACCGTCACGCGCGGTTCGTGACTGTGCGATCTGGGGCCAGGCTTGGCGTCGATGTCGGCAGTGTCCGCATCGGGGTAGCGGTCTGTGATCCGTCCGGGCTGCTCGCCACGCCGCTCGAGACGGTTCGGCGTGGCTCCGGCGATGTGCGTCGACTCGCTCGGCTGGCCGCTGAATACGAGGTCATCGAGATTGTCGTGGGCCTGCCGCGTACGCTCAGCGGTGAGGAGGGCATCGCTGCCGAGCACGTGCGTTCCTTTGCTGCCGATTTGGCGCGATTTGTGGCACCATGCCCGGTGCGGCTGGTCGACGAACGGCTGACCACCGCTGTGGCCACGCGCGGCATGCGGGCCAGCGGTGTCTCTGCCCGTTCCGGGCGGGCCACGGTTGACCAGGCCGCGGCCATGGTGATCCTGCAGGATGCGCTGGATGCCGAGCGAGCGGCCGGGAGGCCGCCGGGAGAGGTGCTGACGTTGACGCCATGACGGACCGCACGTATCGCCCGCACACATCCGTCCGGTGACCAAGAAGGCGAGCTTGACCACTAGCGATACCGACGAGATAGTCCGACCCCGGCGGCACCGCCGCCGGCGCCGGCGAAAGAGCCGTTTCGGATCATTCGTAGCGGTCGTGGCCTCGATCGCTGTCATCGGCGGCTTGGTGGCCGGGTTGTACTACGGCGGCAGCGCCGTGTTGGACAGCGCCTCGGACATGTTCGGCGAAGCCGAGGACTATCCCGGGCCGGGTTCGGGCGAGGTCACCATCACCATCGAGTCGGGGGATTCGCTGCGCTCGATGGGTACCACGCTCTACGAGGCCGGCGTCGTCGCCAGCCAGGACGCCTTCCTCGCTGCCGCCGACGCCAACCCGGACTCCACCAGCATCCAGCCCGGCACCTACGTGCTCGCGCGCGAGATGCGTGCCGCGGATGCGGTGGCCTCGCTCGTCTCCGGTGACACCGCGCGCCCGAGGCTGACCATTCCCGAGGGTTTCCGGGTGCGTCAGGTGGTGGCCCGCGTGGCTGAGCAGGCAGGCTTGCCGCCCGAGCAGGTCAAGGCGGCCATCGACGCAGCGCCGCTGCCGGAGTACGCCGAGGGCGATCCCGAAGGCTTCCTGTTCCCGGCGAGGTACGAGCTGCCCGATGACGTGACCGCCGAAGCGCTGGTCAAGCAGATGTTGGGGCGGTTCAACCAGACGGCCGGCAAGGTCGGGCTGGTCGACGGCGCGGCCGGGCTGGAGTACACGCCGCGCGAAGTCCTGACCGTGGCCAGCATCGTGCAGCGCGAAGTGAGCAACACCGAAGACATGCCGCAGGTCGCCGAAGTGATCTACAACCGGCTCAACGGCGCCTGCGAAGCCAACGGTGTTCCGAAGCGGCGGTTGCAGATGGATTCCACCGTGCACTACGCCGTTGACGACTACTCCAGCGTGTTCACCACCGCTGAGATGCGCCAGAGTGACTCCCCGTACAACACCTACCGGGTCTCCGGGCTTCCGCCGGGACCCATCGCGTCACCCGGGGAGCAGGCGATGGCGGCCGCGCTCAATCCGTCTTCGGAAGGCAACTGCTACTTCGTTGCGGTCAACCTCGAGACCGGCGAGACGCGCTTTGCCGCCACCGCTGCCGAACACGCGCAGAACGAGAAGATACTGAACGAGTATTGCCGAAAGAGTGACCTGTGCTGAGGTGCCGTGTCCGATCCTGACCGTTCGCGGCGCTGCGCCGTACTGGGCTCTCCGATCTCACACTCCCTGTCCCCGGTGATCCACCGCGCGGCGTACCGCCACTTGGGCCTCGACTGGCACTACAGCGCCCATGACGTCGGCGAGGCGGACCTGGCGAGTTTCCTGGCCACGCTGGACGCGGACTGGCGTGGACTGTCGCTGACCATGCCGCTCAAGCGGGTGGCCCTGGACCTCGCCGACGACGCTTCGGACATCGCGCGAACGGTCGGCGCTGCGAACACGCTGATCCACGACGGCGAAGGGCGATGGTCGGCTGACAACACCGACGTCGGTGGCGTCGTGGCCACCCTGACCGAGCACGGTGTCGATGTCACCGGCTCGGTCTGCGTCTGGGGCGGCGGGGCCACCGCGGCCAGCGTTCTGGCCGCCCTGGCGCAGATGGGCACCGGCGCCGTACATGTCCACGCGCGTTCACCGCAACGTGCGGCGTCGGCGTTGGGCGTCGCTGAGGCACTCGGACATCCCGCCGCGCCGGTGGCCTGGGCGGTGAGCGAGCAGTGTCATGAAGCGGCGACGACGATCTCCACCGCACCGGCCGGTGCGGTGGACCCACTGGTCGCCGACATCGCGGAGCGCCCGAGTGGACGGCTGTTGTTCGACGTCGTGTACGCGCCGTGGCCGACCCCGTTGGCCGCGGCCTGGGCTGCGGGCGGGGGAACCGTCGCCGGCGGACTCGACCTGCTGGTGCACCAGGCGGTCGGACAAGTGCTGCTGATGACCGGTGCATCGGTGCCCGCCGGGGTACTGCGGACGGCTGCGGTCGAGGCGATGGGTACCCGCACGTGATCCCTGCTCTGGCTGCGGCCGGGCTCCTGGCCGGGCTGATGCTGCCCCAGGTGATCGCCCGCATCCCGGATCGCGCCCCGGCCGACGACGAGCCGGAACCGACGCCGTATGCCGAGCTCGCGCGGGCGCCACGACTGGCGTTGTTGCTGGGCGTGACCGCTGCCGTGGTGTGGGCGTTGGTCGGCTTCACCGGGCTCGAGGCGGTCGAACTCCCCGCGTACTTGCTGGTCGCCACGCTCGGCGTGGCCATGGGCTACATCGACCTGCGTGAGCACCGCCTACCGGACTGGCTGACCCTGCCCGCCCTGGCCGGCGCCGCTGTGTTGTTGGCGGTTCCCGCGGTGCTCGACTCGGACTGGTCGGCCTATGGGCGCGCCTGGGTGGCGGCGGGCGCGTGCTTCGTTTTTTATCTCGTTCTCGTTCTGCTGCGCCCGGCAGATCTGGGCTTCGGCGACGTCAAGCTGGCTGCTGTGCTGGGCCTCCTGCTCGGCTGGGTCGGGTGGCCGACGGTCGTGCTGGGGGTGTTCTGCGGCTTCCTCGTCGGCGGCGTCGTGGGCGTGATGCTGCTGTCGACCGGGCGGGCCGGTCGGCGTTCGAGCATCCCGTTCGGCCCGCCGATGCTGGTCGGCGCCCTGATCGCGCTGGTGTGGGTGGAGTTCGTCGCAGCACTGCCGGCCTAGGGGTCGCTCAGGTACGGCCGTGGCGTTCCTGAGCGGCGTGCAGCGTGGCCGCCTGGGTACCCCAGCTCACCTGCCGGACCTGGAATCCGGCCGTGCGCGCGGCGTCGCAGACTGCCGGGTCGTCATCGACGAGTAGGGCCACCGTCCGCTGGGCGGCCAGCCGCTTGAGCACGCCGATCTTGAACAGGCGGGCCGGGCGGCGGTCGTCGTCGGGGCGCAACATCACCCGTCCGTGCGGTGCCTCGTGCGCGGCCAGCCACGCTTGGGTGACCGCGCGAGTGCGTTCCGGGCGACCGCTGAGGTAGACGACCGCGTGCTCGGCGGCCAACTGGTGCGCCAGGGCCAGCCCCTCGGTGTACGGCGGGTCGTCGCCCATGCCGGCGAAGAAGCCGGCCCAGTTCTTGGGGCGGCCGCGCAGATGATGTAGCCGGTGGTCGACGTCGGCCAGCACACCGTCGATGTCGATGACCGCTAGGGGCCGGGTCATGTGTCCGCCCCCGGCAACACGTAGCCGTAGCCCGCGCGCGACAGCGCGTCGAGGATCTGCCCGAGCGCGGTGACCGTCTGGGAACGGTCGCCGCCACCGTCGTGCAGCAGCACGATCGCACCGGGCTGGACCTTGTTCAACACGCCCTGAACAATAGAGGCCGAACCCGGGCGTGACCAGTCTCGTGGGTCTACGGTCCAGTCCAGCGGCGTGAGGCCGTGGTCGGCGACGACGCCGGCAACAGCCGGCTTGACGAAGGTGTTCGGTTGGCGGAAGTACCGGACTTCGACGTCGGTGCCCACCGCGGCGTCAATGGCGGCGTCGGTGACCTCGATCTCGTGCTCGATCATGTCGTCGTCGCGCTGAGCCAGCTCCTCGTCGTGGCTGTCGGTGTGGTTGCACAGCGCATGGCCATCGTCGACGATGCGCCGGACGATCTCGGGGTGCGCCCGGACCTGCTCGCCGACGACGCAGAACACAGCCGTGGCCTCGTACTGCTCGAGAAGGTCGAGGATCTGCGGCGTATAGGTAGGATGCGGGCCGTCGTCGAACGTGAGAGTCAGCGCATACGTCCCGTTGGGGTCGGTCGTGGTGGGGGAGCCGTCAGTGATGGTCTCGTCCGGTGCGTCCGAGCCTGACCCGCTCGAATCCGGTGCGCCGTCGTTCGACGCGTCCTGCGCGCCCTGGCCGCCGGACGTCTCGGCGCCGTTGCGCTCGTCGACGCTACGGTCAGCGGCCACCAAAGCCAAGCCGAGCAAGATGCCCAGCAGGACGCACGTTGGCCACGACAGGTTGTTCATCGAGACCATGATCATGCGAACGCTCCGCCGGAGGCGGAAGGCGCGCCGCGCGGAGCCTCGTCAGCAGATGGTCAGCAGGTGGGTCAGCAGTTGGGGCGGCATTGCCGTTCGACCATGGCCTGGAAGAACACGCTGCGGATCTCGCGCGGGTCACGGGCCTGGTAGGCCGTCGTGCCGGTCGCGTCGGAGATCTGGCGCAGCGCGTCCATGTCCGCGTCCGGCCCCATACCGATGGTGATGACCGGTACCGGCGCACTGGGATCGAACTGCGCCGTGAGCGTGTTGAGCAGAGTAGCCAGGTCGACGCCGTCGGGATCGTCCTCGTTGCGCCCGTCGGTGAGCAGGACGACGGAGTTGATCATCCCGGGCTGGTAGTTGGCTCGCATCTCCTGGAACGCAGCCATCACCGTGTCGTACAGCCCGGTTCCGCCTTCGGCGAGGTCCGGCAACGACTCCAGTCCGGCGACCAGGTCGTCCATCCGTGTCCCGCCGTCGTCGAGGACGTCGTCGAGCGGACCGACCTCGACCAGTTCGATGTGATCGTCGGGTGGATTGCGCAGCGTGGAGAACGCCCAGAGGCCGACCGACGACGACGGCGGGAACAGTTGGACCGCTTCGAGTGCGGCGTCACGCGTCAGCTCGATCCGGGTGCCTTGGTCACCGACCTGCTCTTTCATCGAGCCGGACACGTCGATGACCGCCAGCATGCGCATGTCCAGCGACAAGGCGGCCCACTGTCGCTCGATCCCCGCGATCACCGCCGGATCGGGCTCGGGCAGCAGGTCAGGCATCTCCGCTTGGATACCTTCGACGATCTTGGCGACTTCGGCGGGCACGCCGTCCGGAGAGCGCAAGCCCGTGGCCCGGATCGTCTCCAACGCGTCGGCGGTGCCCAGGTACGTCACGAAGTCCGTCACCGCGGTCTGCACCGACTTGTCGGTGTCGGGACCGCGCACCGCCAGGGCGGGGAAGTCGAACGCCAGCGTTCCCTCGCCCGGGTAGACCGCCACGTACGGGGATTCGGGGACCTCGCGGTTGTGCAGGATGACGTCGCGCTCCAAAGCCGTGAACGTGTCGCCGCCGTTTTCGGCGGTGGAGGCGAAGGCGGTCTCGGTCGTGGGATGCACGGTCTGCGCGACCTGAGTCATCACCTGGACCAACTCGGCCTGGTCCACGTTGTCGCCGAGCGCGGCCTGCAACGCCAGCAGGCTGGCCAGACCCTCGTCGGTGCTCGCCGGGTCGACCAGGATCCCGGGGCCGCTGTCGAGCAACGATTGCCAGGAGTACTCGGCGTCGGGCCAGCCCAGCTCCTCGGCCTGGTCGCGGGGCATGGCGACGACGAGCGGTGAGACGGCCACCTCCGCCAGGCGCTCGAGGTCCGCACCCTCGCCCGGGCGGGCCAGCAGCTCAGTCTTCGGCACCCAGAGGTCGGGGGAGTCGTCGGTGGTCAGTGTCGGCTCGACCTCATCGGACGACGCCGCGTTCACCTCGATCTGCACGCAGTGTCCGCCGGTGGTCGGCTCCGTCTCGGCGTAGGCGTCGGCGATCTCGCTCAGCGCCGGGGCGATCGCCGGGTCGGCGCTGACCGCAGCCAGCACCGACCCCGAGCATTCCTCGTCCGAGGGTGCCACGACCGACGCCACGGCCAATCCGGCCGCACCGAGCGTGGCCATCGCGGCCACCGACAGCCCGAGCCGACGCGGCCACGAACGATCTTGCGACGCCCGAGGCGTGGCATGGCGACCCGTCATCGTCGGCAGCTCCGGACATATCAGGCATTGACACCAGAACTCTGTACAAAACGGCTACATTACCCTCGATGTCGTCCGGAGCGTCGACGCGGCCCCGGGCTCAGCCTGCCGACGTGGTGCCTGCGGGCTCGATGCGGGCGTCCGGCCCGGGGTAGACGAGCCCCTCGGACCCGTCGGACCACCGAACCACGAACGGTGGGGTGCCGTCCGGTCCGTGCGTCTCGAGAACCTCACCCTCGCGACGCGGTTCGCCGACCTTCGTCCCTTCGACTACCAGGCGGTCACCGTCACGTGCACGCACCTTGGCCTCCCTTCGACGTTGGTCTTCACAGACGGTTGTCCGTACTTCCAGATTCCCCCGAACGCGACGGCGGTTCAACTGTCGTCATCGACTGAGCCGTTGGTATCGCCATACCGAGAGCGGTACGAAGATCGCGAGCATCAGCAACGGCCACACCACGGCCATCACGAGGGCGTGCTCGGCGACCCATGAGCTGCCGCCCAGGCCGGGGTTGCCGAACAGTTCGCGAATGGCGCCCACGGTCGCCGACAGCGGGTTCCACTCCGACACCGCGCCCAGCCAGCCCGGCATGAGCTCGGGTGCGACGAACACGTTGGACACCGCCGTCAGGGGAAACGCGGTCGGGAAGACGATCACGGCGACCAAGTCCGGGTTCGGGACGATCAGGCCGAGCAGGATGCCCATCCAGGTCAGTGCGATCCGCAGCAGCAGGATCAAGCCCACCGCCAGTAGAGCGTTGCCGATACCGCGGTGCCACTGCCAGCCCACCAGCAGTCCGCACACGACGAGCACCGTCATCTCCAGCAGCGCACGCAGCAGATCGGCGAGGCTACGACCGGTCACCAGCGCCGAGCGCGTCACCGGCATCGACCGGAACCGGTCGACCACCCCGCGGCCGACGTCGAAGGCGATCCCGCTGGCGGTGGCGCCCAGGCCGTAGAGCATGGTCATGACGAAGACGCCCGGCAGCAGGAACTCCCGGTAGGCGGAGTCGCTGGAGGCTCCGGGCACGGCCATGCCACTGCCGAAGACGTACCCGAAGACCAGCACGAACATGATCGGCAACGTGAAGTAGATGACCACTTCTTCCGGCTCCCGGACGACATGAGTCATGTTCCGCTTCGTCATGACCCAGCTGTCGCAGACCCACCAGCGCAGGCGAGTCAGCGCCGAGGGCGCTGCCGTGGCCGGCGACGATGCGGGTGCGGATGTACTGATCGCCGTGCTCATGCGGCCACCTCTTCCTCGGCTCGGTGCCCGGTCAGGGCCAGGAACGCTTCGTCCAGGCTGGGCCTGCGCACGCCGATGTCTTCCGCCACGATGCCGGCCTCGCGCAGCCGCTGCACGACATCGCCGAGAGCCTCGACGCGGTCGCGGACAGGGCTGCTGACCCGGCGGGTGTCCGGGTCGGTGTGCACGGCGCCGCCGCCGACGGCTTCGACGACGTGCGCAGCTGACGCCAGATCAGCGGCATCGCGCACGACCACCTCGATCCGGTCGCCGCCGATCTGCGACTTCAGTTCGTCGGACGTGCCTTCGGCGACCACCCGTCCGGTGTCGATGACCGAGATGCGGTCGGCGAGCTGATCGGCCTCCTCCAGATACTGAGTGGTCAGCAGCACCGTGGTCCCTCCGGCGACCAGAGACCGCACGCCGTCCCACACCCCGTTGCGGCTGCGTGGGTCGAGTCCGGTCGTCGGCTCGTCGAGGAACAGCACGTCGGGCGCGAGGATCAGGCTCGCGGCGAGGTCGAGCCGTCGGCGCATGCCGCCGGAGTACTGCGCCGCGGACTTTCCCGCGGCGTCGACGAGGTCGAACTGCTCGAGCAGTTCGTCAGCCCGGGCCCGGGCAGCTCGGGGGCTGAGGTGGAACAACCGCGCGAACATGATGAGGTTCTGCCGTCCGGACAGCACCTCGTCCACCGCCGCATACTGGCCGGTCAGGCCGATTCGCGCCCGCACCCGTTCCGGCTCGCGCTGAACATCGAACCCGGCCACCTCCGCCCGGCCGGCGTCGAACCGCAGCAGCGTGGCAAGGATGCGCACGGCGGTGGTCTTGCCGGCTCCGTTGGGTCCGAGCAGCCCGTGGACCGTGCCCCTGGGGACCGTCAGGTCCACGCCGTCCAGCGCACAGGACCTGCCGTACCGCTTGTGCAGCCCCTCCGCGACGACGGCGAATTCGTTCGTCATGGGCCTGCCTCCAAACTGTGTATGCCATATACGTCGGTATAGGGTATACACAGTTCTAGGATGGGCGTCAACACGGCAGATGGGTGAGGAGATGCCACGTGAAGACCGCCGCGACCCCGCTCGCACGCTCGAGCTGTTGTGGGGCACCCAGTCACCGCGGACCCGGGGACCAAAACCAGGCCTGAGCCTCGAGCGCATCGTCGAGACGGCCATCAAGATCGCTGACACCGAAGGGCTCGGCGCGCTGTCGATGCGGCGTGTCGCAGAACAGCTCGGCTTCACGACGATGTCGCTGTACCGGTACGTGCCCAGCAAGGACGAGCTGATCGAGCTGGCCATCGAAGCCGTGGCAGGCGAAGAGATCCCAGCGCCCACCGCCAGCACCGACTGGCGCGTCGGCCTGGCCGACTGGGCGCGCCGGACGATCCAGATGTATCGCGACCATCCGTGGGTCATTGAGGTCCCGCTCAACTCGCCGCCCATGGGGCCGAACATGATCACCTGGACCGAGCGAGGCCTGGCGACGTTGAGCGACACGCCCCTGACCGGGGGAGAAATGATTCAGATCCTGGTCATGATCACCGGCTACGTGCGTGGCCACGCCCAATTGACCATCACGCTGTCCCAGGCCGAAGCCCGCACCGGCGTGCCCGAAGCGGAGTGGGACACCGCGTACGGCCAGGCGCTCGAGCGGGCGATCACCCAGGGCGAATACCCCATGCTGGCCCGGCTGGTCTCGGCGAACGTGTTCGATGTCGAAGAAGACGACGTCTGGCTGGAAGCGGATTTCGAGTTCGGGCTCGAGCGCATCCTGGACGGCATCCAGGCGCTGATCGACCATCGCCAGGCGGCCCCGGCGTCCTGATCACGCTGAACTGCGCTCGCTCGAGGGCAGGGTCCGACCTTGTCGGGCCGGCAAGGAATACTGAACTGGCGTCACCTCGCAACTGGGCTCGAAGGTGCGCCATGCGGGCGACGCGGCCTCCGACGTCGACACGGGAGATGAACAACTGATGGCTGGACAGGCGCAGATCGGTGTCACCGGGCTCGCGGTCATGGGCCGCAATCTCGCGCGCAACTTCGCTCGGCACGGCTACACCGTGGCGCTGCACAACCGGACGCCCGAGCGCACTCACGAACTCGTTGAACACTTCGGGCACGAAGGCACGTTCGTGGCCACCGATACGGCCGAAGAATTCGTCCAGGCGCTCGAGCGTCCCCGCCGACTGGTCGTGATGGTCAAGGCGGGCGAGGCAACCGACGCCGTCATCAACCAATTCGCGCCGCTGCTCGAACCCGGCGACATGATCATCGACGGCGGCAACGCCCATTTCGCCGACACGCGTCGCCGTGAGGCGAGCTTGCGCGAGCGCGGGATCCACTTCGTCGGCACCGGCATCTCCGGGGGAGAGGAGGGTGCGCTCAACGGGCCCAGCATCATGCCGGGCGGTTCCGCGGAATCCTACGCATCGCTCGGTCCGATCCTCGAAGACATCTCGGCCAAAGCCGCCGACGGCGCGCCCTGCTGCACCCACGTCGGCGCCGACGGCGCCGGACATTTCGTCAAGATGGTGCACAACGGCATCGAATATGCCGACATGCAGCTCATCGCCGAGGCCTACGACCTGTTGCGCCACGTCGCCGGATACGAGCCCGCCCAGATCGCGGCGATCTTCCGTGAGTGGGACGAAGGGCGCCTGGGCTCTTACCTGATCGAGATCACCGCTGACGTGCTCGACCACGTCGACGCCGCCACCGGCCGCCCGTTCGTCGACGTCGTCGCCGACGAAGCCGAGCAGAAGGGGACCGGCCGGTGGACGGTCCAGATCGCGCTCGACCTCGGCGTTCCGGTCAGCGGTATCGCCGAAGCGGTCTTCGCTCGCTCGGTGTCCGGGCACACCGATCTGCGCGCCGTCGGGCGCTCGCTCGCCGGGCCGGAGCGCACTCCGCTGTCCGCTGACGAGGCCCGAATGTTCGCCGCGCTCGTGGAACAGGCGCTGTATGCCTCCAAGGTGATCTCCTACACCCAGGGTTTCCACCAGATGCAGGCTGCCGGCGCCGAGTACGGCTGGGACCTCGATCTGGGTTCCATCGCCGCGATCTGGCGGGGGGGCTGCATCATCCGGGCCGCGTTCCTCGACCGGATCACCGCGGCCTACGCCAAGGACGCCGCGCTGGTCAGCCTGCTGGCCGACGAGCAGTTCGCCGGGGAAGTGGCAGCGGCACAGGATGCCTGGCGCGAGGTGGTCGCCACTGCCGCTCGTACCGGCGTACCCGCCCCTGGGTTCTCGACCGCGCTGGCCTACTACGACTCCCTTCGCGCCGAGCGGTTGCCGGCCGCACTGACCCAAGGCCAGCGTGACTATTTCGGCGCGCACACCTACCGCCGAGTCGATCGCGAGGGTGTCTATCACACGCTGTGGGCCGAGGATCGCTCCGAGCAACGCCAGAGCTGAAACGGAGGTCACTGATGAGTCGCGATGTCCAGGTCACCTTCGACGCCCACGATCCGCGCGCCTTGTCGACCTTCTGGCGAGACGTGTTGGGTTACGTTCACCCAGGCCCGCCCGGGGTCGACGTGCCCGACGGCGTCGACCCACTGGCCGCGTGGGACGACTTCCTCGAGCAGATCGGGGTGCCGGAAGATCAGCGCAACACGAGATCAGCCATCGAGGACCCGGACGGGAGCGGCCCGCGGCTGTTCTTTCAGCAGGTCCCGGAGGACAAGGTCGCCAAGAACCGGGTCCACCTCGATGTTCGTGCCGCTCCCGGCCTGCAGGGGGACGAGCGGATGGCAGCGCTGGAGGCCGAGTGCGAGCGCCTCGTCGCCCTCGGGGCTACTCGGCAGCGTCGTCACGACCCCGAGCCGCCGCTGAGCCAGGGCTTCATCGTGATGCTCGACCCCGAAGGCAACGAGTTCTGCCTGGACTGACTCCCGCCGGGGCCGTGACGCTGGCAGCTAGGCCCGAGTCAGGGCGTTGATGAGTCCGTGCAGGCTGGACGCGTGAAAGTCGAACGTGTCGTCGCTGGTCGGGCGATCGCCGACGGGGCGCGGTACGTACGCCGTTCGCATTCCGGTGGCCTTTGCGGCGCGAAGGTCCCACGCATGCGCGGCGATCATCAGGATCCGTTCCGGTGGGCATCCAGCGGCGTCGATCGCGAGGTGGTAGACCTCCGCGGCCGGCTTGTAGGCCTTCGCGTCCTCGGCGGACAAGGCCGCATGCCAGCGCAGGCCGGCGTGGGCGTTGAGACGCAGGAGAGCGGCGCGACTGGCGTTGGACAGCCCCAGCACAGGCAAGCACTCGGCCAGCCGAGCGAGCTCGGCGGGGGAGTCGTGCCAAGGTTCCAGGCGCTGCCCCGCCGTGGCCAACCGCTCGATGATCGCTGGATCGCTGCGGCCGGCATACTCGGCGACGAGCTGAGCAGCCTCGCGGTCGATGACGTCGGTATTGGCGTAGGTGCGGCATCCGGCCCCGATGCGGTGTTGCTCGCTTTCCACATGGTCCTGTCGGAGCTTGACCAGTCGATCGAGCGACGCGTCATCGAGGCCGGGCGCCGCCTCGCGGATGGCTGTTCGATGTCCGCCCGGCTCGTCCACCATCGTGCCGAGGACGTCGAAGACGACGACGTCGAACGCCGCCGTAGGGGAGTGTGCCTGCATCATCCGAGCACCTAACTATACCGATCAGTATACCTATGAAGGATCGACAGTACACCGCTCGGTATAGTGGCGTCCATGCCCGCTTCCGATTCAATGCCCGGCGCTGGAACGCCATGGGTGCTGGTGATCGGACTGGACCCGTACCGGGTACCCGGCCCGTGGGATCCCGAGCCGGTGGCACGCGCGATCGCCCAGGGAATGCAGCGCTTCGCCGATGCTCAGGTGAGTGCGACGAGTTGTCTGTTCGGTCTCGACGGCAGCGACGACATCGACGAGGTGGTGGTCGAGGCGCTCGACAGCCGGTCATGGGCCGTGGTGGTCATCGGCGGGGGAGTGCGGACCGCCGAAGATCCGCTGCTGTTCGAACGCATCGTCAATCACGTACACCGGCATGCACCCGAAGCAGCGATCGCATTCAACAGCAGCCCGGCGGACACCTTCGAGGCCGCGGCCCGGTGGCTTCCCTGTTAACCGGAGTACTCGAGGAAGATCTCGTCGAGCACGCGCCTCGCACTGGCGAAGTCATCTGCGTCGTCGGGATCGTCACAGGTGTACGAACAGGTGGCCAGTGCCTTCCACAACGCCCAGCCGCGCCCACGCGCCCAGGTGTGGTCGTCGATGGAAAGGCGCTGCTTGAACACCTGCCGCCCCGCATCGTTCAGCAGCGTCCAGGCGACCGCGAGATCGCAGGCCGGATCGCCGACTCCGCAGGTCCCGAAGTCGATGACGGCCGTCAGCACGCCGTCGGTGAGAAGGAGATTCCCCGCGGCGACGTCACCGTGGAACCAGCGCTGGACGCCATCCCACGGCGCCGCGAGGGCCTCGGCCCAGATCTCGCGAGCCAGGCCGACGTCGACATGACCCCTGAGGACCTCGAGCGCGCGCTGCGTGCCCTGGTCGTAGGTGCGTAACGGCCCGCCTCGGAACCAGTTGTGAATGCCTGGCCGCGGCCCGTCACCCGGGTCGACGCGCTGTAAGGCGGCCAGGAAACCGGCGAGGTCGTCAGCGAACCGGACCGGGTCGGCGATCCGGTCGACTCGCGCCGGCACGCCCTCGATCCACCGGTAGACCGACCACGGATGCGGATAGCCCGCACCCGGTGCGCCTTTCGCCAGCGGAACGGGGATCGGCAGCGGCAGCAGGGGAGCGAGGACCGGAAGCCATCGGTGCTCCTTCTCCACCGCCGTGGCGTACTCGGCCGCGCTGGGCAGACGGACCAGCAGGTCAGGGCCCAGATGGAAGGTCTGATTGTCCCAGCCGCCATGGGCCACGGGTTCGACCGCACGATCGGCCCACTGTGGGAACTGTTCGGCAACGAGACGACGTACCTGCACGGCCTCGACGGTGATACGTTCAGGCACGGGCCCGAGATCAGGCGTGTTGCTCATACTTCGAACACCGACCAGCAGATGTCGTTTCGCAACCGCTGGTCGTCCAGGACGAGCTCGCGAATCTCCGCGGGCAGTTGATCGCGCTGCCACCGGCATTCACGTCGCCCGGCGGCGTCGCTGTCGGCTTCGGGCACCGCAGCGCGCGCGGCCTTGATGGCGTAGGCAGCGGCGCCCAGCTCGTGGGCAGCGACGTGAGCGACGGCACCGGCCTGCCCGGCAGCGTAGGCGGCGTGCCGGGGCGCTCCGCGCAGGTCACGCGCCGCACCCATGGCGTGCCCACCTGCTGCGCGCGCTTGCATCATCGTCACTTCACCGCGGGTCCAGGCGCGAGCGTGCTCGATCGCCTGGCGCGGGCGTGGGTCGTCGGGTTGAACGGCCTCGAACAGCGGCAGCACGTGTTCCGCGCACACCGCCGCCCACAGCGCGAGCAAGCGATGATGCTCGTCGGTGAGGCTCCCGCCACGCCGGATCGTCACGAACCGTGGATCGCGGACCTTCGGGAGGATCAACGTCGGCACCCCTTCTGCCCTGGATCAGCTGTCGTGACGCCGTCGGCGCGGAGGCCAGTCTGTGATCCGCTCCGGCGGCGGCGCAACCGAATATGCAACTGACTGCGCGGGCGCCGAGTGTCAGGTCCACGCGCCGACGATGACGCCGATGATCAGCAGGTGCAGATCCGCAACCTCGAATGTCACCTGAGCTCACCGCTTTCCAGGGCCGTCTTGAGATCGGCGAGGCACCGGCCCCACAGGCGCTTTGCCTGATCGCGGGCAGCCGCGTCGGTCAGGCGCGCGTGTTCGATCGTGATGACGCTCTTGTCGGTCTCCTTGACCCGGATGTACACGTGCAGTCTGGACTCGTCGCCAGCCCAATCGAAGTGCGCCGACTTCGGGCGAGTGGCCTGCCGCTCGCGCAGCAGGCCCGCTTCGGGTAGCCAACGGCCACGCAGCGCCGGGTCGAGAACGGCGTCGTACACCTGCTCGACGGGCACGGCGATCGTGCGTGACGCGTTGACCGAGAACCCGTCGGGGTGTTCGCCGACGTCCCGGATCCCGCGCGCACGCTCGTAGCTGGTGGCGATCGCCTGAACGTTCCACGCGAGCGGCTGCAGATCCAGCTTGCCGGCGACCCACCGCGCGATCTCTCGGTGGGGCAGGTTCAGTCCGCCCGCTTCGTCGAGGAGGTCGAACCACATCTCCCAGCCGAGCCCGGTACGTTCCCGAATCCGTTCGTCGGTGGTGACCAGCGCCGGCTGGTCCGCCCGGCTGACCGGCGTCGTGGCGCTCAGCAGCTGGCGCCGCGCGGTCGTGTAGCTCTCGCCAGTCTTCGCCATCCGGGCTCGAACGAGGCGCTTGAAAGACTTCTGCCTGGTCATGTCGACTTCTCTCCTGGCGGCTGCCGCGGTGACTCACGCTCACCTCGACCCCGCCGGAAGAGTGACAGACCACCGGCAACCCGAGAGCTCAAGGCCCCCTTTGCCTCCGCTGCGCCGACGGCGTGAGCGCCGGAATCGGAGGTGAGGTGCGGGAACGGCACCAAGTCTTGCGGTCAACATTAAACCTGGCCGACAGCGCTGACAATGGGCTGCAGCGCGGCTAGTTGGCCGAGCGCCGACGAACCCCAGCCGGTCGGATCATCGCCTGGTGGCACGAACGCCAGCGTGTACCAGAGCACGAGGGCGTTCCACCAGTACTGCTCGACCGGTGTCAAGGCCCGCTCGGACTCGTAGCCGGCCAAGAATGTGGCCCGGACCTCCGGCGACACCGGCCCCCAGTCACGGAAGCGGGTACCGAGCAGGACCGCCGAGCGCGCCAACTCGTCGGCACAGTGGTCGAGCCGGGCCGATTCGAAGTCGATGACAGCGGCGATCCGAGAACCCACACACACGATGTTCGACGAGCGAAAGTCGCCGTGGACGAGTTGGACCGGCAGTGGGGTAGTGGGAGCGTCCTGCACCAGGCTTCGCAGTGCGGTGCGGCCGGCATCCGGCACATGTGGGCCGGCGGAGTTCAGCCAGCTGGCGATTCGCGCAGCTAACGGCTGTGGCCGAGCGTAGGCAGGCAAGATGTGATCGTGGCGGGGGTAGTCGGTGAGGGCATGATGGAGGCGAGCCAACACCTGGCCGGCAGCTCGAACCTGGTCCAGGTCGTCGACGTCGAGAAGATCGCCTTCGACGACACGCTGCAGGCACATCGACACCTTCTCGGTCTCGACCTGCAGGCACCCGGCCAGGGACGGCAACGGCGCTGAGACGGGCAGTCCGTTGACGTGGAGCCAGTGGGTGAACCGAGAAACCCGCGACAGGGACGCGAACGTGTCTGTCGCGACCGACCACTTCGCGATCAGCCGGTCGCCGGACGAACTGGCCAGCCAGGCCAGTGCATTGGTGTGGCTGATGACGATTCGCTCGACGGCCTCGATCTGCGCATCCCAGTGCGTGTTCACCGTGGCAGCGATCCAGCGGCCGGCTGAGGCCGGCGCCCGGAAGCCGAATCGTTCCCGGAGCGTCTCATGAGGGTCATGCGGCTCCCACAGCATCTCCACGACAGGCTGCGGTGCACCGGGCATGGTCATATCCCAACACATGCACGGTCGACGTGCGGTCGGTGTCGATGTGGAGTCAAGGTGCTCGAACCATGATGTCGGCTGGCCAGGCAGCAGATGCCGGGTGCCCGGGCCAGCGAAACGAGGCATCGATCGAGGCACGAGAGCGTCTTAGTCGAACGCCGATAATGTGCATTATGTCAAGTAAGCCTTGGATCGAGCCTCTGACGCGGCGCTGTGCGCCCTCCTCCGGCCACGGTCACCCAGCCCCGACGCTGTTCATTGCCATCACCCGGCATCTGACGCTGGACGCTCGGCGATCATGGGTCAGTGACGGCGTTGTCGCGCCGCCAACGCCTCATGATCTGCCCGCTGCAGCGTTGTCGGCGCGTACTGTTTCAGGTGACGCACGACACTGACGCCCGATGTCACATTCCACGGCCGATCGCCGTCTTATGTGCACCAGGACGCACCTGGCCAGGAGGCAGCACGGTGAGGGCGAACAACGACTTCACAGAACTACGTGGGCGCGACCCGCATGCAGTGCTCGGCGTGTCTCACGGCGCCCGCGACCACGAGGTCGTCAGCGCATACCGGCGCGCCGCACGCGGCGGGCATCCGGACGCCGGCGGTGACGCCAGTACGTTCCGGCAGCTCACACGGGCTCGTGACGTCCTGCTCGACCCGCGCCGGCTCGCTGCGTACAACGTCGCTCGCCAAGCGGCGGGGATGGCTCCGGTCGGCGCCGGCAGTGCACCCAACGGCCGGGGTGCACCGAACAGCGCGTTTGCATCGGTCCACGAACCCCCGTCGGCTGGCACGCGTACCGCCACGGCTCCCCACCCCCGCACCGCACCGGTGACGCCACGGCGTTCGGCGAATGGCGCCGGCACCGATGCCAGCCCGTTGGCGGCCATCGCTCTCGTTCTCGTGCTGCTGGGCCCGCTGGCGTGGCCGTTGGCGATAGTCATCGGCTTTCTCGCGATGTGGCAGACCGGACGCTCCAGCCGCGATGGGCGCTCCGGCGTCTTCGGGGCGGTTGCCGTCGTTGCGCTCTTCGTGTTGCCGAGCCTGCTGGCGTTCGCCCTCGTCCTGATCATCTGAGCGGCCACGTTCGACTGTTGCATCAAACGACGAACCGTCGCCGCCTACTCCCCTCTCGCCCACTCCCCCCGGTTGTCACGACTTTCGCCGCGGCACGCTTTCCCTGCGACTTATGCCACACGTGATGTAGCGCATATTCACGCGCATTTTCCGGCCGTGGTCCGGACAATGAAATTGTCGGATGAATGGAGAACGGGCCATGAATAATTCCGAAATTCAGATCTCGACCTCGGTACTCGTCGTGGGCCTCGGCGGCTCAGGTCTGCGCGCCGCGATCGAACTGGCCGAACGCGGCGTCGACGTACTCGCCGTCGGAAAACGCCCCGTCGGCGATGCACACACTTCGCTGGCCGCTGGAGGTATCAATGCCGCGCTGGCCACGATGGACCCGGACGACACGTGGCAGCAGCACGCCGCCGACACACTGACGGAAAGTTACCTGCTCGCCAACCCGATCACCGTGCAGATCGTGACCGAAGGCGCAGCGGCCGGCATCGACGATCTCGTCCGGTATGGCATGCCGTTCACGACAACCGAAGACGGGCGTATCTCGCAGCGCTTCTTCGGCGCGCATCGTTACCGGCGGACGGCATTCGCCGGCGATTACACCGGTCTGGAGATTCAACGCACCCTGCGCAACCGGGCGCAGCAGGTCGGCATTCGTATGCTCGATCAGGTCTACATTACACGGCTTTTAGTGCACGAGAATGTGATCTTCGGCGCCTACGGCTTCGATCTTTACAGCGGTACTCGGTATGTCATACACGCCGATGCGGTAATTCTCGCCTCGGGCGGACACAATCGCATCTGGCGTCGCACCTCGTCGCGGCGTGACGAGAACACCGGTGATTCGTTCCGGTTGGCGCTCTTGGCCGGCGGCCGCATCCGTGATCCCGAGCTGGTGCAGTTCCACCCGTCGGGCCTCATCGATCCGGAGAGCGCCGCAGGCACCCTCGTGTCCGAGGCGGCTCGCGGCGAGGGCGGCATCCTGCGCAACGCTCTCGGTGAGCGCTTCATGGAGCGTTACGACCCGCAACGCATGGAGCTGTCCACGCGAGACCGGGTCGCACTGGCCGCGTACACCGAGATCAAAGAGGGCCGCGGTACGCCGAAGGGCGGCGTGTGGCTGGACGTCTCACACTTGCCGAAAGAGACGATCATGAGCCGTCTCCCCCGCGTCTACCAGACGCTGCTGGAACTACAGCTGCTCGACATCACCGAGGAATCGATCGAGATCGCGCCCACGGCGCACTACTCCATGGGCGGTGTGTGGGTGCGCCCGGAGGATCACAGCACCGGGGTCGAGGGCCTCTACGCCATCGGCGAAGCAGCCAGCGGGTTGCACGGCGCGAACCGCCTCGGCGGAAACTCGTTGATCGAACTGCTGGTCTTCGGGCGGATCGTGGGTGCTGCCGCGGCCGAATACTCCACGACATTGCCGGCGCAGCAGCGTTCGGCAGCGGCGCTGGCCGAAGCCCGATCCGAGGTCGACGAGCTCCTCGCCAGTCGGGGGCCCGAGAACGTCCGGTCGCTGCAGCGTGCGATCCGCAACACCATGACAGACCACGCCGGTGTCGTCCGCGACGAAGCTGGGCTGCTCAAGGGGCTCACGGAGTTGGACGGCATCGAAGCTCGTATCGCCGACATCGGGGTGCATCCCGACATCGCCGGTTATCACGACCTGGCGCATGCCTTCGACCTGAAGGCGGCGGTGCTCGCTGGCCGCGCCACGCTCGAGGCGGCGCTCGAACGTCGCGAGACACGCGGCTGCCACAACCGCTCGGACTACCCCGAGCTGGATGAGTCGCTCCAGGTCAATCTGGTGTGGTCCGGCCCGGAGCGCCTCGAGCGAGAGGCGATTCCGGCCATCCCGGCCGAGATCGCCGAACTCATGGGCGACGTCGCAACCGAGGGCAAGCTCCTCGAATAGCGCGCCCTACGCCGCGGGCCGTTCGTCGCAGTCGACCTCCTGGGACGCCACGAGGTCGGCGAAGTAGAACCGCGCCAGCCGGGCGCGTCGCCGAGCTGCACGGTAGTGCGGGTTC
Source organism: Actinomycetes bacterium (assembly GCA_021793295.1). Taxonomy (GTDB): domain Bacteria; phylum Actinomycetota; class Actinomycetes; order Jiangellales; family Jiangellaceae; genus Haloactinopolyspora. The sequence goes on from JAJYTA010000015.1 coordinate 34,773, forward strand.
ACCACGCCGTTGGCATCGGTCGCCGAACCCGGGTCGGGCACCGTCCATCGTGGCGTCCGGACCTGTGCGTCGAACGCCGACAGTTGCGTATGCACCTCGGAGAACGCGCCGCTCGAGCTGACGACGATCACCCCGGAGGCCCGGCCGTGCAGCACCTCGTCGCGTTCGCGACGTTGCAGGCCGAGGCAGATCCGCTTGGTGATCCAGAACGCCACCACAGGCAGGACGATGGCGCCGACCTGCAGGAACCGGGTGATCCAGTTCAGCGGGACCTCGATCACCGTGGCGAGAATGTCGTTGCCGCCGGCGATCCACAGCACGAGGTAGAAGACCACGAACGCGACTCCGAGCCCGGTCCGTACCGGCATGTCGCGGGGGCGATCCAGCCGTAGCGGGTCCGGTCGGGCACCCGTGGCCAGCTGTTCGATCCATGGATAGGCCGCCAGCGCTGTCAACATGAGCCCCGGCACCACCATCGCGGGGATCAGCACGCTCAAGTTCAGTTCGTGCCCCATCAGGTCGAGGTCCCAGGGCGGCGTCAGGCGCAGGCCACCGTCGAGGAACCCGAAGTACCACGGCGGTTGGCTGCCCGCGAACGCCTGGGCCGCGTCGAACGGCCCCCACAGCCACACCGGATTGATCTGCAAGGTCGCGGCCATGATGACGATGACACCGGAGACGATGAACCCCAGCCCGACGACCTTGACCGGATGGTCGGGGAAGAGCGCGACCGTGCTCCCCCGCCGGTCGGATCCGCGGCCCGACGTCGTGGTGCCCGCAGCGGTGTCGGCCGCGGTGTCGGCTGCGGTGTCGGCCGCGCGTTGCTGTCGTCGCGCGTGTAGCACCAACACAGCGAACAGTGCGATCATCAACGCTGGCAGCACGTACACATGCACCGTGTTCAGGCGCGAGATGATGTCGTCGCCGGGGAACTCGCCGCCGAACAGCAGCGCAGCCGCGTGGGTGCCGATGATCGGGATCGCCAGCATGACGCCTTCGGTCACCCGCAGGCCCGTGCCCGTCAGCATGTCGTCGGGCAAGGCATTGCCGGTGTAGGCCTCCACCATGCCCACCACCAGCAGCCCCAGCACGATCAACCAGCTCACCCGGCGCCGACCGCGAAACGCGCCGGTGAAGAAGATGTGCAGCATGTGCACCGACAACGCGGCCACGAACACGTGCGTCGCCCAGGCGTGAATCTGGCGCATCAACAACCCGCCGCGCACCTCGAACGACAGGTTCACCGTGGACGCGTAGGCCTCGGACATTTCGACGCCGCGTAGCGGAACGTAGCCTCCGGAGTACTTGACGGTGGCCATCGACGGTTCGAACCACCAGGTCAGGAAAACCCCGGAGACGAAGATCAGGAGAAAGCTGAACACCGCGACATGACCGAAGAGCATGGCCCAACGGTCGGGGAACGCCCGCCGGAGGGTGCGCGAGAATCCGCGCGACGCCGAGTTGTCGCCGTCGGCGAGGCGCACGATGCGCGCAGCCAGCCTTTCGGTGCGGTTGGTCGTCATGCCGGCCTCCTGTGCTGTCTCGACATGAAGACCCCGGTGAACACGCTGATGTGACGCCTCACCGAGGTGAGCTCGACCACAGTCCAGGCGGCGCGGCGCGAATGGATGTCACACGACGGCCCGCTGCGGTGTCTGATGGGTGTGCATGAAGCCACGGACAACACCCGTATGAGCGACGACCGGGCTCCGAATGCCGCGACCGAGGCATTCCTGACCCACCGCAACCTGCTGTTCACCGTCGCCTACGAAATGCTCGGCTCGGCGGCCGACGCCGAAGACGTACTCCAGGAGACCTGGCTGCGCTGGGCCGGTGTCGATCTGGCCACAGTGCGCGACCAGCGCGCGTATCTGGTTCGCATCACGACTCGCCAGGCACTCACCCGGCTGCGTACAGTGGCGCGGCGCAGGGAGTCCTATGTCGGTCCGTGGCTGCCTGAGCCACTGCTCACCGCGCCTGACGTGGCCGACGACGTTGAACTGGCCGAAAGCATCTCGATGGCGATGTTGTTGGTGCTCGAGACGCTCACGCCCACAGAACGAGCGGTGTTCGTCCTGCGTGAGGTGTTCGCTCTGGACTATGACGAGATCGCCGAGGCCGTGGACAAGAAGGTGGCGGCGGTGCGCCAGATCGCGCACCGGGCCCGCGAGCACGTCGCCGCGCGTCGTCCTCGCCAGGCTGTCTCCCCGGCTGAGAACCGCGCCGCCCTCCAGGCGTTCCAACGAGCGGTCGATACCGGTGACGTTCAGAGCCTGCTCAACGTCCTCGCGCCCGACGTGGTCCTGTTGAGCGACGGAGGCGGCGTGAAGCGGGCCGTACCACGTCCCCTCGTGGGCGCGGACAAGGTGACGCGGCTGTTCGGCGTGGGGCTGGAGCAAGTCGGTGACGCGTTGTCGGTCGAGGCGACACAGGTCAACGGACACCCGGCTCTGATCATCCGCCTCGACGGGGAGGTCGACGGCGTCCTGGCGGTACGACTCGATCAAGGTCTGGTGACAGGGCTGTACTACGTGCGCAATCCGGACAAGCTCTCGCGTGTGGCGTACGAGACCGCAGTGAGCCGTTGAATACTGCGTAGCGTGCCGCTGCCTGACGGGGGATGATGCCGTGGGTGAAAACCGCTGATCAGCTGCTGGCTACCTATGACGAACAATTGCGTACCGACGCCGAAACGCCGAGTGCCCTGGCCGTCACCCGACTCGGGCCGCTGCGCCTGGTGACCTACGCGCATGGCCGGGGCTTCGTAACTTACCGCGACCTCGGCGGGCTCGACGCCGACGGTATCCGCCGGCTCGTACCGCAAGCACGGGCTCATTACGAATCCGATGCCACGGTCAACTGCGTGGAGTGGAAGACCCGCGCCCATGACGACGCACCTGGGTTGCCGGACGCGTTGGTCGCGAACGGGTTCGTGCCCGAGGAGTCCGAGTCGATCATGGTCGGCGAGGCCCGAGTACTCGACGTCGAGGTGCCGCTCCCCCGCGGCGTCACGCTGCGTGAGGTGTCGGCCGACGCCGATGTCCGAGCGATGAGCGCGATGCAGGACGAAGTGTTCGGCGACCCGGTGTCGGATGAGTCCGCCGATGCGTGGCTTCGGCGACTCGCGTTGGCCGACGGGATGCAGCTCTGGGTCGCCGAAGCCGAGGGCCGCATGATCAGCGCCGGCCGTCTGGAGCCGGTGGCCGGCACGGACTTCGCCGGCATCTGGGGCGGAGCGACCCGTCCGGAATGGCGCGGAAAGGGCATCTACCGCGCCTTGACCGCTGCGCGGGCGCGCCGCGCGCTCCACCTGGGCAAGACGCTCGTCCACAGCGACTCGACCGAGTTCTCCCGCCCCATCCTCGAACGCGCCGGGCTGGTCAAGGTTTCGACCACGACTCCGTACGTGTGGCGGCGCTGAAGACAGCCGCCCGGATGGATCATTGCCGCGGCCCCCCGGGTCGCTGCGGCCTCACCCGGACAGTCATTCCAGTTTAACGCTCCACTATGTTGAGTTTATAAAACTTGATGCTATGTATCACGATCGCTCGGAGGAGCTATTGTCAGGCAACGGGCACGGTCTGGCTAAGCTTGAACATGGGCGCGCAAACGTGGGTGGGTAGCGATCATGGACGACGGCGGGGCCGTGGCCACGCCGGCCGGGCCCCGGGCTGATCGCGCAGCACTCTGTATCTCCCCGCCGAGCTGCCCGAGGACCTGGAACCGGTCGAGGCAGCCGTGGCCGCCTACCTCGACGGGCGCCCGTACCGGGCTTGTCGCCCGCGATGAGTGACCGGCTTGTGCCCTGGCACGATGTGAGTGAGGCGAGTGGTGTTGGAGGAAGCAGCGACGGCGTCGAGGCGACCATGGACCGGTATGCGCAGGTGGCGAGCCCGCCGCGGCGGTGCGGCAGGCTTGTCCAAGGCGCTGGCCGGGCAGGTCCATGCGGCGCTGGAAGGCGCAGCTGTCGCCCGGGCGATGGTGGCCGATGAGATCACCCCGGCACAGGCTCGTTCGCGCATCGCCGAGGTCGAACACCGGGGCGACGCCATGCGAGCTGCCTTGATCGAGAAGCTCTCCCGGACGTTGGTCGTACCCCTGGACCGCGAAGACATTTTCCGGCTGTCCAGGTCGATCGACGACGTGCTCGACACCATCCGTGAGTTCATCCGCGAGGCCGACCTCTACCAGATCGAAGACAGGCGATCGTATGTGCCGGTCGTCGAGGCGGTCGGCACCGCGATCGAGGCGCTGGAGGCAGCGCTGGAAGCGCTGTGGCGCACACCTGGTGATGTGCTGCCGCGGGCGCTCGAGGCCAAGAAGGCGGCACGCGCGGTGAACCGCGAGTATCAGAACGAGTTCGCGCGAATCGTCGGCGGCGAGCTCTCCCCGCGGACGCTGAAACATCGTGAGCTGGTCAAGCGGCTGGATTGGGTCGGCGTCCGGATCAGCGAGGCCGCCGATGTCTTGGCCGATGGTGCGCTCAAACGTGGCTATTGACGGCGTGGCGGCAGGTCCGCTTCTGTGACGGCCGAGGTTGTCACGGCCGTGGCCGTGGCGTTCGCCGTCGTCACCGGCGCCAACGATGGCGGCGCGCTCATCGCCCCCGGGCTGCGTGTGCCGATCCTGAACGTCCCGATCAGTCTCGCCGTGCTCGCCGGGGCCACCGTGGCACTGCCGTTGCTGGCCGGAACCGCGGTGGCCAGTACGTTGTTGCGATCCATCGTCCCGCCGGGTGACGCCGGGCGCACCGCCGTCGTCACCGGGTTCGTCGTGGCGGTGGTGGTCGTGGCCGTCTTGACGAGAGTCGGACGGCCCACGAGCCTGACGCTGGCTGTGATCGGCGGGCTCACCGGTGCCGGATTCGGCTTCGCCGTGCCGGTCGACACTGGCGTAGTGGGTCGAGTCCTGGCCATCGGCCTCGCCGCGCCGGCAGTCGGGATGCTGCTGGCTCTACTGGCCTCGTCGTGGTGGCGCCCCGCCCGCGGCGTCCGGTACCTGACCGCGGTTCGCCGCGCGCACGTCGTCGCGTACGTGACCCAGTGCGTGGCGTACGGAGCCAATGACGGTCAGAAGATGCTGGTTCTGTTCATGATCGCCGGGACGGGCGACAGCCTCGAGTGGTGGTCGTACCCGGTCGTCGCCATCGCTTTCGCTCTCGGCGCGGTGCTGGGCCTGCCGAGGGTCGCTCGCACCGTCGGCACCGGGATTCTGAACGTGCGCCCCACCCACGCGGTGACAGCGGAGATGTCTGCGGCGGTCGCCGTGCTGGGGAGTTCGGCGCTCGGTGCTCCGGTCAGCATGACGCAGGCGGTGACCGGCGGACTTCTGGGAGCCGGCGTGCACCAGAGCTATCGGCGGATTCGCTGGGAGGTCGTGCGCAACCTGGTGGCGGCCTGGATGATCACGCTTCCTGTCAGCGCCGGACTGGGCGCCCTGGTAGGAATTGTCCTCAGCTGAGCCACCGGCCGCACGCGACAGCTCGTGGCCCTCAGCCTGGAGCTCGGCTTCTACCGCCAGGGATCGAGGGAGTGCTTGCCGTGAGTAGCGCCGCCCTCGAGGTGCCGCAGGACGTCCGGCCCCTCGGCCAGGGGGTGAACCTGGGGGTTGCCCGGCGGGTAGACGCCGCAGGCGATGAGGGCATCGATCTCTGTGAGCAGCGACTGGTACGTGGACGGAGCTTGAGTTGCGAACGCACCGATGTGCAGGCCCTTGATCGTCGCGTGGTGGGTGAAGACCAGGTCGTGTGAGGTCACGGTGGCATCACCGGAGGCGGCGCCGAACACCACGACACGGCCGGAGAAGGGTCTGGCGACCGTCAAGCTGGTGGTGAAGGTGGCCTTGCCCACCGATTCCAGGACCAGGTCGGCTCCGGTCCCACCGGTCAACCGGGTGATCTCCGCGGCCTGGCCCACGCCGCCGGCCGCGGCATGGATGAGCACCACATCGCCGGTGCTGATCTCGCCTAGAGGCTTGAGTGCCGCCAGTGCGGTGACCCAGTTCAGCACCATGCCGAGCGCTTCGGTGTCGCTCCAGCCGGTCGGCACGGGCAGGGCACCGGCGGCCGGCATCGTCATGTACTGCGCGGAGGCGCCAGGACCCGCGCCGATGACGTGGGTGCCGAGCGGCAAGGGGCGCTCGACGTCCGCGCCGATCCCCACGATCTCGCCGGCGGCTTCGAAGCCCGCCACGTAGGGCGCCTCCGGCCCGCCGCCGTAGCGGCCGCGGGTCTGCATGACATCGGCGAAGTTGACCCCGGCGGCGACGACGCGGATCAGGTAATCGCCGGGCCCTGGAGCCGGGCGAGGGTGGTCGGTGGCGAGGGCGAGGTCCTTCGGTCCCCGGTCCGAGTGCTGGATCAGTGCTCGAATCGTTTGGTCAGCGGTCTGCTGCGGCTCGTTGATCACCATGCGCCGAACGTAGGAACCTGACGCATGTGTCAACGTCAAGCGGCTCTCAGAGATCGTTGCGGCGAGCCTCCCGAAGATATTTGTCCAGGGCCCGCCGCTGATCACTCAGTGCGGCAATGCGTGCGACGAGCCGATCGCGATAGTTCTGCGCCTCAACCAGAAACTCCGCGCACACCGCCTGGGTTCCGGCAACGGTTCCGTCCGTCAGAGTAGGCAGGACTTCCCTGATCAACCGCAGCGGCAACCCAGACTCCAAGAGCGAGCGGATGACGAGAACCCGGTCGATCGTGGACTGGCAATAGTCGCGGAACCCGTTGCTGAAGCGGCCAGGCGAGATCAGCCCCTCGTCTTCGTAGTGCCGCAGCGAGCGTGCGCTCACACCACTGACGCGAGAGGCTTCGCTGATCTTCACATCTGGCCGCAACGTTCGAGGCTAGCGAAAGCTTCCGGACCCAAGCGCCGCGGCGATCGAGGACCTGCTCAGGCGCTCACGACGTCATGTCCCGCAACAGCTAGTCGCCTGCCCCGGCGTAGCGCAGAAAGACCACGCCGTTGTACTCGGACTCGGCTTTCCAGACCCGTATCGCATCGGGGTCGAACGTCGGCTCGATCCTGGTACGCGCGCTGGCGGGCTCGGTCAGCGTCGTGGAGTAGGCGATCTACAGCCTGACCGAGGCCTCGATTCAGTTCGTGCCGGTGATGGCGGCGCTGGGTCGGTGGGGCTTGCGGCCTGCCCGCAGGACCGCCACCGGACGGCCAGCGGGTACGTGATCGCCTCAACGCTGCCTACCTCGAGGTCGTCACGCGTGGGTGAGCTTCTCCACGACCGGTGCGAAGTCGTCCATCACGGCGTCGGAGACGACGTAGTACGAGAACCCGTATTGGTCCCGGCGTTCCCGCATGCTCTCGGCGATGTGTTCGACGGACCCGATGAAGACCCCGGGCAGCTGCATGACGCCGTGCGGGTCGAGCCACGGCCAGCCACGGCTGGTCGCATACTGCTCGCACGCCTGAACGACG
>JAJYTA010000169.1 GCA_021793295.1 Actinomycetes bacterium
CTCAGACGACGATCACCCGAAAGTTACGAGACACGCCCTAGCCGTCAACCACCAGGAACCGGCGACGTCACCGACGCCCCCAGCAGGCGCACGCCCAGGCGGCTGAGCACCATCCCGACCGGGTTGCAGTACGTCATGCCCTGGCCGTTCTCGCCGCCGCGCTCACTGCCGGCGAACAGCAACCCGATCGCCTCGAGCGTCCCCGCCCGGTACACGATCGAACCGCTGTCACCCCCGGCCGAGAACGCACCACCGACGCCCTCGATCTCGATCTGGTCCTCGAAGTCCACCGTACCGAGGGGGTACTCCACACTGACGTCGTCGATCTCGATCGCCGTGACGCGACCGGTGGTGAGGCCGGTCGTACGCCCGACCTTTTCGACGTCGACATCGTCGCGGGCATCGGCCCAGCCGCTCAACGCGCCGTCCGGGTACGCCCCGTCGATCTGCACGCCTTCGTCGAGCCGTGCCGTCGCGGCGTCGACGACGTTCAGCCCGTCAGTGTCGAGCGGCGCGACGAGGGCCAGTGTGCCCACCCGGTCGCCCGGATCACCCCCGCCGTCGGCGGTACCGGGTTGCAGGACGCTGTCGCCCGGCCTCGCCCGGTCGGAGTCGGCGAGCACGTGGTTGTTGGACAGGATGTGCACCTCCGCCGGGTCGCCCTCGACCGGCGTGACGAAGGCCCCGATGGTCCCGGCCGTCACGTCCACATGCGACACCGACAGGCCCGGACGTAGCGGGCGGTGTCGTTGCTGCAGTTCAGTCGGCTGCCACTGCAAGGCGCGGACGATCCCCACGTCCCGCACGTCGCACGCGTCGCCCGCGAGCTCGCGCGCTCGGGCGGTGACGCCGGCACCAAGTTCGGACTCGCCGGAGTAGCGCACCGCCACACCGTATGTCCCACCGCCGAGGACGCATATCCCGACAGCCACCTGGCCGGCGGCGGTACGTGGCAATGCGCGCGCTTGCCGGATCCGGCCGGCGTCGCGACGTAGCTGGGCTTTGATCTCGCGTGCGCTGTCGAGGTGCATCGGCGTCTCCGGGGTCGGCAGTGGGCCCAGCCTAGGGGAGTTCGATCACCGGCGGCTCGAGGCGCATGCACTGCGCGGCGTGCTGTCGCGCTGCAGGCGACTCATGATCGGGTACTGGTGCGCGACGTCTGCCTCATGATCAGCCTGGTGGCGCCGAAGCTGCCTCATGATCGCCGCTACGACGAGATCATGAGGCGACACCGGCACACTGGCGACACCATCCGCGCGATCATGAGCCGCTACCGGCCCCATAACGCCAAAAATGACTCATCATCCGCACCGCACGCACCACATCAGCCTCACGAACGCCGCCACCGGTTGTTCACGGCACGGCACCTCAGCGGGCGAGGTGATCCGGGCCGAACGCCTGCGGCAGCACCTCGGCCATCGGCTGGATGCCGTTCGGCGTGTCCACCAGCAGGCTCGGTCCCCCGTGCTCCCACAACAACTGCCGGCACCGCCCGCACGGCATGATCTTCTGCCGATCCGCACCGCCCACACACGTGAAGGCGACCAGCCGCCCGCCTCCCCCGGCGATCAGCGTGGACACCAGGCCGCATTCGGCGCAGAGGGTGACCCCGTACGAGGCGTTCTCGACGTTGCACCCGGTGACCGTGCGGCCGTCGTCGACCAGCGCCGCGGCCCCCACGGGATACGACGAGTACGGCGCATACGCGCGCGAGGCGGCCGACGCGGCCGCGGCGCGCAGACTCTCCCAATCGACGATCATGACTTCACGTAGGGAACGCCGTCGGCGGCCGGTGCGCGTACCCGTCCGACCAGCCCGGCGACGGCGAAGATCGTCAGGATGTACGGCAGCATCAGCATGAACTCACTCGGAATCGGCGTGCCGATGATGCCCAGGACGCTTTGCAGGTTGTTGGCGAATCCGAACAACAGCGCCGCGCCCAGCGCCCCGAGCGGGCTCCAGCGGCCGAAGATCATCGCCGCCAACGCGATGAACCCCTGCCCGGCGGACATCTCCTGGCTGAACGAGCCGACGTTGCCCAGAGTGAAGAACGAGCCACCGAACCCCGCGACCATCCCGCCCAGCAGCACGTTGCGGAAGCGAGTGCGGTTCACCTGGATGCCGAGGGTGTCAGCGGCCTTCGGGTGCTCACCCACGGCCCGCACCCGCAGGCCCCACCGGCTGTGGAACAGCGCCACGTGGATCAGGGCCACGGCGACGTACATGAGATAGACGATGATCGTCTGGTCGAACAGCACCGGGCCGATGACGGGGATGTCGCTGAGTATCGGCAGCTCGATCCGCGACAAGCGTCCCGGCGAGTTCCATGTGGCGCCCTCGGGGGCGAGTAGCTGGCTGTAGAGGAAGTTCGTCGCGCCCAGGACGAGCACGTTGATGACGACGCCGACGATGATCTGGTTGACGACGTAGGTGATGGTGAACACGGCCAGCACGAACCCGACGAGCAGGCCGGCCACGACAGCCGCGAGCAGCCCGGCGTACAGGTTGCCGGTCAGGCTGGCGACGACCGCGGACAGGAACGCTCCGGCCAGCAACTGGCCTTCGATGGCGATGTTGATGACGCCGGCGCGCTCGCACAGCACCCCCGACATCGCGCCGAACACCAGCGGCACCGACAGCGCCAGGGAGCCCTGGAGCAGGTTCGTCAACGACACCTGCTCGCCGGCGACGGCCCACACCAGGAAGGCGAGCACGAACGCGACGCCGTAGAGCGCTGTCAGGTAGATCGGTACCGGACGATCGCGCCCCACGAGCACGAACGCATAAACGGCGATCGCCGCACACAGCAGTGACAACGCCAGCCCGACCGGACCGGAGGCCACCCCGACGGGCTCGATCTCCCAGGCGTCCGACGACGTGGACAACCCGAACGTGCTGGTATCGCCCCACTCACCCAAGATGCCGAAGAAGATCACCGCGACGGCGGCGAACACGGCGAACCAGATGGGAGCCTTCCAGCTGCGCCGCAGGACGGTGGTTTCCGGGGCCGGCTCGACGGCGGTTGCGGTAGCGGTGCTCATGCGCCCCACCCCTTCGACGTCTCAAGCGCTGGTCCCATGTCGCGGACTTTGACCCGGAACACGGCTCGCACCAGCGGCGGTGCGGCGATGAACAGCACGATCAACGACTGGATCACCAGGATGATGTCGATGGGTGTGCCGGTGCCGGCCTGCATCGTCACACCGCCGGCGCGCAGCGCCCCGAACAGCAGGCCCGCAGCGACGGTGCCCCACGGGTTGGTTCGCCCGAGCAGCGCGACGGTGATGGCGTCGAAGCCGAGGCCGGCAGAAATCCCCGTGGTGAGGTAGCGCTCGGTGCCGAGGACCTGCATCACGCCGGCCAGCCCAGACAGCGACCCCGCGATGAGCATGACGAGGATGTACGCCCGGCTGACCGACATGCCGGCGGTCCGGGCGGCGTGGGGATTGGCCCCCACCGCTCGAAGTTCGAACCCGATGGTGCTGCGAGAGAGCAGCCACCAGACGAACGCCGCCGCCAGCAGCACGATGATGAATCCGAGGTGCAGGCGGGTGCTGTCGAAGAGCACGGGCAGCCGACCGCTGTCCTGCACCACCGGGCTGACCGGGTTGGACGCACCAGCTCGCTGGAAGACCGACGTGGTCAGCAGGAACGCGATGAGGAACCGGGCGACGTAGTTCAACATGATCGTCACGATGACCTCGTGAGCACCGGTGCGCGCTTTGAGCACACCGACGATGCCGCCCCACAGGGCACCGCCCACGAGACCGGCGAGGACGCCGAGCACGAGGTGGATCCCGATCGGCAGGTCCATGCCGAACCCGACGTACCCGGCGAAGATCGCACCGACGATGATCTGGCCCTCGCCACCGATGTTGAACAGCCCCGCCCGGAAGGCGAGCCCGAAGCCGAGCCCGGCGGCGATCAGTGGCGCGGCGTTGGTCAGGGTCTCGGCGAACGGGCGCAGCGCCCGGCCGATGGTGTACTCGCCGAAGTCGATGATCGAGCCGGTGAACAGCGCCGCGTAGGCGTCACTGACCGACTCCCATGCCGCGGACAGCGTGTCGCTGGGGCGGCTGAAGAAGTATCCGGCGCGCTCCTGCACCTCGGGGTCGGACACCGCGATCAGCACGGCCCCGATCGCCAACGCCAGGACGACGGCCAGGAACGTCACCATCGCGCTGCCGGTGGTCAGTTCTCTGATGAAGCGCTGCGACCACGACTCCGCGGGCGGCGGCTCGCCCGGAGCCTCCGCGGACACCGGTGCCTGCCGGCTTTCACTCATGTCACGGCTCCGCTTCCCGATTCTCCACCGTCGAGGCTCTCGATGACGGTGGGGTGCGCTTTCGCCTCCCGATCCGCTTTCTCCGGCGCGATCCCGGCCATCATCAGTCCGAGCGCGTCGCGATCGGTGTCGCCAGGCACGATGCCGACGATGGAGCCTCGGTACATGACGACGATGCGATCGGCCAAGGCGCTGATCTCGTCGAGCTCGGTCGACACGATGAGCACCGGCACGCCTTGGTCACGTTCGTGGACGATGCGCCGATGCACGAACTCGATCGATCCGACGTCGAGCCCGCGGGTCGGCTGGGCGGCGATGAACAGCTTGAGCGGGCGCGACAGCTCGCGCGCCACGACGACCTTCTGCTGATTGCCGCCCGAGAGTGTTTCGGCCGGTGCGGTGACACTGGGGGTGCGAATGTCGAACTGCTCGACCTGGCGCTCGGCATTGGTTCGCACCGCCGACCCGCTCAGCGAGAGACCCTTGGCGAACGGAGGCTGCCGGTACAGGTCGAGCACGAGGTTCTCGGCCACCGAGAAGCTCGGCACCAGGCCGTCGACCGTGCGGTCCTCGGGCACGTAGCCGACGCCGGCGCGCAACACGCCGTCGACGTCGCGCCCGATCAGCTCTTCGCCGCGTAGCCGCACGGAGCCTGCGACGTTCGGCGCCAACCCGAGGATGGACTCCACGAGCTCGGTCTGGCCATTGCCCTGAACCCCGGCGACGGCGACGATCTCGCCGGCCCGGACGTCGAACGACACGTGGTCGACCACCACCTGGCCACGCTCGTCGACCACCGTGAGGTCGTCGACGACGAATTCCGCTTCTCCGGGTTCAGCCGGCGCCTTGTCGACGGTGAGGCTGACCGAGCGCCCGACCATCATCGACGCCAGCTCGCTGTCGGGCGCGGTGGGCTCGGCCTGGCCGACCACGGCACCGCGGCGGATCACCGTGATGCGATCGGCGATGGCCCGGACCTCACGCAATTTGTGCGTGATGAACACGATGGAGGTGCCATCGGCCTTGAGCTGGCGCATGATGGCGATCAGCTCGTCGGTCTCCTGGGGCGTGAGCACGGCGGTCGGCTCGTCCAGGATGAGCACGTCAGCCTTGCGGACCAGGGCCTTGATGATCTCGACCCGCTGCTGGACCCCGACGGGAAGGTCTTCGACCGTCGCGTCGGGGTCGACATGGAAGCCGTACCGCTCGGAGATCTCGGTGACGTCGCGGCGGGCCGCCTCCATGTCGAGCAGCCCGCCGGCGCCGACGTGTTCCTGGCCGAGCATGACGTTCTCGGCCACGGTGAACACCGGCACCAGCATGAAGTGCTGATGCACCATGCCGATGCCGGCGGCCATCGCATCGCTCGGGCCGTCGAACGTCACGGCCTTGCCGTCGACCATGATGGAGCCGGCATCGGGCTGGTACAGGCCGTAGAGCACGTTCATCAGCGTGCTCTTGCCGGCACCGTTCTCACCCAGCAGGCAGTGGATCTCACCTTGGTCGACCGTCAGGTCGATGGCGTCGTTGGCCACCAGAGAGCCGAAGCGCTTGGTGATGCCACGCAACTCGAGCTTCAAGCCGGGGACCGCCCCTCCTCGTGACGCGAGAGTCAGAAGGCGGCCGGCGACTCGACCACGAGGTCACCGGAGATGATCTGCTCGCGGATCTCGTCGAGCTCGTCCTTGGTCTCCTGCGAGATCTGGTCGTCGAAGTCGTGGAACGGCGCGAGGCTCACGCCCTCGTTCTCGAGGGTCCCGATGTAGGGCTCGTTCGTGAACGACCCGTCGGCCGCTTCACCGACGGCGGTCTCGACGGCGACGTCCATGCCCTTCATCACGCTGGTCAGGATGACGTCGGAGAACTCCGGCGCGGACTCGAAGCCGTCGGAGTCGGCCCAGATGACCGCGACGTCGCCGGCTTCCTGCGCAGCCGTTCCGGCGCTGGCGGCCAGCGGCCCGGCCACCGGGTGCAACACGTCGGCGCCCTGACTGATCAGGTTGTCGCTGATCTGCTTGGCCAGGCCGTCGTTGTCGAAGTCGCCGACGAACTGACCCTGCTGCGACTCCTTGTTCCACCCCAGGACCTCGACGTTGGTGCCCTTCTGCTCGTTGTGGTACATCACGCCGTCGTAGAAGCCGTCCATGAAGATGGTGACCGTGGGGATCTTCGCCCCGCCCCACGTGCCGACCTTGCCGCTCTTGGTGTAGCTGGCCGCGGCGTAGCCGGCGAGGAAAGCGGCCTCGTGGGTGTTGAACACCAGCGGCTTGACGTTGTCGATCTCGTACACTTCGCCGTTCTCGTCCTTGTACTGGAAGTCGACGATGGCGAACTGCTCGTCCGGGTTGGCGTTGGCCGCCTCCTCGGTCGCGTCGGCGAGCAGGAAGCCGACGGTGACGATGATGCCGCAGTCGTCGGCGACCATGGCATTGACGTTCGGGGTGTAGTCGGCATCGCTCTGCGATTCGGCGAACTTGATGTCCGAGACGACTCCGCTCTCTTCAGCGGCGACCAGACCGTTGTAGGACGTCTCGTTGAACGACTTGTCGTCGATACCACCAGCGTCGGAGACCATGCAGCCCAGGAAGTCGCCGCCGCCGTCCGCGGCCTCATCGGATTCCTCCGGCGCCTCGCCGCAGGCTGTGATCACCAACGCAGTAGCGCACACAGCGGTGGCGAGACGAAAGCTTGTTTTCATTGCGAATCCTCCAGGCCCCCGGGACACACGACGTAAAGCCGTAGGTTAACCCCGCGTCTCGCCATAAGAACAGCGGCTGAGCAGCCGAGACACACCTGTGACCAACTCGCTGTCGTACTGCGCCCTACCGACGCGAGTCACACCAGGTCACCCGCGTGTTCAGCGGCCGCCGACCACCGACTGGATCTCGGCCACAGGCACGTTCACGGTGGTGGAGCGCTGCAGCGGGTCGAGGTCGCCGCCGACGGATTCACCGGAGCTGGTCCGGCCCTCCCACGTGGCGCTCCATTGAGTGGAGGCGGTCACCGGGTAGCCGTCCGGGTAGGCGACCGAGGCCCGCGAGAACGACACCGTGCAGCCGGACGTGTCTTGGGCTCCTGGTTGCCACTCCCGCAGCGCGACTTCCGGCGGGCACATCTGCGAACCGCCGGGGTAGGCGACGGACAGACCGCCGGTCTCAGCCGTGACCTCGGCCCAGACGTCGGACCCGACGACTTCGGCACGGATGGTCCGGGTGCCCTCGGCCCCACCGACCATCTCCGGGTCGGTGACCCAGAACCAGGTGGGGATGTTGACGAATGTCGCGTTCACCGGGCCGGTGGTGATCTTCGGGTTGCGGTCGACCTCGGGCTCGTCGATGACCATCAGTTCCCGAGCCTCGATCGCCAGCGTCTCCGGGTCGATCTCCGGCGTCGGCGGCTCACCGGCAGCGAACGGGGCGTAGACGACCGCGACTTCACCGCCGTAATACTCGGGCACCTCAACCACTTTCGGAGAACACGGCTTGACGTCCTCCCCTTCGATCCGGTACCAGGTGAGGTCCTCGCCAGCCTTTTCACGCTTGATGGCGTCTTTGAACACTTGCTCGTCCGGGAAGGCGAGCCGGCCAACGGCAAAGCTTCCGCCGATCTGCGGATAGATCTCCTTGTACCACTCGTACACCGACTCGGGATCGGTCGCGTCAACTGGCGGCTTACCGAGTGCGATATCGCTCGGGATCGGCTCCCACCAGCACACCGGCTCCAGGTACACCTCGACCCAGCCACCGCCGCCCGGCGAGCCGTCGCCACTGACCTCGACCTGGACGCCGATCTCGTAGCCACCGCCGTTGTTGCCCCCGTCGATCTCCCCGCCGTCACCGTCGCGCGCGGTGGCCGGCGCCGACGCGAGCATCGCGACCGCGAGCACTCCGGTGAACGTCGATGTAGCGAAACGGGCCTTCCGGCGCATGGCGATATCAACCCCGTTCGAGTCTTCTCACACTCCAGCGGGGGCAACTTAGCATGATCGGCTCCCGATATTCACCGCACAGTTCACGAACAGGACGAAGCGTCCATCGGCTTCGAATCCGATGCCTTCCAGGTGTCATCTGCACGAACCATCGTCACCACCTGGCGCTCCAGCTCGTCGAGTTCTTCGGGTTCGCCGTCGGTGTAGGTGACCCAGTCCCGCATGGTGATGCACATGTCCACCTGGGCGGTGTCGCCGTCAACCGAGACGTCGACGAGGTCGATCACGGTGGACTCCCCGACGGTCACGGTGCGCTGCATGACCACCTTCACGCCGAGGTCGATCAGGCGCTCGAGCTGCTCGCCGGTGGCGGTCTCGTGAATGCCGGACTCGTCCTCACCGGCGCCGAACAGAACAGCGTCCCAGCTGGCCATGAACCGTCCGGTCGCCTCCAGCACGGCACGCTCCTCGTCGGTGGCGTCGGCTGGGATGTCGATCGGCAACTGATCGGGTAGTTCGATGACGCT
>JAJYTA010000016.1 GCA_021793295.1 Actinomycetes bacterium
GGCGTGGCGGTGAGTCCCATCGTCGTCTGCCGGCCTGGAGCCCGGTATGCCACCCCATGCGTGAGGCGGTCGCGCCGGTGTGCTGTCAGGAGCACGCGATACCGTCAGATCCATGGTCGAGCAACGAATCGGTGCCCACGTCAAGCAGGGCGATCCCGTCACCGAGGCCCAGGCCCGCGGCGCGAACGCGGTACAGATCTTCCTCGGTGACCCGCAAGGGTGGAAGGGGCCCACGGTCGACTTCCCCGGCGGCGCCGAGGCCTTGCGGGCCGCCACCGAGGCCGCCGACCTCGCTGTCTACGTACACGCGCCCTACGTCCTCAACGTCGCCACCACGAACAACCGCATCCGGATCCCGAGCCGGAAGTTGCTTCAGCAACAGGTCGATCTCGCCGCCCAGGTCGGCGCGCGGGGTGTGATCGTCCATGGCGGACATGTCCTGAAGGACGACGATCCCGAGATCGGCTTCGACAACTGGCGCAAGTGTGCCGAGCGGCTCGACGCCAAGGTGCCTGTATTCGTCGAGAACACCGCCGGCGGTGACTACGCCATGGCGCGGCGGCTCGACCGCATCGCCCGGCTGTGGGACGCCATCGGCGACAGCGGCCTCGGGTTCTGCCTCGACACGTGTCACGCCTTCGCAGCGGGCATCGACCCCTCCGACGTGGTCGACCAGGTCATGGCGATCACCGGTCGCATCGACCTGGTACATGCCAATGACAGCCGCGACCCATTCGACTCCGGCGCCGACCGGCACGCCAACCTCGGCTCCGGCACCATCGGCGCCGAGGCTGTGGCAGCCGTCGTCCGTGCGGCTGGCGTCGACGCCATCGTCGAGACGCCGGCGGACGGGCAGACCGCCGACGTCAGTTACTTGAAGAAGTACGTCCACGGCGCCTGACGAACGGTCTGCCAGGACTCACGCCTGCTCACGTGCCGGAGGTTTGCGCTCCGGCCACGGCATCGGGACGTACCGCGTCGCGCACGATTCGCAAGGCGTTGATGAGCTCGCTCAGTTGGTCCGGCGTCAACAATCCGGTGTACGACTTCTCGATGTCGGCGACGTGGTCGGTCACCGCCGCTGACACCGTGGTGGTTCCGGCACTGGTGATCGCTGCCCAGGTGCCTCGACGATCGCGGTCGCAGCTTTCACGATCGACAAGGCCGGCGCGTTCAAGCCGGTCGACCACACGGGTCACTCCGCTGGTCGTCAAGGTCGTCTGCGCGGCCAGGTCGGACATCCGCATTCGGCCGCTCGGGGTGCGGCCGAGCCGCAGCAAGATCTCGAACTCGTTGTCCGACAGGCCGTGTGCGGCGAGGCTGGCCGCACATTTGTCGGACAGGCCCTGGTAGACCTCCCGGAGCAGGCCGAAGGCCGTGAGCCGGTCATCGTCGAGAGGCGACGTCATGGCCGTTGACCGTATCAACTTTTGACGTCGGGAATGTTGACCGTGGTGGGGGCCCGGCGGAGCACCACGAGGTCTTCTGCTGCATCATGAGGCGTGGAAGGGTGGTGGAGTAGGGATTCGCATGCTGAACATGATCATTCTCAAACGGCGCGAGGGAACGGGTACCCTCGCCGCGTGACGCACCCCCCAGCTCTCGTCGTACGAGAGATTTCACGCACCGAACACCTCGCAGCCATCGCGCAGCGCCCCGCCGTCAGCTTCCTGCAGACGCCGGCCTGGGGCGCGGTCAAGCGAGATTGGCGATCGCAATCGCTGGGGTGGTTCGACGGTGACACCCTGGTGGGCATCGGGCTCGTGCTCTACCGCAAGTTGCCGCGGATTCGGCGATCGCTGGCCTACCTTCCCGAGGGCCCGGCTATCGACTGGGACAGCGCGGCCAAAGCCGGTGACGTGAACCGCTGGCTCGACCCGCTCGTCGACCACGTGAAGGCACAAGGCGCGTTCGGTGTCCGGATGGGGCCGCCAGTCATCGCGCGTCGCTGGAACAACGCCACCGTCAAGGCGGCTCTGGCCGATGCCGAGGTCGAGCGGTTGGACGACGTGCCGGCGGACGAGACCTTCGCGACCGCATCGTCCATCGCCGACCAGCTCACCGCGGCGGGATGGCGGCCTCCGGACACCGCCGACGGATTCGGCGCCGGGCAGCCGCAGTACGTGTTCCAGCTGCCGCTGAACGGCTCGACCGACGACGTGCTCAAGGGCTTCAATCAGCTGTGGCGGCGCAACGTCAAGAAGGCCGACAAGGCCGGCGTCACCGTACGCCTGGGCACCGCGGACGACCTCGCGGCCTTTCACGAGCTGTACACCGAGACGGCGAAGCGGGACGGCTTCACTCCTCGTCCGATCTCGTACTTCCACGGCATGTGGGAAGCGATGACGGCCGAAGCTCCGGAGCGGCTGCGTCTGTATCTCGCCGAGCACGAGGGCGACCTCGTGGCGGCCACGACGATGGTCCGCGTCGGCGAGCACGCGTGGTACTCCTACGGCGCATCGTCGACGGCCAAGCGCGAGGTCCGTGGCTCGAACGCGGTGCAATGGCGGATGATCCAGGACGCGATCGCCGACGGCTGCCGGATCTACGATCTGCGCGGCATCACCGACACCCTGAGTGAGAACGATCCGCACGTCGGGCTGATCCGGTTCAAACTCGGCACCGGCGGGCACGCCGTGGAGTACCTCGGGGAATGGGATCTGCCGATCTCGCGCGTGCTCTACTCCGCCTTCGACCTGTACATGAAACGCCGGAGCTGAGCCATGCCGCTGACCCTGCACGTCGACGCCGCGCGCTGGCGTGATCACGTCCGGCGCTACGTCGACCAGTCCACCGGGAACGACGGCGTCGTCGTCGTACCGGTGACGAAAGGGAACGGATACGGCTTCGGTAACGCCGTGCTCGCCACCGAGTCCCAGAAGCTCGGCGTGCCCACGCTGGCCGTGGGCACCTACAGCGAGGTCACCGACGTCGCGACGGCGTTCACCGGCGACATCCTCGTCCTGTCTCCATGGCGGCCGTGGTACGACGACGTAGACGGTGAGGCACGCATCGTCCATACGGTCTCCAGGCTCGACGACCTGCATGAGCTCGCCGCGGCCGGTTCGCCGCGCCCACGCGTCGTCGTCGAGATCCGCACCAGTATCCGCCGACACGGGATCCCTCCGGCACAACTACAGGAAGCCGCCTCGGCCTTGGCGGACGTGCAGTTCGAAGGGTTCGCGCTGCACCTGCCGCTGGCCGGGGACCATCTCAGCGAGGCTCGCGACCTGGCCGCAGCCGCCTTCGACACTCGGCCCGACGACGACGGCCGGCAACTCTGGGTCAGTCACCTCGCACCCACGGCCGCTTCCGCCCTGGCCACGGAGTTCTCCGCCGACGTCCGACTGCGCGTCGCGACTGCACTGTGGCTGGGCGAGCGGTCCGCCTTGCGCCCACGCGCCACGGTGCTCGACGTTCATCGGGTGCGCCGCGGCGAGACGTTCGGCTACCGGCAGCGGCGGGCACGGCGGGACGGGACGCTTCTCGTCATCGACGGTGGCACCGCGCATGGCATCGCTCTGGAGGCACCGACGCCGGCGACGACCGTCAGACAGCGGGCTGTCGCGCTGGCCAAGGGTGGGCTGGAGTCGGCGGGACGAGCACTATCGCCGTTCCGCGTCGCAGGCCGCCAGCGCTGGTTCGCCGAGCCTCCGCACATGCAATGCTCCATGATCTGGCTGCCGGGTGACGTGGAGCCACCTGCCATCGGTGCGGAGATCGATCTCGACGTGCGGCTGACGACCACGACATTCGACCGGATCCGCTGGGACGATTGATACGTCAGCCGGCCCACCGGCCGGTGAGAAAGGCTGCGGCCCACACGCTCATCAACGGCACGCTCACGGCGAGGTAGGCCCACAGCAGCCAACGCCGTCGAGCCGCCAGAACCGCGATCCCCACCCACAGCGGCCACCACAGCAACGTGGCGCGCGGCACGGAGAAATACCACGTGGACGTCCCCAGGGCGACCACGTGCAACCCCACCCACGTCGCCTCGCCCCAGCGGCGCAACCGAAGCAGGACGACGGTCACCACGACTCCGACGAGCATCGCGACGATCTCGGCCCGGAACATCCACGCGAAACCCGGCGACTGCGTGCCGCCGAAGGCGGCCTGCCAGGTCCGGTCGAAGGCTTCCCACGGGACGGTGAACTCCCGGTCCCAGCCCTCCGATTGCGCGCTGAGCCACCTGAGCCAGTCACCAGTGCGCTGCTGCAGATACACCGACCACGCCAGCATCGGCAGCGCCGGCAGGAACAACCAGCCGAACCCGGCCCACCGCCACCCGTGGCCGCGCCGAGTCTCGGCCGCGCCATCTGCGGTGTCTGACGGGTCTGGTTCGAGCGGTTTCTGATCGTGCACCCCGCCGGTTCCTCGGGTCACGAGCCAGTGCACGCCGATCGCGACCGCGAGAAAGACGCCGTTCACCCGCACGGTACAGGCCAGTGCGGTGAGAACCCCAGCCGCCAGCCAGTGGCCCCGACGCGCGGACAGCCAGGCCGGGAACGCAAAAGCGAGGAACAGCGCTTCGGTGTACGGCGCTGCGAGAAAGACCGCCGGTGGAGCGGTCACCCAGGCGAGCACAGCCAGCCGGCCGACTCGCGGACCACCGTCGAGTGCCCCGATCCGGCCGAGCGCCACCGCGGCGACGCCCCCGGCGACGAGCGACACCAGTAGCCCGGTCAGGACGTACCGCAGCCCGAAGACGTCACCGAGCCACAACAGCGCCGGGAAGCCGGGGAAGAACGCTTCGTTGGGAACACCGGTCGGCTCGCCGCCGTAGCCGTGCAGAGCGATGCCCCAGTAGTGGTGGAAGTCCCATTGCCGCCACCGATCGAGGGCGGGAACGACGTTTTGACCCTGGGCCGCGAACATCCACCCGGTGGCGCCGGCGATCACCCAGATCGACACTCGGCTGGCGAGCCAGACGCCGAGCGAAGCGCGGTCGACATCCCGCAGCCGGCCGACGAGCTCGGCTGCTCTCACGTCGCGACCTCGGGCACTGTCGGCACGCGCGGCGACACGAACGGGCGGACCGGATCGCCCTCGGGCCGGAACATGTCGCGGACGACCATGGCGGCGAACCAGAGGAGTGCGGCGACACGGACCACGGTCACCAGAGCGTACGTGCGGTCGGAGATGAGCGGGTCGTCGGGGGCGAACAGGCTGGCCAAGTACCACCACACGCCGACGAAGTACACGACCTCCGCACCCTGCCAGATCGCCAGATCTCGAACGCGAGGCCGGGCCAGGACGGCCAACGGCAGCAGCCACAGCGCGTACTGCGGCGACCACACCTTGTTGACCAGCAGGAACGAAGCGACAGCCAAGAACGCGAGCTGCGCCAGCCGAGGTTGTTCCGGCGCGGCGAGCGCCAGCCCCACGATGACCACCAGCGCGATCACCCCGCCCACCACGGCCAGCGTGTCCACCTTGCCAGCCACCAGGCCGGGCGACAGGAGGTCCAGGGCGTACCAGATGGAGCCGAAGTCAGCCGGTCGGTCAGCGTTGAAATCGAAGAACGCGCGCCAGCCGTCCGGAGCCCACCATGCCACGGGAAGGTTGATCGCGCCCCAGGTCAGCGCGGCGGTCGCCGCCGTGGCCGCGAACCGGCCGAGGGCGCCGCGACGATCCGGCGCGCGCAGCGCGACCAGGAACATCGGCCCCAGGAGCAGCACGGGATACAGTTTCGCGGCCGCTCCCAGGCCGACGAGCACGCCTGCGAGAATCGATCGTTCCCGCGTCCACGCCACGATGGCAGTGGCGGCGAGAGCCACGGCCAGCAGGTCCCAGTTGATCGTCGCGCTCAACAACAGCAGGGGCGAGGCCGCGACCAGCATGGCGTCCCAGGGGCGACGCGGCACGGTCCGGGCGGTGGCCACGACGGTCACCAGGGCGCACAACGCCATCAGGATCGCCGTCACGTCGAAGAACCTGGTGCTCTGGGTGACCGGATCGGTGGCATCGTCGATCACCGAACCGACGGAACCTGCGGCGTACACCGTCGCCTGCATCACCGCGCCGGTGAGCACCGGGTACTCCAGGGCGTTGTCACGGTAGGCGATCTGGTCGTCGGCGAATCCGCGCTCGCGGTACAGGAAGGCGACGTCGCTGTAGCACATGGACGTCCACATCGAGCGGTCTGCTCGATCCGCCCATCCGTCGGACCGGCAGGGCTGATCAGCGATGAAGCCGAGCGCCAGGGTCAGGCTCGCGACCGCGAGAGCGATTCGCAGCGGCGTCCACCAGCGGCGTCGCACCATGCCCCGCCGACCGAACGGGCCTCCGATCCATTCACTGGCCGCTTGTACGACGGGGTCCTCGCGGCTGGGCGCGGCGATCGGCTCGTTCACGCCGGACATCGTGCCTGATTCCGGTGCCCGGTCTTCGGGCGCCCAGCCCTCGGGTGCGAGCCGATGTCAGCCGGTTTCGGTTCCGGCCGCACCACCCCAGGCGCCGCCGCCGTCACCACCATCGTCGTCCCCGTCGTCACGGCCGGACTCGGATCCGTTCTCGTTTCCGCGGTCGTTTCCGCGGTCCGTGCCCCCGTCGCCGCCGCCTTCACCCCATTGGTCTCCGGTCTCGTCGCCGCCGGAGTCATCGCCGCCGGAGTCGTCCCCGCCGGACTCATCGCTCCCGGAGTCATCGCCGCCGGAGTCGTCCCCGCCGGACTCATCGCTCCCGGAGTCGTCCCCGCCGGACTCATCGCCGCCAGAGTCATCGCCGCCGGAGTCGTCCCCGCCAGACTCGTCCCCGCCGGACTCGTCCCCGTCATCGGGCTCCGTCGGCTCGTCCGTGGGGGTCGGCGTGGACGTCGGCGACGGGTTCACGGCTTCACCGACCTCGGCGGGCTCGGGGAACTCGAGAACGTCCGTGCCCTCCAGCGCCCCGGCCATGAAGGCCGTCCACGTGCGAGCGGGGTACCCACCACCGCTGAACGTGCTCATGCCGCCAACGCCGTCGAGCGAGACGGTCCCGCCCTTCTCACCATCGCCTCTGAAGTACACCACCGACGTCGCCAACTGAGGCGTGTAGCCGGAGTACCAGGCGGTGAGGTCTTCATGGGTTCCGGTCTTGCCTGCCGACGGCCGCCCGAGTGCTTGCGCGGCCTCACCGCTGCCGTTCTCGACGACTCTGGTCAGTGCGTAGGTCGTATCGGCCACCACGCTGGGATCGAAGACCGCTTGCGGCGACTGGTCCATCTCGTAGCGGACGTTGCCCCCGGGCTCGGTGACCGACTTGACGGTGTACCAGTCTGCGTGCCGTCCACCCGCGGCCAGGGTCGCGTAGGCCTCGGCCATCTCGACCGCAGGGGTCGGCGCGATGCCGATCGAGACTCGAGGGTTGTCCCTGAGATTGTCGCCGTCGCTTTCCGGTGGCGGCATCGGCAGGCCGGCGGCCTCCATCGCATCGACGACCTTGTCGGCGCCGATGGTCATGGTGAGGTCGACGTAGGCGGTGTTGATGGAGCTCTCCGTGGCCCTGATGAGGTCGACGGGCTCGCCGTAGTCCTTGTCGTTCTGGTTGTGGACCGGGGGGCCCAGACTCGGGTCGTCGAGCGTGTCGCCTGAGAACCGGCTCTCCAGCGAGATGCCTTCCTCCAGCGCTGCCACCAGGGCGAACGGTTTGACGTTGGAGCCGCCCTGCACGGCGCCGTCGACGGCGTCGTTGAACTGTTGCTTGACGTAATCGGGCCCGCCGTACAGCGCCCGGACGGCCCCGTCCCCAGGCTCGACGGCGGCGAGCGCCACTCGCACGTCCTCGGCGTTCTCAGTCGGGCGCTCGTTCTTGATGGCTTGCAGCGCCGCTCGCTGCGCCTTGCGATCGAACGTCGTGACGATTCGCAGGCCACCGGTGTCCAGGTCGTTCTCGGTGAATCCGTTGTCGAGGAGCTCGTCGCGGACCATCTTCAGCAGGTAGCCGTTGGGCCCGCCGTAGCGGTTGGTCGATTTCTCCGGCTGAACCGGCGGCGGCTTGACCTTGTTCGCCTCGGCCTCGTCGAGCGCGTCGATCGACACCATGCCGTCGACCACGTACCTGACCCGCTCGGCGAAGCGCTGTTCGTTCTCCGCCCCGAGGGTGGGGTCATAGCGGTGTGGAGACCGCAGGATCGAGGCCAGGCCCACGCATTCGGACAGGTTGAGTTCCGAGACCGGCTTGCCGAAGTACGACTTCGACGCGGTCTGGATGCCGTAAAGACCGCGGCCGAACCAGATGGTGTTCAGATACGACGCGAGGATGTCGTCCTTGTCGAGCTGCCGGTCGATCTTGACCGCGATGAACAGCTCCTTGACCTTGCGCGTCGCCGTCTGATCGTGCGTGAGGTAGTAGTTCTTGACGTACTGCTGGGTGATCGTCGAACCACCGCCGGCGGCGGTCGACCCGGAGTTGCGGATGTATCCCACACCGGCGCGCATGATGCCTACCGGGTCGAAGCCGCTGTTCTCGTAGAAGCTGCGGTCCTCGGCGGCGACGACGGCGTCCTGGCATGTCTGCGGGATGGCGGAGATGTCCACGCTCTCGCGGTTCTCCGCGCTGAACCGTCCCAACTCGGTCTTGCCGTCGTTCCAGTAGACGATGGTGGACTCCGACCGCGCGAAGTCGTTCGCCTCGGGGATGTCGGTCATGGCGTAGGCGATACCGATTCCGGCGACGACAGCGAGGACCATGCCGAGGAAGTACAGGCCGAACGCCTTCAGCGAGACGAACTTCCGCCAGCCGCGCTTGCGCCGCTTGGCGCCGTTGGGCCCCTGGCTGCCGGCGGCATACCGGCGACCGGACCGGCCTCCGGTCGACGCGGCAGCGCCGGCCTTGGTGCGCGACGACGACTGTCGTCCGGCCGCGCGGCCACCACGATCGCCACCCGCGCGGCGACGCCCTTGATTGGTCACAGAACTCTCGGTCGGGTCGGGGACATCGGTTCGGTCAGCGTGCACGCACCGAGCGCGCCTGACAGACGCAGAGCCTACGACGCTCTCACGTGCGGCAGTTTCGATCCTGCTCCCACAGTGCGTGCTTCAAACCTCCGACACGATACGCCCACCTCATCGTGGAAGCCCAAGCTTCCGGCGCGAACGTCTGTCACTCTGTCGACGGTGACTATCTGCCCGATGTATCATTCCGATACATCGGATCGAGAGGTTTCCGTCAAGTATTCCGCCGGGTACCGAGGAGTGTGCTGCGTGGGTCGACGTGCTGAGGCGCTGGAGCTGGCCGTGCTGGGCCTGCTTCACGACGCCCCGATGCACGGCTACGAGCTGCGTAAGCGGGTCAACTCGTTGCTCGGATGGGGGCGAGCGTTCTCCTACGGCACGTTGTATCCGGCGCTGAAGGAGATGGTCCGGCGGAACTATTTGGCCGAGGACGCGCCTGCCGATGCGACTGCTACGCAGCCAGCACGCAGTGGCCGTCGCGGCAAGATCGTGTACAAGCTCACGCCCGAGGGCAAGGAACGGTTCGCCGACCTGATGGCTCAGACCGGGCCCTCGGCATGGGACGACGAGCGCTTCGGCGTCCACTTCGCCTTCTTCGGGCGGGCGGACGCCGAGACTCGGATGCGGATCTTGCTCGGTCGGCGCAACCGGCTCCAAGAACGCCTCGACCAGTTCCGGTCGTCGCTCTCACGCACCAGAGAACGGCTGGACGCCTACACCCTCGAGCTCCAACGACACGGGCTCGAGTCGGTGGAACGCGAGGTCAAATGGCTTGACGACCTCATCAGTGCCGAGCAGGCATCGATCGGCACCACGACCGCACAGGCGCGCGCGACGAAGCCGCGCGCCACCGCCGGCGAGCCGCCGGCAGACCCCACTGAAAACGAAGGAGAGAACGGCCGATGAGCTCGGTTCGTGTAGGCATCGTCGGCGTGGGTAACTGCGCCGCGTCACTAGTGCAAGGCGTCCACTACTACAAGGACGCCGACCCGGCGACGAAGGTCCCTGGGCTGATGCACGTGCAGTTCGGCGATTACCACGTCGGCGACGTCGAGTTCGTCGCCGCGTTCGACGTCGACGCCAAGAAGGTGGGTCAGGATCTCTCCGCCGCCATCGCCGCGAGCGAGAACAACACCATCAAGATCTGCGACGTGCCGCCCACCGGGGTGACCGTCCAGCGCGGTCACACACTCGACGGCTTGGGCAAGTACTACCGCGAGACGATCACCGAGGACGACAGCGAGCCGGTCGACGTGGTCGCGGCACTCAAGGCCGCCCAGGTCGACGTGCTCGTGTGCTACCTGCCGGTCGGCTCCGAGCAAGCCGCCAAGTTCTACGCCCAGTGCGCGATCGATGCCGGCGTGGCGTTCGTGAACGCGCTGCCGGTGTTCATCGCCGGCACCAAGGAGTGGGCGGACAAGTTCACCGCCGCCGGCGTGCCGATCGTCGGTGACGACATCAAGTCGCAGATCGGTGCCACCATCACGCACCGCGTGCTGGCGCGCCTGTTCGAGGACCGCGGGGTCACGGTCGACCGCACGTACCAGCTCAACGTCGGCGGCAACATGGACTTCAAGAACATGCTCGAGCGCGACCGGCTCGAGTCGAAGAAGGTCTCGAAGACCCAGTCGGTGACGTCGCAGCTCGAAAACGGTCTGGATGATCGCAACGTCCACATCGGCCCGTCGGACTACGTGGCTTGGCTCGACGACCGTAAGTGGGCGTTCATCCGCCTCGAGGGCCGGAACTTCGGCGATGCCCCGGTGAGCCTGGAGTACAAGCTCGAGGTCTGGGACTCCCCGAACTCCGCGGGAATCATCATCGACGCCATCCGGGCGGCGAAGATCGCCAAGGACCGTGGCATCGGCGGCCCGATCCTGTCGGCGTCGTCGTACTTCATGAAGTCGCCGCCCGAGCAGTACTCCGACGATGTGTGCCGGGCGAAGGTGGAACAGTTCATCGCTGGAGAGATCGAGCGCTGAGCGAGCGGAGGTAGCGGCGTCGCGGAGCAGCCGCTGCCGGAGCCGAGCGAAGCCGAGATCTCGACCCAGCGAGCCTGGAGAGATCGAGCGCTGAGCGAGCGGAGGTAGCGGCGTCGCGGAGCAGCCGCTGCCGGAGCCGAGCGAAGCCGAGATCTCGACCCAGCGAGCCTGGAGAGATCGAGCGCTGAGCGCGTAGCCCACCTCGTGTTCTGGAGGGTTGTCCACGCTTCGAGGCGTGTCGAGAGGTGGATGACCCTCCAGAAGTGACGAGGGCGGGCACGCGTGCGACCCGCCCGGTATCCACCATTTGGACAGCATCGGGTGCCCGAACGTCTACTCCTGGCTGGCGCATGTGCACCGTTTCGTCCGCTCTGAGCTGTTCAGACCTCCCGAGGCAGGCATTCTGGCGATCGTGATCATCGATCGCGCCGCCCAGTTGCCCGCCCGCGACCCTCGTCGTGCAGGCGGATTTGGAGGCCTCGTCTACCATTTCCGTCATGCTCGGATGGCTGGGGTGGCGAGATTCGGTGTTCCATCCATCGGTCGCCTATTGACAGAACGCACCTGGGAAGCAAGCGTCGTCTAGCGGCGCATGTGCGGCCCGGTGCACAACTGCGGCCACGAGGAGCCTGTGTCGCTCACCCGAGAGCGGCCACGGGGGACGACAGAGGAAGGATGCATCGATGACGCGGACCGCGCGAGGACGCCGTGGCAACGACGGCGCCACGAAGCGGGCGCGCGCGAACGAGCGCCCCACCGACAAGCCCAGCCGGATGAAGGGGGTTTCGTCGGGACGGGAACGCTCCAAGTCGGCGTGGCATTCGTTCCTGCACGACCGAAGCGTGCGATCGCGGGTCGCGGCCCTTGTCTTGGTGCCCTTGCTGGGCACCCTTGTTTTGGGCACGCTGTTCTTCCGGGGCGCCTTGGACGACGCATCGTCGGCGTCTCGGGTGGAGAGCCTGGCCGAAGTCGGCTTGTCCGCCGTCGACGCCCTGAGCGCGGTTCAGAACGAGCGGGACGTCACCGGCCTGTTCGAGGGTGGGGGCACCGGCGCCGGCGCGGTCAGCGACGCCCGGGCGGCTACCGACGAAGCCCTCGCCGATCTCAAGGAGCAGCTCGACGAGCGCCGCGACGACGACCTCGGCTCGTCGTTCGAGGGCGCCATCATTGCCTTCGATCGCGAGACCGAGCGCCTCGAGGGGTACCGTTCGCAGCGCGACGCGCAGAACCCGCCGTTCGACCAGGGCGGCACCAACGGCTACCACCGTTTCGCCGAGGCGCTGCAGCGCATCATCACCGCGTCCGGATCGGTGGCGGACGACCCGCTGCTCACCCGCCGCATCAATTCGCTGGCCGACATCGCCCAGGCCGTGGAGTCCGCGTCGATGGAGCGCGGCATCGTCGCGTTCTTCATCGAACCGGGCGAGCAGCCCACCCCCGCCAACCGCGACCAGGCCACCATCCTCCAAGGCGAGCAGGACTTGCTGCTCACGGGCCGGTTCATCAGCGGCTTCGGCTTCACCGACCAGGCCCGCATCTACTCCAACCAGATCTTCGTCGGCAACCGTGAGATCGCCACCGCGCGTAGCGACATCAGCAACGGGGTGGCGGCGCGCACGACCAAGGAAGAGTGGTATTCGGCGGCGACGAACCGCATCGACAGCCTGCGCGACATCGAGCAGGAGACCGCTGAGCGCGTTCTGACGCGTGCATCGTCCGAGACCGACAGTGCTCGCCTCACTGCGGGCCTCAGCGCACTCGCAGTGCTGCTGGTTCTCGGGTTGACGGTCTACCTGACCATCGTCGTGGCGAGGTCGATCATCGGCCCGCTGCGACGGCTGCGGGCCTCGGCGCTCGAGACCGCTCAGACGCACCTCCCGGCGCTGGTCGATCGCGTACAGCGCGACGGCCCGGCGGCCGCCCGCGACACCGAGCAGGCCGTGCGCGCCGAGGGCCGCGACGAGATCGGGCAGGTGGCCACGGCGTTCAACGACGTGCACTCCACCGCGGTCACCGTCGCGGCCGAGCAGGCCCTGCTGCGGCAGAACCTCGACACCATCGTGGTCAACCTGTCCCGCCGTACACAGTCGCTGGTCGACCGGCAGCTCGGTGAGATCGAAGGTCTCGAACAGCGCGAGCGTGATCCCGACCAGCTGAGCACCCTGTTCCGGATCGACCACATGGCCACCCGCGTCCGGCGGCACGCCGAGAGTCTGCTGGTTCTCGCCGGGGTCGAAGAGATGCGCAAGCACAGCGGCGCGGCCGGCGTCCTCGATGTCGTGCGTACCGCGGTCGGCGAGGTCGAGCAGTACCCGCGGGTGAAGTTCGGCGTCATGCCCACCGACCTGGTCGCAGCCGGTGCCGTGGACGACATCGCGCACTTGCTGGCCGAGCTCATCGACAACGCGACCGAGTTCTCCGCGCCGGCGACGCCGGTGCGGGTGACCAGCCAGCCGCTGCTCGGTGGCGGGCTGCGTCTGCAGGTCACCGACTCCGGGCTGGGGATCCCGGAGGCCCAGCTCGCCGAGCTCAACGAGCGGTTGCGCAACGCCGGAGACATCGACGTCGCGGCTTCTCGCACCCTGGGTCTCTACGTGGTGGCTCGCCTGGCGGCCAAGCACGGCGTCCAGGTACGACTGGAGGCCGTACCCGAGGGCGGTACCGCCGCTCAGGTCGACCTCCCGGCTCACTTGATCTTGTCGCCGTTGGACACGAACGAAGGCCTCGCGCCGGTGACCGCGGAAACCGAGGTCGACGACGCACCTTCGGCGGTCTCGACCGATCACGGATTCGGCTCCCTGGATGGCGTCAATGGCGAAACGCCTGCGGTCTCGCCGCTGACGGCCACCGGACTGCCCCGTCGGGCGGCGCACGAGCGGCAGGACACCGACACGAGTTTCCCGGCCTACGACTCCGGTCAGCCCGGCGAAGGGGACCGGCCGACCTGGCCCGCGGTTCACCCGACGTCACCGGACTCCGCGCCTACGGGCCCACAGCCGGTGAACGCACGCAGCGACCAGCCACTCGCATCACCCAGCGAGTCCGTCCGGTCGATCTACGACGACGCTCCCGACCAGGCCAGCGAGCCCGCTCCCGCCGACCAGTCGACGTGGCGCTCGCCTGCGGCCTCACACCAGTCCGGCGACAACGGGCTGGCCGGTTCGGGCACCCGCCCGGAGGCCACCCGTCCGCCGGCGGAACCAGCCGCTCGGCCGTCGTTGCGCGCGCCCGAGCCTGAGCTCCCCGAAAGCGACTCGCCGATCTTCGACTCGGTCGCGTCGGCGTGGTTCAGCAAGTCCACGACGGCACGCGACTGGTCGAGCCCGGCTGATGAAGGCTGGCGCAAGGCCGCTGAAGCCCTGCGCTCCGCCGAGGAGGCCGCGAGCGCTCGCCGCAGCCAGCGCGACACCGAGCCGATTCCGGACGCCACCCGCCCACCGGCCGCTCCCAGTCGACCCGAGGCGCCGCCGCGCGCTCCGGAGCCTGTCGCCGAGCAGTCGCAGCCGACCATCAACGCTTCCGGGTTGCCGGTGCGTCGCCGTGGCGCGTCGCTCGTGCCTGGTTCCATCGGCGCTCAGCCCGAGGCCGAGCAGCCCAAACGTCCGGCCGCGCAGTCCAAGGACGCTGAGACGGTCGCCTCCACGCTGTCGAGCCTGCAGCGAGGCGTCGGCCGCGGCCGTGAAGAGACCGGTGGCTGGGTTCCCAAGCGACCTGGCGACCCCGAGAGGAGCAATAAGTGACCAACGCGTCCCATGACGAGCTCGGTTGGCTGTTGGACCGGTTCGTCGATCGCACGACCGGCGCGGCGCACGCCGTTGTCGTGTCAGCCGATGGTCTGCACCTGGCCGGGTCCACCGGCATGCCCCGCGAGCGTGGTGAGCAGCTCGCGGCCGTGGTCTCCGGGTTGGCGAGCTTGACCGTGGGGGCTTCGCTGATTCTCGGCGCTGGCGAGGTCCAGCAGACGTTGGTCGAGATGGCGAACGGCTTCCTGCTGGTCATGGCCGTCGGCGACGGTGCGCACCTGGCGGTTCTGGCGGCAGCCGACGCCGATCTCGGCCAGGTCGGATACGAGATGGCGCTGCTCGTCGAGCGTGTCGGCGCAGCGCTGAACCCGGCCAGCCGCGTGGGGTGATCGTGCCGTGCGCAGAGGCCGGATGTGGTGGGATCGGATCGAGACGACCGACGATCTGACGATCCCTTCAGGGAGCTGGAGGTAAACGATGGCTACACCCGACGGGCGGCGCGTGCGACCGTATCTCGCGACGCGCGGACGGACACGTCCGGTTCAGGACATCGCCATCGAGGCGCTCGTGTCGACAACCAGCACCGGCCGGAGCGCCGGGGCCGACCCGGAACCCGAGCGCGAGCGGATTCTGCGCCTGTGCCATTCTCCCCGTTCGGTCGCCGAGGTGGCGGCCATCGTGTCGATGCCTCTCGGAGTGGCCCGTGTGCTTGTTGCCGATCTCGAGACCGAGGGTCTTGTGCGGGTCGCTGACCCACACGCGGCCTACGCCGGTTCCTCTGAACCGGCCCGAAACCTCAGCGTGCTGGAAAGGGTGAGGGATGGGCTTCGTCGACTCTGAGGTGTCCGGCGGCACACACGCCGACCAGGACGCGCTCTCGGTCAAGATCGTCGTGGCCGGCGGCTTCGGCGTCGGCAAGACGACGTTCGTCGGTGCGGTGAGCGAGATCGAGCCGTTGCGCACCGAGGCACTCATGACCGAGGCGTCGACAAGCGTCGACGACTTGAGCATGTTGCCCGAGAAGCGGACGACGACCGTCGCCATGGACTTCGGCCGCATCACGTTGGCCGACGACCTCGTCCTCTACCTGTTCGGCACGCCGGGTCAGAACCGGTTCTGGTTCATGTGGGACGACATCACGCGCGGGGCCATCGGCGCGGTCGTCCTGGTCGACACCCGCCGGCTGGCCGATTGCTTCGGGGCCATCGACTACGTCGAGCAGCGCGGTATCCCGTTCCTGGTCGCGCTCAACGCCTTCGACGGCGTTCAGGAGCACGACGCCGAAGACGTCCGCGACGCGCTCCAGGTCGGCCCCGAGGTCCCGTTCGTGGTGACCGACGCTCGTGAGCGCGAGTCGGTGAAGACCGTTCTGGTCACTCTGGTCGAACACGCCATGTCGCTGATCCAGCAAGCCTGAACGCGATGCTCTGCTGACAGCAGAGCATCGCGGGACCGCTCAGCCGACGATCACCGGCTCTCCGGTTGCTCGGCCCACCAACGCAGCAGTTCCTCGCGCGCCTCGTCTTCGTCGAGCGGGCCGCGGTCGAGGCGGATGTCGAGCATGTGCTTGCGGGCGCGCCCGACGACCGGCCCAGGTGGGATCCCGAGAATCTGCATGATCTGGTCGCCGTCGAGATCCGGGCGGATGGCCGCCAGTTCCTCTTCGGCCTGCAGCCGCTCGATGCGCTGCTCGAGGTCGTCGTAGGCCCGTTGCAGCGCCTGTGCCTTGCGCTTGTTGCGCGTGGTGCAGTCCGCCCGAGTCAGGATGTGCAGCCGTTCGAGCTCGTCACCGGCGTCGCGGACGTAGCGCCGCACCGCCGAATCGGTCCAATCGCCGCCACCGTAGCCGTGAAAGCGCAGGTGAAGTGCGGTGAGTTCGGTCACGCTCTGCACCACCGACGAGGGATACCGCAAAGCGGTGAGACGCTTCTTCGCCATCTTCGCGCCGACGACATCGTGGTGGTAGAAGCTGACCCCGCCGCCCGGCTCGAACCTGCGCGTCTTGGGCTTGCCGATGTCATGCAACAGCGCCGCGAGCCTGATCACCAGGTCCGGGCCCCCGTCCGGGAGGCGATGCTCCAGGTCGATCGCCTGCTCGAGCACCGTCAGGGAGTGCTCGTAGACGTCCTTGTGCCGGTGGTGTTCGTCGATCTCCAAGCGCAGCGCCGGCAGTTCGGGCAGGACGTGGTCCGCCAGGCCGGTGTCGACCAGGAGGGTCAGCCCAGCCCGGGGTCGCGGCGAGAGCAGCAGCTTGGTCAGTTCGTCGCGGATCCGCTCCGCTGAGACGATGGTGATCCGGTCGGCCATGTCACTCATCGCCGTCACGACGTCCGGAGCCACGTCGAAGTCGAGTTGGGCGGCGAAGCGCGCAGCGCGCATCATCCGCAGCGGGTCGTCGGAGAACGACTGCTGCGGGGTGCCCGGGGTCCGGATGGTTCGACGGCTCAGGTCGCCCAATCCGCCGTAGGGGTCGATGAAGTCGTGCCCGGGCAGGGTCACGGCCATCGCATTGATGGTGAAGTCGCGCCGGATCAGGTCGTCGTGAATCGAGTCGCCGTACGACACTTCGGGTTTGCGGCTGTCGCGGTCGTAGATGTCCGAACGGTACGTCGTGATCTCGATCTGGAACTCACCTTTGCGCCCACCGATGGTGCCGAACGCGCGCCCGACGTCCCAGACGGCGTCGGCCCACCCGGACAGCAGGCGTTTCGTCTCGTCCGGGTGGGCTGACGTGGTGAAGTCGAGGTCATGACCGAGACGGTCGAGCAGCGCATCGCGCACCGAACCGCCGACGAGCGCGAGCTGGTGGCCCGCCGCTTCGAAGCGCCGGCCGAGCTCGTCGGCGACCGGAGAGATGCGTAACAGTTGGCGCACCGCCTGGCGTTGTGCCACGGACAGCTGCTGCGTCAGGTCGTTACGTTCGGTCACGACGCACCAGGGTACGAGGTGCAGATGAGCCGCCGTGGACGGGACGGCTCGTGGCCCGCGCGAGGCCGGCGGCGGCGCGCCGACCCGGATCGAGCAGGAGCAATACGGTTAGTCTGGACGTATGCCCGGCGAGCCGTCTCCTCCAGCCGACGGCTCGCACCACCGGCGACGCCGCGGCCAGAGGCGTCGCCGCGGGAACCGCCCGAGGCTTCGGACGGTCACCGAGACCTCCGCCGGAGGTCTCGTGGTCGACCGGGTCGAGTGCGCGTCGTGCGTCGTGCTCATCGGGCGGATCGATCGACGCGGTCGGCTGGAGTGGGTGCTGCCGAAAGGACACGTGGAGGACGGTGAAACTGCAGAGCAGGCTGCGGTTCGGGAGGTCTCGGAGGAGACTGGTCTGACATCGCGGGTCATCACCGCGGTGGGCGACATCGACTACTGGTTCGTGGCGGACGACCGGAGGATCCACAAGACGGTGCATCACTTTCTCCTCGAAGCCACGGGTGGGAGCCTGAGCACCGACGACGTGGAGGTGAGTGAAGTGGCCTGGGTGCCGCTGGGCGAGTTGGCCGGGCGGATGCGTTACGCGTCCGAGCGCCGGCTGGCCCGTAGGCTCCCCGACCTGCTGTCCACGTACTCGAGCAGGGACTGTCCATGACGTGGCTCGGTCGCGTCCGGCGGGCGGTGTTGGCCACCGGACTCCTCAGTGCCACGGTCCTTCCCGCGGCGGCCGGCTCGGCCGGTGCCGCAGATCCGGCTACCGGACCGCCCGGCCCGATGGTCGTCGCCGCACTGCACACCGTCGCGCCAAGCGCCTTGACGAGCACCGATGAGACTCTGGTGCTCAGCGGGACGGTGCAGAACGCCGGCGACGAAGCCATCCAGAACGCACAGGTGTTGCCCCGGTTCAGCCGGGTACCCGTCCAAGCGCGCGCCGACATCAGCCGTGTCGGCACCGACGACACTCTCAACTGGGGCGCACGGTACAGCGACGTCTACGACCCCATCGACGACACCCTCGAACCAGGTGAGTCGCAGCCGTTCTCCCTCACCATCCCGACTGAGCTTCTCGACTTCGGCGACACCGGCGTGTATGTCGTCGGCGTCGACGTCATGGGCTCACCGCAGGACAGCGAAGACCGGCTGCGGTTGGACACGGCACGCACCGTCGTGCCCTGGCTACCTGACGACGACACACTGCCGCGCGTGCCGGTGAGCATGCTGTGGCCGCTGGCCGCCCGACCGGCGATGCTGCCCGACGCCACCCTGCTCGATAACTCTCTCGCGGCCCAGATCGGCGCCGGCGAGCCGCTGACCGAACTGGTGAAGGCGGCCGCCGACGCCCCGGTGACCTGGGCGATCGACCCCGACCTGCTCGACACCGCCGAGGTGATGGCCCAGGGTTACCAGGTCATGTCGGCATCCGGCCCGATCGAAGGGTCCCAAGCCGACAGCGACACCGCGCGCGACTGGCTGTCGGCGCTGCGCCAGGCGGCCTCCGGCCACCAGGTGGTGAACCTGCCGTATGCGGTTCCCGACATCGAAGCCCTAGCCGCCACCAACGCCGATCTGGCCGGTACGGTCATGCGCCGCTCGATCGCCGTATCGACCGCCCAGGGGCTGCGTCCCGGTTCATTGGCCACCACGAAAGCGCCGGTGGGGTGGCTCGACCGGAGCTCGGTCACCGGGCGGGCCCTCGGGGCGCTGGCCGTCGCCGGGGTGAACACCGTCATCGTGCCGGGGGACGCCGTGTCTCCACGGCCCGGACCCACCGCGGCCACGTTCAGCCTCGGTGAGGCGGCCCTCGACGCCGTGGTCACCGACGTCGGGCTCGATGACGCGATCAGCGACGCCGTGGCCGCCACTGACACTCAGGCCGGCGCTCTCGACGTACGGCAGCGGTGGTTCGCCGAGACCGCGTTCATCGCCATGTCCACCGACGACGACGCCAGTCCCGCCCCGGTCGTGGCTGCGCCTCCCCTGCGCTGGCGGCCGGAGGCCACCACCGCACGGGCCGTCGTCCGCGCCTGGACGTCGATTCCGTGGGTGGAGCCGATGTCGCTCGACGACGCTGTCGCCGGTGCGAACGCCCGAGAGCCCCAGCCGGTCGAGCCGCAACCTGACGACAGCGCAAATCTGCTTCCCGCGACCAACGTCGACGCCGCAGCCGACGTTCACGAGCGGGCCGGCCAGTACGCCAGCCTGCTCGCCGATCCGGACGACGCACCCGACGGCCTGCCCTTGGCGCCGGTGCGCGCCACCTCGAGCGGGTGGCGCGACGACCCAGCCGCCGGCGAAGCCTACGCGCAGACCATCGACGACGACCTCTCTCGTCATCTCGACGACGTGAGCGTCACCGTGCCGGAGTCCGTCACGCTCTCGAGCCGCAACGGGACTTTCCCGTTGACGGTCACCAACGACCTTCCGCAGGCGATCTCCGTCGGCCTCGACATCGACTCGGCCAACGTCGACCGCTTGCAGATCGACGATGTCGAGGTTCAGCAGATAGAGCCTGGCGCCCGCGAACTCGTCCAGGTGACCGCTCAGGCCGCCGCCAACGGCAAGGTCCCGATCAATGTCCAGCTGACCACCAGCGATGGTGTCGCCATCGGGCCGATGCGCCCGACCGTGGTGAACGCCACCGACTACGGCACCATCGGATGGGTCATCGTCGCCGGGGCCGGGGCGCTGTTCGCCGTGACGCTCGTCCGCCGTGCCGTGCGCAGCCGCCGAACGCCGGACGAACCCGATGCCGAGCACGACGCAGACACCCCTGCCGCCGATCCGGTTCAGGAGGCGAGCAGGTGACGTCGACCCAAGAGCCCCGCTCGCCGGGACTGCTCGGTTCGAGCGCCGTCATGGCCGCCGGAACCGTGGTCTCGCGGCTGACCGGCTTCGCCCGGGCTGCGGTCATCGCGGCCGCCATCGGCCTGACCGCCACCACGGCGGACGTGTTCAACGTGCCCAACGTCATCCCGAACATGATCTACATCCTGGTCGGCGGTGGCGTTCTCAACTCGGTGCTCGTCCCGGTCCTGGTTCGGGCGATCAAGAACGACGCGGACGGCGGCCAGGCGTTCTCTCAACGGCTGTTCAGCCTGGCGGTGACGGTCCTCGGGCTGGCGACGATCGCGGCCGTCCTGGCGGCGCCGTGGATCATGCAGGTGATCGTCGACGACCGCTATCTCGAACCCGAGATGCGCCCGTACTTCGACAACATGGTCGCCTTCGCGCGCTTCTGCCTGCCGCAGATCTTCTTCTACGGCCTGTACGTGCTGATCGGGCAGATGCTCAACGCCAAGGGTCGGTTCGGACCGATGATGTGGTCCCCGATCCTCAACAACGTCGTCGCCATCGCGGTGTTCGCCGCGTTCCTGGTCGTCTACGGGAAGCAGGGCTTCGAGCCGTTCACGACGAATCAGACCCTGTTGCTCGGGCTGGGCTCCACGTTCGGGGTCGTGGCGCAGGCGCTGGTCCTCCTGCCGGTCCTGCGCAAGACCGGCTTCTCGTTACGGTTCCGGACCGACTGGCGTGGCCAGGGGCTGGGCGAGCCGATCCGGCTGGGCCTGTGGACGTTCGGTTTCGTCGTGGCCAACCAGTTGGCGTACTTGGTGGTCGTCAACGTCGCCTCGGGTGCGAGCAGTGCAGCGGCCGGCGACGCCGGGGCCGGCTACTCCGTGTACGCCAACGCCATGCTGATCATGATGGTGCCGCATTCGGTCATCACGGTGTCGCTGGCCACGGCACTGCTCCCCCGGTTGTCGGACCTCGCCTCGGAGGGCCACCTCGACGACGTCCGCACCAAGCTCGTCTCCGCGATCCGGATGTGCCTGGCCATCATCATCCCGCTGGGTGCGCTGATGGCCGCCTTGGCCTTCCCGCTCACGGCGATGATCTTCGACCACGGCTCCGCGCAGGGGCAGACCGGCCGGCTCGCGCTCACTCTGATCCTGCTCATGCCGGGACTCGTCGGCTTCACCGTCCACTATCTCGCGTTGCGCGGGTTCTACGCGCTGCAGGACACCAAGACCCCGTTCTTCACCCAGATCTGGGTGTCGGCGGTGATGATCGCCGCGGCGGTGGGCATCGCGGTGGTCGCGCCGGCCGCCCAGTACGTCACCATGGCCCTGGCCGGCGGTTACAGCCTCGCGTACATCGTCGGATCGACCATCGGCGTCCTGCGTTTGCAACGACGGATCGGGACCCTGGGCGGCAGCCGGATCGTCCAGCACACGGTCCGGCTGACGATGCACTCGCTGATCGCCGCCGGGATCGCGTGGCTGGTGTGGCGCGGCTGGACCGGTCTCGGCGTGCTCAGCAGCGCGCCGACGCTGATCGTCCGCCTGATCGAACTGGTCATCGGCGGCCTCGTCGGCGTCACCGTGTTCATCGGCCTCGCCTACGCCTTCCGCGTCGACGAAGTGCGGCGCGCCATCGCGATGATCATGGCGAAGCTGCGCGGAGCCCCGCCCGTGGCCCCGGCGCAGGTCGACATCGGCGACCTGCTCGAGGACACCGCGGAATACCAGCTGCCAGCTGAAACCGGCACGCTGAGCATCTTCCGCCGACCGGTCGACCCCGGCATGACCTCGGAGTTCTTCCTCGACGAGACCCTGCCCGGCGTCCCCAGCTTCTTCGACACCGCGGCCGGGGGCATCCGCACCGCGAGCACCCACCCCCCGGCTCCGCCGAGCCCGATCGTGCCGGCCGTGCCACCGGCCGACACCCAGCCGAACCGGTCCGGCGATGCTGGCTCGCTGCCCCCACCGGGCGGCACCGTCCAGCCTGGTCAACGCCGCACGCTGGCCGGACGCTACCGGTTCGAACGACTTCTCGACGATTCCGACGGCGTGCACTCCTGGCAGGCGGTGGATGACGTCCTGCGCCGCGCCGTGTTCATTCAGTCCGTCGACGCGAACGACCCGCGCGCGCTGGGATTCGTCACGGCGGCGCGTGTGTCGTCCACCGTCTCCGACCCGCGTTTTCTCCGCGTGCTCGATGTCGGGACGGACGACGTCGCCTACGTGGTGCGCGAATGGACCCCTGGGCAGAGCCTCGCCATGCTGCTCGGCGCCGGCGCCTTCGCGCCGGACCAGGCCGCGGCCATCGGGCGCGAGGTCGCCGAAGCGCTGGCCACGGCCCATTCCCAGGGCATGTCGCACCGCCGCATCGACCCCACCCTGGTCTTCGTGACAGCCGACGGATCGATCAAGATCGCCGGCCTCGAGACTGAACATGCGCTGCGCGGACCGAGCCCGGTACCGAACCCGCCCAGCGACCCGGCGCATCCCGATCCCGCGGAGCTCGACGCGATCGGCATCGGCAGTGTGCTCTACGCCGGGCTGACGGCTCGCTGGCCGGCGGGCCCATGCGGCGGCTTGGCGCCGGCCCCGCATATCGACGGTCGTCTCTGCTCGGCCCGCCAGGTTCGGCCTGGAGTTCCGACGATGCTCGACGCCGTGACCGACCGGGCCATCGGGCACGCCCGGCGCCATCACGCCCCGCCGTTGGTGACGCCGTTGGCGGTCGCAGCGGAGTTGAGTTCCGGCTCGCGGGGCTGGCGGCCGATGGTGGCCGAGCCGAACGTGTACGCCGACGACCGACCCGCTGTTCTCGACGAGCCCGGCGCGGCCGGCACCGTCGGGCGGGTCGAACCGCGCCGCGAACGGCGCAAGTCCGGACGGGCGTCCCGGGTACTCGGCGTCATGGCCGCGACGCTGTTGCTCGTGGGCTCGACTCTCGTGGGTCTTCAGCTCTTGCTCGGCGCCATCGACGATGCGACCAACGACGATCCTGGGGCGGCTGACACGCCCTCGGCCGGCGACACCACGTCCGGCGAGGAGACACCCGCGGCCGATCCCACACCGCTCGAGGTGGCCGAGGCGAAGGACTTCGATCCCGACGGCAACGGCGAAGAGAACCCCAGCGACGTCGGCAACGTTCTCGACGGTGACGATGAGACCGCTTGGACCACCGTCAATTACTACGACCCGATGGAGGCGCAGAAGGCCGGCGTCGGGCTCTACCTCGACCTCGGTGAAGCCGTCGACGTACGAGAGATCCGCCTCGATCTGCTCAACGAGGGGTCGTCGCTCGAGCTTCGCGTGGCCGCCGAAGACGCCGACGACGCCCCTGACGATCTCGACGACTGGACCGTCATCGACGAGATCGAGGGAGCCGATCAAAATGTCGTGCACGGTCTGGACGAGGCCGTCACGACGCGCTACGTGCTCGTGTGGTTCACTGCGTTGCCACTGGACGGCGACAACTATCGTGGCGGCATCACGAATGCGGAGGTGCTGGGGTGACAGGACCCTCGTCCGCGCCAGCGGCCAGTGACGCAGAGCTGCTTCGCAGGCACGTCGACGGCGATTCCGCAGCCTTCGGCGAGTTGGTCGGACGACATCAGGATCGATTGTGGGCCGTGGCCCTGCGCACGTTGGGCGACCCCCATGAGGCCGCCGATGCACTCCAGGACGCCATGATCAACGCCTTCCGCCGCGCGGGCTCGTTCCGCTCGGAATCCGCGGTCACCACGTGGCTGCACCGCATCGTCGTCAACGCCTGCCTCGACCGGGTGCGGCACAACGCCGCTCGCCCGGCCGACCCCGTGGCCTTCGACGGCACCGAAGTCCCCGGCGCGATGCCGACGACGGCACCGCGGGCCGATCCTGCCGAGCAGACCGCGTTGCGACTCGATTTGGAGCAAGCGCTGGCCACACTGCCCGACGACCAACGAGTCCCGCTCGTGCTGGTCGATGTCGAGGGCTACCCGGTCGCCGAAGCCGCAGAACTGCTCGGACTGCCGGTCGGCACCATCAAGAGCCGCTGCGCACGGGCCCGAGCCAAACTGTTGCCGTTGCTTTCGCCCGGATGGTCCGCTCCCGAGGGGAACCAACCTTCCGGGGCCGACGTCCCATCCTCGACCACGCATGGGCAAGGAGGTGAGCACCGATGAGTACGACTGGACCGCATCCGTCCTCCGAGGTGCTCGCCGAGTACGTCGAAGGCAGCCTGACTGACGACACCACGGCCGTCGCCGCCCACGTGGAGCGTTGCTCGGACTGCCAGGACGTGATGGAGCAGCTGAACGCCGTGCGCGTCGCACTGCGCGACCTTCCGGCAGAGCAGCCGGTCCCGGAGCACGTGTCGGCTCGGCTGTCCGCCGCCATCTCGGCCGAGGCAGCCGGTCGCGGCGAATCCTCCGGCGCGTCGGTCCCGGGCGGAGACGCCGACCCCGGCACCGTCGCGTGGTTCCGACGACGCGCCCCTCGCGCGCTGGCCTTGGCTGCGAGCGTGGCCGTCGTCGGTTTGGCCGGATACGTGGCCGTGACGTCGGACGACGGCGGCGGCGACATGACGTCCGCGGGGAGCTCGGGCCAGGCGGGCGAATCCAGCGAGCTCGAGTCCGGGCCGAAACAGCACAACCAGGCCCAGGACGAATCAGAAGTGCTGGACGACGATTCGGCGGAGCCCGATTCAGCGGGGTCCGGCGCAGCGGCTCCCGCGCCCGCTGATCTCCGCAGCGCGGTCAATGACGTGTGGGAGAACGACGCCGAGCTCGCGCCCGAGTGTGGCGCGGCGCTCGCTGCCGAACTCGGGCTGAGCCTGGTCGGGTCGACCGATTCCGGACCGGGTGTGCTCGTCGTGTTGGAGGACGAAGCAGCTGGTCAACTGCACGGTCACTTGGTCCCGACGTGTGGTTCGACCACGACTGAGGAGCTTTCCGTGCCGGTCACGCTTCCCCGGCCGTAGTGAGATCGAGCACGCCGCGCTCGGGGAATGTCGGCGGCCTAGGATCGGTTGTGGCAGGTGACAGGCGAGTAACGGAAGGCGCCAGCGTGACGGACACGAGGAATCTCATCATCATCGGTTCCGGCCCGGCCGGGTATACCGCCGCCATCTACGCGGCACGAGCACGGCTCGATCCACTGGTCCTCGAAGGCGAGGTCACGTGGGGCGGTGCACTCATGAACACCACGGACGTCGAGAACTACCCCGGCTTCCGGGACGGCATCATGGGCCCGGCGCTGATGGAAGAGATGCGCGCACAGGCCGAACGGTTCGGCGCCGAGATTCTCACCCGCGACGCCACCGAGGTCGACCTCACCGGCGACGTGAAGTCCGTCACCGACAGCAACGGTGACGTTCACCATGCCCGCGCCGTTATTCTCGCAACCGGCTCCGGCTATCGCGAGATCGGACTCGAGAACGAGAAGCGGCTTTCCGGCCACGGCGTGTCCTGGTGTGCCACCTGTGACGGCTTCTTCTTCCGCGACCAGGACATCGCCGTCGTCGGCGGCGGTGACTCGGCCATGGAGGAGGCCACGTTCCTCACTCGGTTCGCGCGGAAGGTCTACGTCATTCACCGTCGCGACGAGTTGCGTGCCTCCAAGGTCATGCAGGAACGGGCCTTCGCGAACGAGAAGATCGAGTTCATCTGGAACACCGTCGTCACCGACATCATCGGTGACGACAGGGTGAACGGCTTGGTGCTGCGCGACACGGTCACCGGCGAAGAGCGCACGCTCGACGTCACGGGACTGTTCGTCGCCATTGGCCACGATCCCCGGTCCGAGCTGTTCAAGGACCAGGTCAAGCTCGACGACGAGGGGTACGTGCTCGTCGACGCACCGTCCACGCGAACCAATCTCCCCGGGGTCTTCGCGGCAGGAGATCTCGTCGACCACACCTACCGGCAGGCGATCACCGCTGCGGGCACCGGTTGCCAGGCGGCACTCGATGCCGAGCGGTACCTCGCCGACATCGAGGTCGCGCAGAACGTCAAGGCCGAACTCGTCGTCTCGTGACACCTCGAGCCACATACAAGGAGTGAATATGGGAAACATCCAGCACGTCACCGATGCCGACTTCGACGAGAAAGTCCTGAAAAGCGACAAACCGGTACTTGTCGACTTCTGGGCCGAATGGTGCACACCCTGCCGAATGATTGCCCCGGTACTCGAAGAAATCGCAAGCAACCAGGACAAACTCGACATCGTCAAGCTCAACACGGACGAGAACCCCGAGCTCGCGGCCAAATACGGCATCACGTCCATTCCCGCTTTGAAGGTCTTCGACCGCGGTGAGGTCGTCAAGGAGATCATCGGAGCCAAGCCCAAGGCGGCTCTGCTCAACGAGCTCGGTGACTACGTGAACTGATTTCGACGGACGTTCAATCTCTCGCACGCCCGCCGAGGGCTCCAGCCTTCGGCGGGCGTCGCGCGTCGAGGGCCTGTGCAGTCGCGGTCAAATCGGGGTCATCTAGACAAAGCGACCAGCTTTCGTCGTAACTACATCGTCCAGACCTCTTGCTCATCACGCCGATCAGTCATTCAATGGCATATCCGCTCAAACAAGCCACTCCGTTTGCCGATGAACTCGTTGTACCGGATCATCTCGTCACGGAAGTCCTTGCACGGACACCTACGTTGGCATCGGCTCGCTGAAACGCGTGATCGCCATCGCGAAGAGGTATGCATGGAATACAGAGACGATTTCTCGAACGCAGAGAGCGCGGCCATCGAGGCTTACACCTCCATGGCCGTCCGGCACACGATGCTGCTGTTGCTGGGCATCACCACGATGATGGCCTCGATCGTGGCGATCGCGTTGGCCGCGACCGGCACTGTCCTCGACCTTCTCGGGGTAGCCGAATTGCACGACGGATTCGCACCCGTCGCCGCGGTCGGCCTCGGTTGCGGTGCCATCGACTTCATCGCCCGCCGCCGCGACAACGACTACGTCGCCGGCCTGGCGACGATCGCCGGGCAGGGTGCGCTGACCACGGCCGGCGTCGTGGCGCTGCTCGGCTGGTTCTCGTCTGGATGGTGGGTCGTCGCCGTGGCGCTCGCGGCCGGCGCCACCACCAGCTCGATCTTGTTCAAGTACCCCGAGTGGGAGATTCAGGCCCAGCAACTCGAACGCTTCGTTCGGGTCCCGCCGGACGGGGACGACGGGCCCCGCTGAACCCGTGTGCTCACCTGCGTCACAGAACGTCGCTTCGACGCACCTTCGTAGTCGACACGTACCGCTGTGACGGGAGGAAGAGCACACATGCGCGTTTCCGCCCCACGGATCGGGCAACTCAGCGCAGGCGACGCCGGCCCGCCCGCCCGACTGGCCCACGCGGTGCGCGCGGCCGAGGATGCCGCGCGAGCCCTCTACGATCTCGCCGAAGCCGCCGCCGACGGTGAAAACCGGCGCCACGACGCGGACCGGCAAGCGCTGACGCGCGACTCCGAACGTCGCCGGACACACGCCAACGCCCTGCTGGATGCCGCGACCGATCGCGTACGCCTCGACATCTCCGACCTACTCGGCCGCAGTCCGCGCTACTCGCACGCCCCCTGGGACGCTCCTGTGTGGGACGAGCCGTACGACGAACCCGTCGAGACCCCACGTGTGGTCCAGGCGGCGACACTGGGCCTGGCGGCGCCGCACAGCATCGTCGAGCTGCCGTTCGTGCTGCCCACGCTCGGCGCCAACGTCGTCATCACTCACGCCACCGGCGGCCGGGCCCCAGCGCACAACCTCGCGCAGGCGTTCGTGACCCGGGCCTTGGCATCGGCGCTGCCCGGTTCGCTTCGGGTGCACCTGCTCGACGCCGGCGGTCTGGGCCAGAACCTCGGCATTCTCAGCCGCGTGCCCGAGCCGTTGGTCAGCGGTGGCGTCCGGGCGACCCACGAAGAGATCTCGGCCGAGCTGTCCGCGGTGCGCGACCATGTGCACCGGCTGAACAGCCGTGTTCTGCTCGGCGACGACGACTCCCTGGTGAAGCGTTGGCAAACCGGCACCGCTCAGGGCATCGCGTGCACGCTGGTCTTCGCCGCCGGTGTCGACACCGGGATGCACGCCGACGACGCAGCCCAACTGTGGGCACTGGCCCGCACCGGCAACCGGTGCGGCGTCGGCGTCGTCGCCGTCATCGACACCGGCCGCGATCTCCCGCCCGGCGTCGACCTCACCGATCTCACCGACGTCGCCGAACACATCCACGTCGACCACGA
Source organism: Actinomycetes bacterium (assembly GCA_021793295.1). Lineage (GTDB taxonomy): Bacteria > Actinomycetota > Actinomycetes > Jiangellales > Jiangellaceae > Haloactinopolyspora. Next base: position 28,599 of record JAJYTA010000016.1, read on the forward strand.
GGGTGGTGCGACGTGGGAGTCCTCGCCGCCCACCCTGCATCACAACGCCCGGCTCCGGTGCCCGAACCCACCCGGTTCAGCCCAGCATCGATTCCTGGCGACCACGGTGGCTCCCGCGGCCCAGCGCGGCTCCAATCGCCCCGTCCACCTGGCCGACATCCTCGCCACCGAAGAACCCGGGACCGGACGCACCCTCACCTCCATCTCGGCACCAGTCGGTGTGCGCGCCGACGGCACGACGATGGAACTCGGGGTGGGCGACGACGAGAGCGTGGCCATCGGCGGGATCATCGTCGGGCCGTCCGGGTCGGGGAAGACGACGCTCCTGCACGGCTTGATCCATGCGTTGGCGCACCGCTACTCGCCCGACGAGCTGGAGATGTACCTGCTGGACATGAAAGCAGGGGTCGAGTTCGCCGAGTACGCGACCCGGCCGGACCGACCGGCCATGCCGCACGTCCGGGTGGTCGGCATCGAAGCGGACGCGACGTTCGCCCTCGGTGTGCTCAAGGATCTCAGTGGTGTCGATGCCGAGCGCAAACAGCTGTTCAAGGAAGCGTCGCTGACCTATGGGCAGGAGATCAAGAACATCGCCGAGTACCGCGATGTCACCGGCCAGACACTGCCGCGGATCCTGTTCGTCGTCGACGAATTCCAGCTCATGCTCACCGGCCCCACAGAAGACGCCGCCTGGGACCTCCTGGACGTCCTGGCCAAACAAGGCCGCAGCCAGGGCATCCACCTGCTGCTGGCCACCCAGAGCCTCAACTCGGTCGGCACCGGCCGCGGACTGCAGAAGGCGTCGGTCTTCGACCAACTCGAGCTGCGCGTCGGGCTACGCTGCAAACCCGACGAACTGTCCAACCTGTTCGACCGCACCGTGCGGGAGCGGCTCGACACCGGGCGTCGCGGTTCCGGCGTCCTCAACCAGGCCCGCGGCGACAAAGACGCCGACCAACTTTTCCAGGCGGGGATGCTGGGGCCGGACGAGCGCCGGCGGATTCGCACCGACGTTCTCGAGTTGTACGGCCCGGACTCGCGCATCCGTGTCAGCCGCGGCGCCGGCGCAGTCGACATCTGCGACGTCACCGACGTCCTGACTGCCACCGCCACGCCCACCATCCACCTGGGCGCACCGGTGGGGGTGAATCCGCCGTTGATCGGCGTGCCGGCGCTCGCCGGCGACGGGCGCGGGCTGCTGATGTCGTGCCGCGACGAGCGCCATGCCATCGCAGCGATCAGCGCCATCATGGCCGGCCTCGCCATCCAGCCAGGCTGCCGCGATGCCGGGTTCGTCGTGGTCGATCTGCTTCCCGACGGCATACCGGCCCGTCGGGTCCTGGACCGTTTGGTCACGCAGCTCGGGAGCCGGATACGCACGGTGACCGAAGCCGACCTCGACACGTTGCCCGACGTCGCCACCCGCGCGGACGGCCCGACGTTCGTCGCGGTCCTCGGGATGCAGTACGCCACGACCGAGGTCCCCTATTACTCCACGGGCGACGACGACGTGCATCCGTTGAGCTGGTTGTGCGGCACCGCGCCGTCCCAGTCGGTGTTCCCGCTGATCTGGCTGGACACGCCCGAACGGCAGCGCGCCCTGGGCCCGCACGGTGAACGGCTGCAGTTGCGGGCCGATGCCGGCTCGGATCTGATCGACACCGCGACGTTCCTGGGCCAGCGCCCGCCGTTCCCGGCCACTCGGGGCCGGATGTGGTTCCACGATCTGGCCGGTGACGGCGAACCGGTCCTCGTGGATCCGTTGACGATCGGTGCCGACATCCCGCTGCCGCGCACGCCGGTCGACTCGGAGCCGGCGCGATGACCGCCGACGCCGGGGTCGAATCGGCCAGCCGTGCCGACGCCGACCGGTACCGCGCGCCGCGGGCTGCCGCGATGCAGGAGTACTGTGCCACCCTGTCGCGGTTCACCTCGTCGGTCCACAGCACCGAGCTGATGCTGCGGCACGAGGAAGCGACCATCGCCGACGAGTCAGACCAGGTCGACCAGGCCGCGGCCGCCCGGCTGCGAGGCGTCGAGCGGGCCCGGGCCGAAGCGCAGGCGGGTCTGGAGCACACCGCCACGGTTCGCGAGGCCCACGGCGTCACCGGAGCCGACTCCAACGGCCCCACCGGCCGGCCTATCCGCCGGCGGGCCAGCAGCGGCGACCTCGGCATCGCGCTCACCTCGTTGGCTCGCCGTCGCGACGAACTCCGTGCCGCCGAGGCAGAGTTCGACACCTGGCTGCAGTCTCACGACCAGAAGGCGCAGCGTGTGGTGTTCGGCGCTGCGGGTGCGGCCGGCGTCCTCGGCGCCGTCGCCATGGTGATCGTCGGTGGCTCCGCTCCGCCGGTGTGGACGTTGTCGCTGTTGCTCGCCGGCGTCGTCGTGGTCACCGCCGCCGGACTGGCCACCGGAGTGCTCGTCCGCCTGCCCGCGCTGTGTGCCGGGCCGAGTTTGGTCCGTGAACCACAAGCCACGGCGGTGTCCCGGTTCGCCGCGGCGTTGGCCGGTGTGGCGGCCGCCGGATTCATCGGCATCGCCGTCGCCACCGGTGCGCTGTGAGAACGACCTGCGCTGACGGCGTCACAGAAACACCGGACCGGGCACCTACATCACCGAGAAGCACCACCGAGGAATGGCGTCCATGCAGCCATGGACGGAGTGAATCGACCTGGGAAGGACGGGCGACGAATGCCGAGCATCAAGGAGTCCGGTGAGATCCTCATCGGCGTCTCGAACGACCTCGTCCGTGGCGGTGACGAGACGTCCCGCGGTCTCGCGGAGTTGCAACGCAAGGCCGACGCGGCGGTCGAGGCGCTCAACGGGCTACAGGCGCCGGCCGAGGAGGCCAAGGCCGCCGCGGCTCGACTGAAGGCGAAGGCCACCGAGGTGCGGGCCACGTTCGACGACCTGCTTCGCTCCGCATCCACGGCCGAGGAGGCGGCGAAAGTCCTGAACACGGCCTGCAGCAACCTGCAACGTGGAGACGCCGACCTGGCCGCGACGTTCGAGCCACGCATCCGGCCGATTGCCGCGCAGGTCACCACGTTCACCGACAGCCTGCGCGAGACCGCGGTCAAGCTGCAACAGGCCGTCGACGGTCTGATCGACGGCGCCGACCACATCGGCAGCAACACCGAGCAGCTCCAGGCCGGCGGCCAGCAGGTCGGCAAGAGCGCCACCCAGGTCAGCTCCGGGCTGGGACAGGCCCGCAAACAGCTGGGCCAGGTGATCCCCACCGCGGCCAAGACCGTCGGCGACCGGGGCCGCGAGGTCGTCCACGCCGCACGGCGGTAATGCCACCTCGCAGCTCGCGCCATTGAAGGGAGGTGAGCGACGGTGTCCGTGGCTCCGCACCGCCGGCTCCAGCTGGTCCAGACCGAAGTACGCGAACTCGAGCGGGCTTGCCAGTCACTCGAACGGAGCGTCTCTCAGGCCGGCCAGGCGACCGAGCGCAGCGCCGAGCACCTCGCGGCCACCCGCAAACGGATCGTCGCCGCCACCGAGCAATGCGTGCCCTCGGCCGACGATGCCGCCATCGCTCGGCGGATCACCGACGCGGTCACGACGGCTTTCACCGCTGCGGACAAGTCGTTACGTGAGCACTGGCAGCAGATCCGCGACATCTTGCTCCGAGCCCTGAAGCGCGTCACGGCCGAACTACACGAAAAGCGTCGTGTACTGCGACAACTCGAACTGGAGCTGAGCCGGCGGCGATAGGATCACCGGCATGGCTCAGTCCGTGCCGAGCGGGGTCCGGCTGTGCGAGCTGGTAGGAACCCTGTCGTTGGCCGTCGACCTCGGCCTCGGACAACCCATGGGACACGTCGCCCGGTCGTGTGTCGTCGCAGGCCGGCTCGGGGACCGGCTGAATCTGGACCAAGCCGAACGCTCGTCGTTGTTCTACATCACACTGCTGGGCTGGGTCGGATGTATCGCAGACTCCTACGAGGCCGCAGCGTGGTTCGGTGACGACATCGACTATCGGGCCGGCGTGTACGACGTCGACCTGAAGCCGCTGCCGTTCCTGGGATATCTCCTGCACCGTGCGGGGTCCGGAGAGGCGGTGCCGCGGCGCCTCGCCAAGCGCGGTGCCGTGCTCGCCACGGGTGCACGCGGGGTTCAGGACGCGCTGCGCGCGCACTGCCAGGTCACCACCAACGTGGCCCGGCGGCTCGGGCTGGGGCCCAGTGTGTGGCAGCCCCTTCAGCACATCTTCACCCGCTGGGACGGCAAGGGCCTGCCGAAGGGTTTCGGCGGTACCGACATCGCGTTCCCGGTCCGGCTGTGGCACGTATGTGACGTCGCCGAGGTGCATTTTCGTCGTAGTGGCGTCGCGGCAGCGATCGCGGTGACGCGAGAGCGGAGCGGAACGCAGTTCGACGCCGACGTCGTCGATGCCTTCGTCACGCACGCCCACGATCTCTTCGATGGATTGACTGACGACACCGGCTGGGACGACATGATCGCCAGCGAGCCGGCGCTGCGCCCACCGCTGGCCGAGGACGAGCTCGATGCCGCACTCGAGACCGTCGCCGACTGGGTGGACATCAAGTCGCCGTACTTCGGTGGCCATTCGCGCGGCGTCGCCGACCTGGCAGCTGCCGCGGCCCATCGCGTCGGGATGACCGAAGACGAGCAGCGGCTCGTGCGCCGGGCTGGACTGGTGCACGACCTCGGACGTACCGGCGTGCCGAACTCGATCTGGGACAAGCCCGGCCCGTTGACCTCAGGCGAAGCCGAGCGCGTTCGGCTGCACTCGTACTACACCGAGCGCATGCTGGCCCGACCCGAGGCGCTCGCCGAGATCGGCCAGATCGCTGGGCTGGCGCACGAGAGGTTGGACGGGTCGGGCTACCACCGTGGTCTCGCGGGATCCAGCATCCCGTTCGGCGCGCGGATTCTCGGCGCGGCGGAGCGCTACCACACCAAGTTGGAGGCGCGTCCACATCGCCAGGCGCTGCAGCCGCAACAGGCCGAGCGGGTTCTGCAAGAGGACGCCAGAGCGGGCCGGCTCGACCCGGTGGCCGTCGACGCAGTGCTCACCGCCGCGGGCCGCCCCCGGCGACGGCGAGTGGCCGGCCCCGCCGGACTCACCGCACGTGAGTTGGAGGTGCTGATGCTTCTGGCTCGGGGCGCCTCCAACCGCCACATCGCTCGAGCTCTCGGGATCGCCCCGAAAACCGTCGGCAACCACGTCGAACGGATCTACGTCAAGGCGGGCGTCACCACTCGGTCGGCGGCGACGTTGTTCGCGATGGAGCACGGTCTGCTGACCACGCTCACACCCATCGAATGACGGACTCGAAATCTGAGGTGAATGCCTCATGACGGCGAACATCGCGACTGGGCATGGTCGGGGCAACGCGCACATCGCGGTCGCAGGACCGCCCGAATCGAGGAGGCACCATGCCGAAGTTCGTGATCGAACGAGAGTTACCCGGCGTGGGCGGGATGTCCGCTGCGGAACTGGAGAGCATCTCGGCCAAGTCCAACGCCGTCATCGACGAGCTGGGCCCCGGACTCCACGACCCGGTCACCGGAGGACTGTGATGACCATGACGCTGGCGGCGAAGTCACACGACCAGCCGGACGATGTCAGACGGTTCGACCACGGTTCCGTCGCCGTCGTGAACGTCGCCGGGGTGAGCGTGGGCCGGGTGGTCTTCGAACCCGGATGGCGCTGGTCGGAGCATGTACGTCCGTTGGCCGGGACCGCGTCATGCGAGGTGGCCCATACCGGATACGTCCTGTCCGGCAGGTTGGCCATTCGGATGGACGACGGGCGCGAGGCGGTGGCCGGTCCTGGCGACATCTTCGTGGTGTCGCCGGGCCACGACGGCTGGGTGGTCGGTGCCGAACCCTGTGTTCTGCTTGATTGGGCCGGTGGGGCGGAGTACGCCCGCCGTGAGCCGCAGTGATGTTCAGTCGCTACCCCAGCCTTCGGTGTTGATCTGCCGCTCGCGCTGGTGGCGACTGATCACCGACCCGATGACCAGGATCAACACCACGAGGCAGACGAGCAGCACCACGTGAGCGCTGCCGATCCCGGCGCCGTCCCACCCGGGAACCGACCAGGTGGCGTCGTCGGCCGAGGCGATGAAGCCTCGTTCGATCATCCACTCCCGGCCTTCGTCCCACGCTCCGAAACCCAGTGGGGCGAGGATCGGCAGCGCGAGTGGCACGGCCAGCAACATGATGAACGCGTCGTTGTCGGACATCGAGTCGGCCACGGTTCACTTCACCTGCCCATCGTCAGTAGACCCCGTCGTTCATGTGCCGGATGCGTACCGTCCGGGTCCGTGAAACGACGAGCGATCCGGCTCCGTCCGTTCCGCGCCATCCGATCGAGACCTTGGTGCCGTCGTTCTCGACGGCCTCGACCTGCTCGACGACGACCCAGCCGGTCTCGTCGTCGAGACGGGCCAGATGGCCGGGTTCGAGCTGCGACACCATCACGACCTCGGACCAGCCTTCGACGTCCTTGCCGCGCGTCCCGGACGGTCCTGCCGACCCGGACGCTCCTGCCGACCCGGATGAGCGCGCCCGGCTCCAGTCCACCAGCCCGCTCGCCCCGTGGGAGAACCCTTCGGCGAGGTCGGCCTCCATGAGCGACTTCCACGCAGCGGCCGGGGTGTCGTTCCACACCCGCGGGCGCTGCACGTGCAACACCGGGTGGGTCACGACGTGTGGGCGGAACGCCTCGACGAGCGTGGCGTCGTCGGCATCGCCGGAGCGACGGGCCTCGCGGGGGTCGGGCGTCCAGTAACACTGCAGCGTCACGGGAGGCGCGTCGCCGAGGCGCAGCTTGGCCCGCCCGGGGACCGCTTCGGTGCCGTCTTCGTCGTCATCGGCTGAGGATCGCAGTGCGGGCGTCGAGTGCGCATCCATGCGTCCCAGGGCCACGACCGCGCCGAGGTCGTCGGCGTACTCGTCGCGCAGCAGAGGGTCGTCGGAGCGCTGGACGCTGAGCACGATGATCATGTTGACGCGCCGACCGTGCCGGAGCAGGTCGGCGACCCGGTCGGCCGCGGTGGGGGCACCGGCGGAAGCCTGTCCGGCACGGGCGGCGGCCTCGGCGGCGGCCGTCGCGAACTCGCGGAAGTGATGGATGACGACCATCATCGGCTCCAGTTCGGACCGGTCGGCGCCGGACTCGACGAGCGCGACTCGGCCCTCCATCTCGCGCCACGCCTGATTGAGCACGACGATCTGGTCGTCCAATGTGGACGCGACGATCTGCACGTTGGGCCAGTCGCGCACGCCGAGCAGGTCGACTCGACGATGGTCGATGACCCAGACCGGCCAGCCACGCGCGGCGGCCTCGAGGATCAGCCCGGTCAGCAGAACCCGCTTGCCGGACCCGGACCGGCCCAGCGCGAGCAGATGCCCCTGCGGCGCAAGCGGATCCCACGCGACGCGAGTCCCGGACGAGTCGACGCCCAGCGGGATCACCTGCCCCGCGAGGTCGTCAGCTGAGGGCGCCGTCCGACTGACGTGGTCAGGCAGGCGGCGGGCGGCAGCGGCTCGGCGCGAAGACACCGGGCCCGATTCCGGGCTCAACTGCCCCGGCGAGCGCGTGGGGTCGCGAAGCGTCAAACGACGGTCGCGGACATTGTGCCGGGCGACGACGTACTGCTCGCCCAACTCAGCGTGGACCGCCGTAGCCACCTGCTCGGCCCAATCGGCGGACGAGTCGTCCACCGCAGCCGGATACCTCACATTGAGAAGATGTGGCACGCCGACCCAGCCGCCGCGCCACTGCCGGGTGTCGATCTCGAGGTACTCCGCACCAGGAACCTGAAGGTGGCCGGCCAGCGCATCGGCCAGCGCCTGGACCACGGCGTCACGCAACCGGCGCCGAACCGACAGCACGTACAGCCCGATCGCTGCGGCCACCACCGGCAGGGCGAGGACCAAGCCCACGGCCGGCTGATCGAGCACGGCGAGGATGGCCCAGATCGCTGCGCCGAGCAGGGCGATGGCCATGGCGCTGCGAGCCAGCCCGGCTGCGCTGAAACCGTTGTGCGTGGGGGCGGCCGGTTTCGCGGCGTCGAATCGACGGTCGTGCGCGCCGGCCTCGTCAGGTTCGTGCTCGGTTGCGGTCGACGCTTCCGCCGGTTCGTGTCGGGCCACGGCACACCTCCTCCGCTCCTTCGGCCTCGGCTACTTCGGCCTCACCGTCTGAAAGTCCCGTAAGGGGGCGCGCTGTGACAGGTCGGCCGGGAGTTCATCACCCCCCAGACGTCACAGACCGGACGTTGCGCGCACTTACACCAGCAGACACGAGGACAAGTCCGCCCTCGACCCGAGCGAGGTAGCCGCCATGTGGAAGAAGGTCGCCATCGGTGGCGGACTCCTCATGCTGGTGGCACCGATGGTGCTGTTCGCCGCCGCGCTCGGCATCGTCTCGGCGGCCGCGTGCGAAGCCATGGACGACATACCGTTCGTCGAATGCGAGTTCCTGCTCGAGGGAGGCCTGGACGGAGATCAGTGCGGTGAGGTGCCCGTGGAGGTCTCCGGCAACATCCCGGACGAGTGGCGAGAAATTTTCGCTGAAGCCGCCGACAAGTTCCACGTCAACCCGAACTTCCTCGCAGCGATCTACCTGACGGAGAACGGCAACACGTGGCGGCCCCTCGACTCGAACTGGGCCAGCTCACCTGCCGGTGCCACCGGGCCGATGCAGTTCATGCCTGGGACGTGGAGCGATTACGGCATCGACGGCGACGGTGACGGCACCGCGGACATCTCCGACCCCACCGACGCCGTCCACACCGCGGCCAGCCTGTTCTCGGCTTCGCCCCACAAAGGCCCGCCGATCTACGGCTCCACGTCCCCGGACATGGCGACCGGGTCGATCGGCAAGCCGTGGCTGCCAGGCACGTTGCTCTACGCCGCGGCGAGCTACAACGCCGGTCCTGGCACCATCACGAAGTACACCAGTGCTGACGACGGCCTCGACGATCCGCAGTGGACCCGGGTGTGGGAGGTCCGCCGCTATCTGCACAACATCCACGCCTTGCTGGATTCCAACCTGACCAAAAGTGGTGTCACCAGCGAGAACGGCTACACCGGGTTGTCCGGAGGCCGCACCGATCACGTCGGCCATTACCTCCGCGAGTGGAGCGATCCGCATGGCCTGGGCGTCGGCGGTACCGACGGTGACGACGGCGAGGACGGTGGCTCCGGGGACGACTGTGACGTACCGGACGGCGATCTCAACGCTGTCGTCGAGGTGGCCCGTCGGGAGTTCGAGCGCGGTGCCCGGGAAGAACCCGGGTGTGGTTTCGTCTGCGACGAGTACATCGACGACGGCGACGAAGCCTGGTGCGCGGACTTCGTCAGCTGGGTCTTCCGCGAGGCCGGCGTGCCGTTCAAACCGACGCCGATGACGCGGATGTACTTCTGGCGCCACGACTGGCAGATCCCCGCCGTCATCGGGATGCAACGGTGGTTCCGCCTCGGCTCGCACGGCAGCGAGTTCTTCACCCCCGACCAGAAGGATCCCCGCCCGGGCGACGTCGCGATCTACACGGGTCACGTCAACATCGTGGTGGCCGTGGACCCATCGCGGGACATGCTCGTCACCATCGGCGGTAACGAGTCCGACACCGTTCAGCAGACCAGTGGAACGTTCTCGGCAGGCACGAGTTCCGGACTCGTAGGATACGGCCGCATCAACGCCGAGCCGGCCGACTAGGAGTAACGGCGATGCCTGACGAGGCGCCCCAGCGTGAGAAGTTCACCGTCGCGCAACTGGTGCTCGCAGCCGCGGCGCTCGCCGTCGTCGGGCTGGTCCTCATCTTCGGGTTCGGTGGCGACGACTCGGACGAGCCCGGCACGTCACAGCCCGCGAGCCAGGCCGACGGTGACGATGCGGATGGCGCTGACGATGACGGCGGTGACGGCGATGATGCCAACAGTGCTCCCGACGTCACGTCATCTCCCGAACCGTCGACGACCGCCGACGACGAAACCTCCCCGCCTCCGCTGCCACCTGGTATGGAACGCCCCGGGCCGACGGAAGCGCCCGATCCGGCCACCGTCGACCACCAGTCGCCGTCGCAGATCGCACTCGCGGCCTTGACGGCGGCCTACTCGATGGACACGACCACCGACGAGTCACCGGCCGACGCCATGCAGCGCGTGGAGCCGTGGCTGGCCGACACCTGGAAATCGCGCGAGTACGACCTCAAGGACCTCGAAGACGAAGTCGAAGACGACTGGAACGACTGGGCCGATCACGACGGCTATGCCTCGATCAACGTGATCCAGGACGTCATCTCCAATGACGCCGTGTCTCCGCAGGAACGCGGCGACACCGAGACGACGGCGATGCGCAAGATCGCCGTCAGCTTCACCCCCTTGGGCCGCGACGGCTGGAACGGTCAGCTCGAGGACGCGACATGGTACGTGCACATGGAGCGCCCGTCGGCGTCGGACCCGTGGACGATCGTCGAGATGCGCCGCCCCGTCTTCGACCCCACCACCCGCCCACTGCCCACCGGTTCACCGAATTCCTGGAGTTCAACGCATGACCCCGGCAATAGATGACACCATGACCGTCGTGAAAAACCTGACTCTTGGCAAGCGACTTATCCGCAAAGCATCGGCTTTCACAGTGTTGTCGTTGGCAACGTCATTGGCAGCCTGTGGATCGACTGACGAACAAGTCGCGGAGGACGGCCCAACCGCTGACAGCACAATCGGTAGCACTGACTTTCACACGGAGACCCCGACGGATGAACCCACGCCGGATCAGCCAACCGCGAGCTTCGACGGAATCATTTCCCTCTACCTAAACTCGGATGTCCAGAAATTGAAAATCGAGGACGAAGATTCACTAGGGGATCACGAAACCGAGGACACAACGGTTTCATTGCCCGATAACACGAGCCACAAAAAGATCACACGATCATCGTTCTCCGGCGACTGGATGTTCATCGCATACGGCGAGGAAAACATCCAGATCGATCAGTTCGATGAAGCGACCAATGAATATGTCGACTTCATCGCACTAAGCCCGGAAGAAGGAGGGTACTCCGAAGTCGGCTACTCTTTGGAGAACCCTAGGTTTGCTCCTGATACCTCCACCTTGTGGGTCGAGAAAGTCAGCGATGGGACGAGTCGCCTCGCATCAATCGACATCACATCCGAGACCGACCCGAGTGAACTGACCGACAGCGAGTTAACTTTCGAAAAGGACTACGCTGGCAAGAATCAATGGACGTTCGACACAGCGGGCGAGCCGATGCTGTTCAAGGACAGCGAGAGGATCGTCAGCAGCAGCTGGGAGGACGGTGAACCAGGAGCAGGGGACTATAGGTTCGGTTACCGACCTGATGAAGTTGGCGGCGTCGTCTTGCCCTCCTTGGCGACTTTCAACGCCGATGGCAGGGGTAATGAATACGATGTGATCAAGAGGGTCAGCAAGACTGAATTCATCATGGCTGCCATCGGTGATATGGCGGCTGAGCATGGCCAGGGTGCGCAAGAAACGGGTGCAGTACTGCGGATGACAATCGACCCCACCAAGAAATCCGTGGATCTTGAACCATTGGTGCCGTTGGCCGCAGATAAGAATCTTCCCAGCTGGGTGATTGTGTCACCAGATTTCGAGACTCTCCTTTTCTGCCACGGGCAAGGTGACCCGATGAAGAGAGAAAACGTATACAAGGGTTACGAGGTGTCGCTGGGCAGCGATACAGGAGAACCCGAAGAATATGGCACATGCTCTCGGGACAAGGTAATTCTTGAGTGGCGCTAGCCTGCCGTCGACCAAAAGAACGGCGTCATGCGCTGAGATCAACGCCGCTCATCGCTGCCCGGTCCCGGGTGAGCATAGTTTGAGAACTGACTTTCCACGGAGGTGGAAATGAAACGACTCACACCCGCCCTGCTCGGCGTGGCTCTGGTCTTCGCGGCCGGATCCGCCGGGGCCGGGCCGGCTCCAGCGGACGATCCTCCCGAGGCGGCGAAGCTCGAGCAGGCCACGGTCCAGGTTAATCCGCGGCAGGTCGTCGACCGGATCGACTCACGGCTCAGCGGGGTACACGTGCCCGCTTGGAACGAGATCGCCTTCACCGATGGCGGAATCGATCCGCGGCTGCAGCGCAACCTCGAACGCTCCGGGTCGTCGTTCCTGGTGTTCCCCGGCGGCGCCTTCGGGCTGGACTGGGTCTGGAACGACCCGAACTCCGAGAACGAGATGACCACCGAGCAGTTCCTGCAGATCGTCGATTCGCTGGACGCCACCGCGAAGATCTCGGTGAATCCGAACGAGTCGCCCACCCTCGCGGCCGACTGGATCCGCCACGTCAACGGCAAACTCGGCGCCGACGTGCGGTACTGGGAGGTCGTGGACGAGCCGTACCTGCACATGAGCGCCGACGATTTCATCGCCACGATGCGCGAGTTCGTTCCGGTGATGAAGCAAGCCGACCCCAGCATCAAGATCGTCACCAACATCTCCGCGGTCAACCCTGACTGGAGCCATCAGGTCATCGAGGCCGTCGGTGACCTCACCGACGTGTGGTCCATTCATTTCCTGCCACTGCCGCCATCGCAGGCCATCAATCCGTCGTCGCCGTACAGCCCGGACGACAAGGAAGCGTTCTACGCAGACCTGCTGAACACCCCCGACGACATGGCTGCCCAATTCGCCGACGTGCGCGGCTGGGTGGATGAGCGGCATCCTGGCGGAACCTACGAGTACCACCTGGGGTCGTGGGCGCCAGTGTGGTCCGGGCCCGAGGACTGGACGGTGAACGCGCTCCCCGCCGGGCTGTGGGCGGCCGACATGTACGGCACCATGGCCACCGCCGGTGTGGACGCCGCGGCGAGCTGGGCGATGATGAACCCCTACCCGCCCGGTCGTGGTGACTACGGCTTGTTCAGTCCGGAGATGAAGCCTTACGTGATCGGCGAGGCCGCGGCGCTGTGGGCGAACCACTTCGGCGAGAACCTGATCGAGTCCTCCTCCAGCACCGACGAGCTGTCCACGTACGCCAGCCTGTCGAAGGATCGCCGGACGATGTACGTCCTGCTGGTGAACAAGCGCCGCGACGCCGACCTGACCGTCGACTTCGACCTCGGGCGCTTCCGGCCGCGCGGCGATGCTGCGGCATGGCTTCTGGACGGTGCCGTCGAGCCGAACCACCTCAGTGACTACGGCTTGCGCCGGCAGCTGTTGGACGACGTGTCCGGTGAGTTCACCTGGACCGTGCCGTCGTACTCGGCGGTGGCGCTGGAGATCCCCGTCGCCGGCAGCCAGGCCGAGCTGGCGCCCGCGCCGAACCTGGCCATCGACCAGCGCGCCTACGCCTCGTCGGAAGCTTTCGCCACCGAGGAAGATCGG
>JAJYTA010000017.1 GCA_021793295.1 Actinomycetes bacterium
CACTCGAGATCTTCACCGGCGGCGACGCCCGTCAGGTGTATGAGGAGTACTTCCCGGAGCAGCCGCAGAACGAGCCGGACGAGCCGGGCCAGTTCCTCGGCATGGACACCCCGGTGGCGGTGGGACTGGGTGCGGTTCTGGTCGCTGTCGTCGTCGGCGGCTGGTGGCTAGGCCGGCGGCGGCCGCGGGCCGACGTGGCACTGAAGCGGCGCGCGCTGCAACGGATCTCGTCCGCGCAGATGCGCGAGTGGCGACGGCGCGCGGAGACCGAGAGTGCTGCCCTGGGCCAGCGCATCCGTGAGCTCGAAATCGGCCAGGGCGCCGACAGCCACGCCTGGGCCGCCGCGCTCGACCACTACCAGGCCGCGACGGCCGTGCTGGACGGTTCGACCGACGCCGCCGACTCCATCGGCGCGCTCGTGTTGACCCAGCGCGGCGACGACGCTCTCGATCACGCCGTGGCCGGAAAACCGTGGACGCCGAAGGCGGCATGCTTCTTCAACCCGCTGCACGGCACGGCGACGACGACAGCCCCGTGGTCCACGCCGGCCGGCGCTCGCGATGTGCCGTGCTGTGCCGCCTGCCGGCGCGACATCCGCAAGCACCGCGAGCCTGACATCCTCGACCTGCCCACCGAGACCACCGTGGTGCACTACATGGACGCCGACGCCGAGCCGTGGGCGTCCACCGGGTACGGGTCGTTGACACCAGATCTGCTCACACAGCTCCAACAGCGCGGGATCGAATCCTGACCGACGGCGCTACGTCGTGGTCAAGGTGAGCTCGAACGTGTACATCGACGCCCGGTAGAGGTGCGAGCCGTACTCCACCGCCCGCCCGACCTCGTCGTAGGCCACCCGGGTCATGGTCAGCAGCGGCGCGCCCGGCTTCTCGTTCAGGAGCCGAGCCTCAGCGGCCTTGGCCGCTCGCCCGCCGATCGACTGGGTGGCGATCTTGAGCGTGATCCCGGCCGCACGGATCAGCTCGTACAGCCCGGTACGCGCCAGCATCTCGGCATCGAGGTCGACCATGGTCGTCGGGATGTGGTTGGTCATGATCGACAGTGGATCGTCGCCGGCGAAGCGCAGCCGGCGCACGACGTAGACCTCCGCCGTGTCGTCCAGGCCCAGGGCCTCGGCCACCACCTCGCTCGGCGTCTGGACGTCGAACGAGAGCACCTCGGTGCGTGGTTGCTTGCCTGCTGCGCGCAGGTCGTCGTACAGACTGGACAGCTCGACGGGGCGACGGACCTTCGGTTGCACGACCTGGGTTCCGACGCCGCGCTTGCGGACGAGCATGCCGCGGTCGACCAGATACTCGATGGCACGACGCATGGTGGGCCGGGACAGGCCGAGCTGATCGGCGAGGACGATCTCGTTGTCCAGCCGGGTACCCGGCGGATAAGCGCCGGACTCGATGAGGTGTTCCAGGTGCTGAGCGACCTGGAAGTACAGCGGCACCGGGCTCGTGCGATCGACAACGAGCCGCGGGATCTCGTCTGCCACCTAGCCCCTCCATTCACACATCCGGACGTCAGTATGTTAGGACATTGACCACAGATGGGAGGCCTCGATGCTGCCCGCACGGTGACCGTCCACTGCGATTAGGTCACTGTTTCGTACGCGTTCTGGCATTCGTCAAGAGGTCATGACAATCTGACAGCCGGTTCACCGAAGGTTCAGCTCTGGAGGATTGATGAAGCTCAACACCAGGCTGGGCGGCAGCGTCGCCGGCCTCCTCGCCGCGACCCTCGTCCTGGCCGCATGCGGCAGCGATGACGACGGCGGTTCCGGCGGTGGCGACCCCAGCCAGAACGCTGACGCCACCGAGGTGACGCTGACCATCACCGACAACGCGATCGTCGGCGGCAAGAACTCCGAAGGCGCCACCTGGGTCACCGAATGGGTGATTCCGGAGTTCACCGCGATGCAGGAAGAGAAGGGTGTCGACGTCACCGTCGAGTTCGAGGAGAACGGCGTCGACGACGAGGAGTACAAGACCAAGATCGCCCTCGACCTGCAGTCCGGCGAGGGCGCTGACATCATCGGCATCGACGGCATCTGGACTGGCGAGTTCGCCGAGGCCGGCTACATCGCGCCGCTGAGTGACGTGGCCGGTGACGCCGTGGACGAGTGGGACGGCTGGGAGCAGATTCCCGAATCGGTGCAGCAGGCGATGTCGTTCGGCGGCGAGAAGTACGGGATCCCGCTGGGCACCGACGGCCGCGTCATCTTCTTCAACAAGGAGCTGTTCGCCCAGGCCGGGCTGCCCGAAGACTGGCAGCCGACCAGCTGGGACGAGCTTCTCGACGCCGCCCGTGCACTCCAGCAGCTCGATGGCGTCACGCCGATGCAGATCAACGCCGGAACGGCGATGGGCGAGGCCACCACCATGCAGGGCTTCCTCCCGTTCCTGGCCGGGACCGGTGAGCTCATCGAGGAGGACGGCGCCTGGCGCGGCGCCTCGGCCGGAGTCACCGAGACACTCGGTTTCTACGCCGAGGTGTACGGCGGCGACGAACCGCTCGGCGACCCGCTGATCCAGCAGGAGGCGCAGGGTCGCGATACGTCCTTCCAGATGTTCGCCGACGGTGAGCTGGGCATGCTGATCGAGAGCGACTACCTGTGGCGCTCGGTGATCAACCCCGAGGAGGGCATCGCCCCCATGCCGAACCGCGACGAGGTCGTCGGCTGGGCGAAGATTCCCGCCCGTGAACCCGGCGCCGGCGTCAACGGCCAGGACTTCGTCAGCATGTCCGGCGGCACCGGGCGGGTGCTCAACCCGAACACCGAGTACCCGCAGCAGGCCTGGGAGCTGTTGCAGTTCATGAACTCGCCGGAGGCCTACGAGGCGATGCTGGCCGGCTCTGCCCGCATCACTCCGCGCGACGACGTCAATGCCGAGGCGCTGGCCGGCGACCCGATGCTGAGCTACATCGCTGAAGAGGTTCTGCCGATCACGTCGTACCGACCGTCGCTGGCGCTGTACCCGCAGGTGTCGGTGGCGCTGCAGGAGGCCACTGCTGCCATCGTCTCCGGTGACTCGCCGGAGGAAGCGGCCGCGTCGTACCAGAGTGAACTGGAGGACATCGTCGGCGATGACGGCTCCGTTACAACAGACTGACGCCGCGCCGGCGGGGCAGCCCGAACAGCCCCGCCGGCGTACGGCCGTCGACGATGGCGACGCGGCCGGGCTCGGCCGGGGCCGGGCCGCCGCGTTCGTCGCCCCGGCGATGCTGCTCATCGCCGTCTTCTTGATCTTCCCGGCGATCTGGACGCTGTATCTGGGGCTGACCAACTGGCGACTGACCGGCTTGGCGGCCGCTGAGCCGGAGTTCGTCGGCGCCGACAACTACCTGGACGCGCTCAACGACCCGGCGTTTCGGACGTCGTTGATGCTCACGTTGGCCTTCGTGTTCTTCTCCGCCGTTGTCGGTCAGTCGATTCTGGGCTTCTCGCTGGCCTGGGCGTTTCGCCGGTTGCGCCAGGGCATTCGCACGGTGGTCGAGACCGTGGTCCTGATGGCCTGGATCATTCCCGCCTCGGTCATCGCGTTCCTGTGGATCGCGCTGCTGGCTCGGCGGGACGGCACGCTCAATGCCCTCCTCGGTACCGAGGGCACCGCGTGGCTGCTCGAGTACCCGATGCAGTCGATCATCATCTTCAACATCTGGAACGGCACGGCGTTCTCGATGCTGCTGTTCAGCTCCGCGCTGGCGGCGGTTCCGCCGTCGCAGTTCGAGACGGCGAAGATGTCCGGCGCCGGCACCCTTGCGACGTTGCGCGATGTCGTCTTCCCGAACATCCGCGGCCACGTTCTGACGAATACGCTGCTCATCACGTTGTGGACGTTCAACGTCTTTGCGCCGTACCTGATCACCGCAGGCGGACCGGAAGGGCGTACCGAGATTCTCGGCATCTACATCTACCGGGTCGCGCTCAAGGAGGGCGCTCTCGGCGAGGGAGCAGCGCTGTCGTTGATCATGATCCTGATCAATCTCGTGGTCGCCTCCGTGTACCTCCGATTGCTGCGGGAGCGAAAGACATGACCGTGCGGCAGTCCTTGGGTTTCATCGGCCGCTACCTCTTCATCGCCTTCGTTCTGGCGTTCTTCGCCCTCCCCCTGCTGTGGCTGGCCAGCGCGCCGTTCGACCGAGCACCGTCGTTGGCGGTCTCGTGGCCCGAGTTCACCCTCGCGAATTTCCGGACGCTCGTCGACAACCCGTACGCGCTGGAATCGTTGTGGAACTCCGTCCTGCTCGCGGCCGGCACGACCGCGATCGTGCTGGTTCTCGCCGCGCTGGCGTCGTACGCACTCTCGAGGGTGCGCATCCCCGGGCGGGATGCCCTGCTCTACACGTTGCTCCTGCTGTCGTCCGTGGTCACCGGAACCGCGGCCATGGTGCCCACGTTCCTGCTCATCTCCGAACTCGGGCTCATCGACCGCCAACTCGGGGTCATCCTCGTGCTGGCGGGCGGGTTGTTGCCGACGGCGATCTTCATCCTCAAGGACTTCATGGACTCCACCCCGCGCTCGTACGAGGAGTCCGCGCGGGTGTACGGGGCGTCGTCGTTGCAGATCCTGCGCCATGTGGTCGTGCCGATCGCCCGCCCGGGCCTGGCGACGATCTCGGTGTGGGCGGTCGTGCAGGTGTGGGGCAATTTCCTGGTCCCCTTCATTCTGCTGCGCTCGGCCGACAAGCGACCCGCGGCGGTGACCATGTTCACCTTCTACACCGAGGGCGGCCAGCCCGACCTCGCGCTCATCTCCACGTTCTCCCTGCTCTTCTCCATCCCGGTAGTGGCCATGTACCTGTTCGTGAACCGCCGCTACGGCTTCCGCTTCCACGGAGGGATCAAGCGCTGATGGCGGCGATCACCACGCACCACCTCGTCAAGGAGTACCCCGGCGGCGTCCGCGCCGTCGACGGACTCGATCTCACCATCGACGACGGCGAGTTCTTCGCCCTGCTCGGACCATCCGGCTGCGGCAAGACGACCCTGCTGCGCACCATCGCCGGGCTGGAGTCGGCTACCGACGGCCGGCTGCACATCGGCGACCGCGACGTCACCGACCTGCAGCCGGGGCAGCGCCAGGTCGCCATGGTGTTCCAGGACTACGCGTTGTTCCCGCACATGTCCGTCGCCGACAACATCGCCTACCCGTTGAAGATCCAGAAGGTGGACAAGGGCGAACGGCTGGCCAAGGCCGAGGACGTCGGCGCCGGGCTGTCGCTCGACGGGCTGATGGCTCGCCGCCCGGGGCAGTTGTCCGGCGGCCAGCAGCAGCGCGTGGCGCTCGCGCGGGCGGTGGCGAGCAACCCGCAGGTGTTCCTGTTCGACGAGCCGTTGTCCAACCTCGACGCCCGGCTGCGCCTCGAGGCGAGGACCTTCCTGAAGCGATTGCAGCGCGATCTCGGCGTCACGACGGTGTTCGTGACCCACGACCAGGCCGAGGCGCTGGCGCTGGCCGACCGGATGGCCATCATGCGCGACGGGCGGATTCAGCAGGTCGGCAGCCCGCGCGAGGTGTTCGCCCGGCCGGCGAACACGTTCGTGGCCGGGTTCGTCGGCTCCACCCCGATGAACCTGCACCCTGCCGTCGTCGAGGGCGGTCGCGTGTCGCTGGCCGGCACGTCGCTTTCCCTGCCTCCCGACACCGCCGGCGCGGTGACGGACGGGCAGAAGGTCATCTGGGGGGCTCGGCCGGAGTACCTGTCCTGGTCGCCATCGACGCCCGCGCCGGACGACGACGCGGTCGAGGGCGAGGTCACAGTGGCGGAGAACCTGGGCGCCTCGGTGCTCGTCACGGTCAACGCGCAGGACACCTTGATCCAGGTGGTCGTGGACGAAGAGAACGAGCCCGACATCGGGGCCCGCGGCTGGGTGCGGGCGCGGCCGGGCCGAACGCTGCTGTTCGATGCCGAGAGCGAGGAACTGCTCGGAGCGTCGCCCGGCGTGCCCACGGTGTCGGCCGGCACCGCCGGCGAGTCGGCATGACCGAACGCATCGAGTTGCGGCTCGGTCCGGACGAGCGCGCGGAGTCGCCCTACCTCGAAGTGCCGTTCGAGGTGCCGGCCGGCGTCGGCGCGATCCACGTACGCCTGGCCTACGCCGCCGGCCGCGAGGCTGTCATCGACCTCGGCTGTTCCGGCCCGCAGGGCTGGCGCGGCTGGTCCGGCGGTGCCAGGTCGCGGTTCACCATCACCGCGGACGCGGCGACGCCGGGTTATGTGCCCGGCGAGCCGGAACCGGGCGTGTGGTCGGTGGTGTTGGGGCTACATCGCGTGCCGGGCGCCGGGGTCGGCGTCGTGGTGGAGATCGAGCTCGACGGCGCCGCCCCGCTCGATCCCGAGCCGCCCGAGCCGCCGGTGCCCCAGCGACCGCCGCGCCGGGCGCTGCCCGCCGAGCCGGGCCTGACGTGGTTGGCGTGCGACTTCCACGCTCACACGTTGCATTCCGACGGCACGCTCGGCATCGGAGAGCTCGCGGCGCACGCGGTCGAGTCTGGCCTAGACGTCCTGGCCGTCACCGATCACAACACCGTCAGCCACCATGCCGCGCTCCCCCGCGTCAGCGACCGGTACGGCGTCGGTCTACTGCCGGGGCAGGAGGTCACGACCGACCGTGGCCACGCCAACGCGTTCGGCGCCATCGACTGGGTCGACTTCCGCCGCCCCGCCGCTCACTGGGTCCGCGACGTCGACGCCGCCGGCGGTCTGCTGTCGATCAACCACCCGCTGGCCGCTGACTGCTCATGGCACCAGCCGCTGGAGGCGAACGACCGTCCGCCGCTCGCCGAGATCTGGCACTGGAGCTGGCTGGACCGCACCTGGACCGGCCCACTCGCCTGGTGGGAGGCGTGGAACCCGAGCACGGTGCCCATCAGCGGCAGCGACTTCCACAGCCCCGCGCACGGACGTCCGCTGGCCCAACCGGTGACCTGGGTGGCATGCGAGTCGGCCGCACCGGAGGACGTTCTGGACGGGTTGCGCCAGGGCCGCACGGCGGTGACGGCAGGAACCAGCGAGCCCGTTCTGCTGCGCGTCGACGACGAACTGGTCGCAGTCGACGCCGACGGGCTGGTGCTGGCCGACACCGCCGGGCGGCGTCAGGTGGTCCATGGCGACATGGTGCGGTTCCCGGGAGCGCCCGGACCGCACCGCCTCGAGACGCCGCTGGCCGCCGTCGTCGCCCTCACGCGGTGATCGTTGGCGCAATCTGGCTGCCATAGCCGCCGTTTCGCGCCAACGATCACGCGACGTGGATGGTGGCGATCTCCCACGCCTTCAGGCTGACCTCGACGCGGCCGGTCTCCCCCTCCGGCGAGTCCACGGTGAGGGTCCCCAGCGGTCGGCCCAGCAGGTCGGCGCGCCGCGCCACGTCGAACGGCCCGGTCACCGTCGCCGTGGTGGGTAGCTCCGACATGGCCACCAGCCGCACCTCCACGCCGCCGTCACGCGACCGAATCGAGGATGCCACGACGCCGTCGCCGGTGACGGTCAGCCCAGCCGCAGGCTCCGGGAGGTCCGCTCCCCTGCTGTCGGTGCCCCGAGCCACCAACGGATCGTGGCGGAACTGCTCGGCCCAGTGCACCGCGTCCGCGCCCGCCCAGCCGGATCTGTGCGCCAGCACCGCCAGGCGAGTGCGAACCGTACGACCGAGGTACTGCGCCTCCGGCACGGCGAACTGCGACCCAGCCGGTTCGTCACGCAACGGATGCACGTTCACACTCATCCAGCCGATCGAACGCAACAGCGTCAGCGCCAGCTCCGCGCCACCGTCGACCAGCTCGTACTCGGTCACGTGATCGAGCAACACGGTCGCGTCGCCAGCGGACACGAACGCCGATGCGGGGAACGTCGGCAAGGGGTACTCGCCCCAACCGCCCTCGGACGTCAGCCCGCGCTTGGTGACGGCGAACTGCCCGTCGGCGGCCGACTCCGACACCGGCGCCGACAGCGGGACGTGCAGCCGCAGGCGGTGATCGCGCGCCGGGTTGACGAACGAGACGTCCAAGCGGACGAACGGCTCACCGGCTCGCAGCTCCACGAGCGTCGTCACCGGCACCCGAACCGTCTCGGCGCTGCGCCGATCGACGTCCTCGGACAGCGACACCGGCCAGTCGTACTCGCGCACGACTCGCAACACCCCACGCAGCGGCCCGGCCTCCAGCGCCGTGACATCGACCGTCGACGGCGTCTCGACCAGACGGTCCGCCGCGGGGGGTGCGTAGTTGTAGCTGTCGCCGCGATCGCCGCCGGACACCAGCCGCCCGACGCCGCTCAGCGTCGTCCCGTCCGAGCCATGGACCTGCAGCGTGCCGTCCATGCTGACCTCCACCCGCACGAGGTCGGAGTGCATGCCCTCGCCGTCGACGTGAACAGCGCCGGACAGGGCGGACGGCTCCGGCGCCTCCACCTCTCGGCTTTGCTGCGCGGTCCGGATCGCGACTTGACCGGACCCGTCGACCGGCGTCGTCACGAGCACCCGGCGCCGCGGTTGAGCGATGGTGCGGACTCGCCACGGCCCGGGCCGGGAAGTCGCGGCGGCTTCGAGCTCGTCGCGTAACGCCGCGAGGTCGAAGTCCGGCGTGTTGGGAACCTGCGCCACCCGGAAGTCCAGCCGTCCGGGCTCGAGTTCGTAGGACTCGATCTGCTGACCGAACAGTTCTCGGCCGTGGATACGTCGCAGGACGCGGTCCAGCTCGCCGGCCTCGATCGTCTCGTCGCCGAGCAGGGTCTCCGAACACCCCAGCTCCTGCACGGGCAGCGCCGTGCCGTCCGGGACCGTCGCCACGACCGGCGCATCGTCGTCCGGGGCCGGTACGTCGAGCTCGACCTGGACGACGCGCCGCCACGGGACGGTGTTCACCACGATGTGAGCGTCGCCGGCCACCCCGGAGGCGACGTCGGTCAGCACCCGCCCGCGCACGGCCCGGCCGATGTGCTCGGCTTCGTTCAGTCGCGCCTGCACCTGCTCAGCGGTCTCGTCGACGCCGCAGCCGGTGACAGAATCATGGGCGGTGCATTCGACGATCTTGCGCCAGGCCAGATCGAAGAACTGGCTGAAATCGTCGTTGGAGTACTGCGCGGCCAGCGCCTCGGCCTCCCCCACCGTCCGCTCGGCCTGGGCCATGGCCTGCTTGAGTCCCACCCGCACCGAGATGACGCCGGGCAGGATGTTGCCCCTGGCGTGGCTGCGTAGCTCGCCGGCGACCGTCGGCAGCTCGGCGTCGTGCGGGTCGAACCGGTCGACGTACTCAGCCAGCGACGCGACCTCGACGCCGGCCTCCACATCGCTGCGCACCAGTTCCATGAGGTCCGACCGCGGTGCGGAATGGTCCGTGCCGAGCATGCCGAGCACCGGGGCGTCGCCGTACCAGTCGCGGGTCCGGTCCCGGTAGTCGCGGATCGCCTCGCCCAGCCGCGACGGGAACGCGAAGAGGTCCAACGCGTTGCCGTAGCCGTCGAACAGATATTCCACCCGCACGGCGCTGCCGTCCGGCGCCTCCCAGCGGAACGCGTGGTGATCCAGCCGGCCCGGCACACCGCGCCACAAGGCGGCATGCCGGATGCCGGCCCGCGCCAGGATCTGCGGCATCTGTGCGGTGTGGCCGAACATGTCCGGCAGGTAGCCGACCGGCATCGCGCCGCCGAGCTCGGTCGCGCTCTTCCAGCCGATCTCGAGGTTGCGCACGATCGTCTCGCCGGAGCACAGGAATTCGTCGAGCAGGATGTGCCACGGCCCGATGGCCAGTTGTCCGGCCCGTACGAGCTCCACGACGCGGTCCCGGTTCTCGGGCCGGATCTCCAGGTAGTCGTCGATGGCGGCGTATTGGCCATCGAGGGTGAACTTGAACGCCGCGTCGGCTTCAGCGCGTGCGATGACGTCGTCGATCACGTCGGTCAGCCGCTGACGGAACACCTGAAAAGGCTCGTACCACTCACGATCCCAATGCGTGTGTGGAACCAGGACGATCTGCGTATCGTTCACGTCGTCACTTTCTCCCCGTACCGGTCTGCCAGGGCCCGGATGATCTGCAAACTCGTGGCGATGTCGGCCATGCCGTGGCTGATTCCCGCCCGCGGGCGGGTGCCCGCGGTCACCATGCGATGAAAGTCCACGAGCTCGTTCTCGAACGACTCGCCCGTGGAGACGAAGGTCGAGCGCAGTTCGCCGCCGTCGGCGGACTCGACGATGTCGAGGCGGGTTTCGGCGTTCAAGACGTACGGGGTGCCGAACGTCACCTGCAACGACCCCGTCGCGTGATGGACCACGAGCGTCTCGCGGTACGCCGGATAGTCGGGGAGGTAGTGCCAGCTCATCCGGGCCGGCACGGCTCCGCTGAGCTCACCGGTGACCTCGACCGACGGCGGGAACACGTCGTCGGGCCAGGCTCGCGCGTCGTCGATGTGGGTGAAGCCGCCGAACAACGCCCGCAGCAGGGAGGTGTCGTGGACCAGGCTGCCCAGGACGACGTCGGCATACAGCCGGCGCAACCGTTCGGACGCATCGGTGCCCAGCGCCTGATCGAGCAGCGCGGACCGCTGCGCGCTGATCGCTTCGACGGACCCGGCGTCGACGTCGTCCGGCACCGGCCGGAGGTTGGCGAACTCCAGTTGTGACTCACCGGTCGGGTGCAGGACACAGACCTCGACCGCGCGTACGCCGTGCACGTCAGCCAACCGCTCACGCATCCGGTGTACGGCGTCGTCGTACTCCTTCATGTAGGCCAGCAGCAACGCGGGCCGGCCGAAGGCCCGCTCGGCTGCCGCGAGCCGCTGTGCCTCGTCGATGGTGAAGGCCAGGGGCTTCTCGCAGAACACCGGCACGCCAGCCTGGATGGCGCTCAACGCTGCGGCACCGTGCGAACCGGAGGTCAGCAGGACCACGCCGTCCACGCCGGACTCGGCGACCATGTGGTCGACGTCGGCGTAGCGCTGCGCCGCCGGCACGCCGTACTGGGCACCGAGCTCGTTGCGCAGACTCGGCGACAGGTCGCAGACCGCGGCCAGTTCGAACAGGTCCCAGCGGCGGGCGATCAGCGGCAGATGCACCGACTGCGCCACCGCCCCGAGGCCGGCCACGGCCAGCTTGATCCGCGACGTCACGGCACCCACCGCCGCAATGCCTCGCGGTTGGCACGCTGGTCTTCGGCGGCGCGGCCGGGCGGGTCGGACGGCGACGGCACGACGTCCTGCTCGACGACGCACCAGCCGTCGAAGCCGTCAGCGATGACGGCATCCATGAATCCGGCGACGTCGAGGTCGCCCGCGCCGAGCTCGACGAACGCACGGCGCTCCCAGACCGCGCGCATCCCGGCACGTTCCCGGACAACCTGGGCAAGCACGTCGGTCCGCGCGTCTTTGACGTGCAGGTGGTTGATGCGGTGCCGCCAGCGTCGCCACCCGTCCACGGGGTCGCCTCCGCCGATGATCAGGTGACCGGTGTCGAGGGTCAGGCCGACATCGGTCCGGGCCAGGAACGTGTCGATCTCCGCCGGCGTCTCGACGTTGGTGCAGGCATGGTGGTGAAAGGTCGGTTCGAGCCCGGCGCGGCGGACCCGGGCAGCGGCGGTGGCCACGTTGGCCGCAAGGCGGTCCCAGCCGGCCTCGTCCAGGCCGATGCCCGGACCGCCGCCGGGATTCGCTCGGCGGGTGTCGTCGCCGGAATCGGCCAATGTCGGCAACGGCAGCCGCGACCGATCCGCCTCCGCGGCCGCGACGAAAATCTCGAGCGCCTCGTCCAATCTCGGCAGCGCCGCAGCGAAGGCGTCGTCGTCGGTGAACGGCAGATCGACCCAGCCCCCGGCCAGCGCCATGCCGTACTCGCGCAACCGGGTCTGGATCTCACCGTCCCGGCCCATCCACCCCACCGGGCCCAGGTCGACGCCGTCGTACCCCGCATCGCGCAGCGCAGCAAGAATCTGCTCGGGCGGCGGCAACGGCTGATCGGCGGTCAACTCGAAGACGCCGAAGCTCACCGGGGCACCGGCAATGCCTCTCATGCACACCTCACTCGTCGTGGTCACTGTCGCGGCCCGGTCGCGCCCGCGCTCCGCGGTGTCACCGCGCGACTTTGTCCTGACAACCGTACGTATAGTCAGCCTGCCATGAGTCACGGGGTCCGGGCCACGAAGCGCTCGCCCCGCCCACACGCGCACACACGCCGTCGCGTTGATCGTCATCCTGCCCGATTCATCCCGATTTGAGGAGTGCGTGGGACAGCCGTTCGCCGCTCATGAATCACCTGCCTTGGCGTCGCCTCTTGCGCAATGATCGGCACACGCACCAGAATCCGCCGCGCACGGCCGGAAATTCAGCCGAAGTCAGCTTCTCGAGCCAAGAAAGACGGCCGGACGTAGCCGGTCACGACATCGAGTGCCGGACGGGAATCAAAACCGCAAGCGCGGCGTTTCACCAGCAGACGGTTCTGGGGTAGCACCGTCACACCAAGACGTCACACCAAGACAAGGACACGGAACCGGCAGGAACGGCACGCCCATCCGCAGCCGTCGAGCCGGAATCCACCGGGTCGTGCACAGAGAATGTTGCGGCGAGAGCGCGTCTGGCTTGACCAGACTTGCGCGCGCTGAGAAGGTTGCGCGGAATCTCTGGCACGTCTCGAGCGTTGAGAACGTATGTTCGCCAGTTGTCCGGGTACGGTCCCGGACAACGATACACCTCGAGGGGGACGCATGGCAGCACGTACGGGCAGCGGCACCGACAGGCCGCGGCGCAATGACAGCGCGCGTTCCGAGGGCGAACCGGACCTGGTCGGCCGGTACCTCGCCCAACTCGGATCCACGCCGCTGTTGACCGCCGCGGAAGAGGTCGAGCTGGCCAAGCGTATCGAGGCCGGTGTCTACGCCGACCAGCTGCTCAAGGGCAACGTCGACGGCGGACGGGGCAAGCGCAAGCTGAGCGACGCCGAGCGCGCCGAGCTCGAATTTCTCGTCGACGACGGAAACGCCGCCCGCGACCACATGATCCGTGCCAACTTGCGCCTCGTCGTCTCCGTGGCACGCAAGCTGTCTGGACGCGGCCTGCCGTTCCTCGACGTCATCCAAGAAGGCAACCTGGGCCTGATCCGAGCTGTCGAGAAGTTCGACTACGCCAAGGGCTTCAAGTTCTCCACCTATGCGACGTGGTGGATTCGGCAGGCGATTCAGCGCGGTCTGGCCGAGCAGACGCGTACCGTGCGCCTTCCGGTCCACGTGTCGGAGACGGTCGCCAAGCTGCACCGGATCGACCGCGACCTGCAGCGCCTGCTCGGACGCGATCCGACGGTCGAGGAGGTCGCCGAAGAGGCCGGGCTGCCGGCCGAGAAGGTCATCGAGCTCCGGCGGGTCTCGCGTGATCCGCTCAGCCTCGACACGCCCATCGGCGACGACGGCGAGTCCAACATCGGTGAGCTCATCGAGGACGACGACGTCATCCAGGCCAGTGATCTGGTCGAACGCCAGGCGCTGACCGACCAGCTGCGCAGCGTACTGAACTCGCTGCCGACCCGCGAAGCCAAGATCATCGGCATGCGTTACGGGCTGGAGGACGGCCACGAGCACACGCTGCAGGATGTCGCCGACGAGGTGGGGGTCTCCCGCGAGCGGGTGCGCCAGCTGGAGAAGCACGCCTTGATGCTGCTGCGCGACCCGCGCCGCAACGAGTCGTTGATGGCCTGGGCCAGCTGAACTGCCGGTACTCAACAGGGATCTGCTACGGCGCTAGCAGGTCCCTGTTCGTCTGTCGGGTTACGCGCCGGCCAGGGGCTCGATCCTCGCCAGAGCGTCGGCCAACTTGTCCTTCTCGATCTCGAGGTCGTAGCGAGATTGCAAGCAGTCAACGATCTCGATGTCCTCCGGTCCTGCTGGTGTCCATCTGAAACAGATTCGCCACTGCTGGTTGATCCGGATGCTGTATTGCCCAGCCCGATCGCCGTGCAGCTTCTCCAGACGATCACCCGGCGGCACACGGAGATCAACGTTAATAACGTGCGGCGCTATGCCCATGGGTTTCTTCTTCCATGCCCTGCGTCAGCGGCGCAGTTCGTGCGCCAGCGTGTCGAGCTCATCGCCCCCAGCCATCTCCTGCGTGAGCTGTTCGAGCGTGATCTCCGAACGGTTCGCGTCCAGATTCGTCCGGCCCCGTTTGAGCACGATGAAGTGGTCGCCGACGAGATGGGCGTGGTGCGGGTTGTGCGTGATGAACACGACGCCCAGCCCCGCGTCGCGGGCCATCGCCGTGTACTTGAGCACCACGCCGGACTGTTTGACCCCCAGCGCCGCCGTCGGCTCGTCGAGGATCAGCACCCGCGCCCCGAAGTACACCGCTCGCGCGATGGCCACGCACTGGCGCTGCCCGCCGGACAGCTCCCCCACCGGCTGGTCGATGTCGGCCAGCTCGATGCCCATCTTGGCCAGTTCCTCGCGGGCGGTTCGGCGCATCAGGCCCGAATCGAGCACCTTGATCGGCCCGAAGCCTTTGCGGACCTCCGAGCCGAGGAAGAAGTTGCGCCACACCTCCATCAGCGGCACCACCGCAAGGTCCTGGTAGACCGTCGCGATCCCCCGATCGAGCGCTTCGCGCGGTGACGAGAACGTGGTCTCCTCGCCGTCCACGCGAAGCACACCCTCCGTGTGCTGATGCAGCCCGGACATGATCTTGATCAAGGTGGACTTGCCGGCGCCGTTGTCACCCAACACGCAAGTGATCTCACCGGCATTGACCCGCAGCGACACCCCCTCCAGCGCTCGGATCGCCCCGTAGTGCTTGCCGATTCCCTCCACCTCGACCAGCGGCGTGGGCGTGCCTACGTCGTCACTCATCGCCGTCACCTCTTTGCCGCCAGGCGCCGCACGTACATGTTCATCAACGTCGCCAGCAGCAGCATCGCGCCGAGGAACGTCCAGTACCAGTCCGGGTTCCACCCGGCGAAGACGATGCCCTGCTTCGCCATGCCGAAGATGAACGCGCCAAGCCCGGCCCCCACCGCCGAGCCGTAACCGCCGGTCAGCAGGCAGCCGCCGATCACCGCGGCGATGATGTACTCGAACTCGTTGCCCACGCCCTCGCCGGCTTGCACGGTGTGCAGCGAGAACAGCAAGTGCATCCCGACGAACCAGGCAGCGAATCCGACGGTCATGTACAAGCCGATCTTCACCCGCGCGACCGGGACACCGACCGCGCGGGCGCTGTCCTTGTTCCCACCGACAGCGAAGATCCAGTTACCCACCCGCGTCCGCAGCAGCACCCACGTGGCGATGGCCACGAACAGCAGCCACCAGAGCACCAGCACCCGGATGCGCACCCCGCCGACGGTCCACTCCGAGGCGAAGATCGCCTCCAGCGAGGCGTACCCGTCCATGTCCGAGATGCGCTGAGTCGAGACGGTACCGGTGACCAGCCGGGTCACCGCGAGGTTCGCCCCTTGCAGCATGAGGAACGTGCCCAGCGTGACCAGAAAGCTCGGGATCCCGGTCTTGATCACCACGTAGCCGTTGAAGAACCCGACCGCGAGCGAGACGACCAGCGCGAAGAACACGCCCACCCATACGTTCAGGGTGAGCTGGTAGCTCAGAATCGCCGCGGTGATCGCGGACGTGGTGACCGCCACCCCGGCCGACAGGTCGAACTCCCCACCGATCATCAACAGTCCCACCGCGACGGCCATGATCCCGAGAACCGCCGCGCTGTACAGCACGGTGGCGAACGAGTCGAGCTGGCGGAACGGCGTGGCCACCGCGAAGAAGAACACGAACACCGCGACGGCGCCGACCAGCGAACCGGTCTCGGGCCGGACGAACACCCGGCGCCACAGCGGGCGGCGGGTGTTCGTGCCCTGCTCGGGCTGCGCGGGTTCTGCGCGCACGGTGGTCATCGACCTGGTCACCGCGTTCCGCGCTCGGCGTACTCAGCGATCGCGTCGATGTTCTCCGACGTGATGAACGACGGCCCGGTCAGCACCGGCTGCCCGCCGCCGATGTCGTGGCCGTTGGTCACCTGTAGCCACAGGCCGCTGACGGCGAGGTAGCCCTGCAGGTAGGGCTGCTGATCCACCGCCCACAGCACGTCGCCGCTCTCGATGGCGCTCACCAGCTCGGCGTTGGTGTCGAACGTGACCACCTGCGCGTCGGAGCCGGCGTCGGCCACCGATTGCACCGCGGTGACGGCGAAGGGCGCGCCCAGTGTGAGCACCCGTTCGATCGACGGATCCTCGGCGAGCTTGGCCTGAATGGTCGAGCGGACCGACGGCATGTTCGTGCCGTCGACGTAGAGCTTCTCCATGGTGCCGGTGAACGTCGCGGCGGCGCCGTCGCACCGGGCCTCCAACGACACGCTGCCCTGCTCGTGGATGACACACAGCACCTGCGACACGCCTGCTTCACTCAAGCGTTCGCCCGCCGCTTGCCCGGCCACGGTCTCGTCCTGGCCGAAGAACATGATCGCGCCGGCATCCTGCCAGGCGTCTTGTCCGGCGTTCAGCGCCACCACCGGGATACCGGCCGCGACGGCCCGTTCGACGGCCGGGCCCATGGCGTCGGGTTTGGACATGGTGACGGCGATGCCGTCGACGTCGGAGTCGATGGCGTTCTGCACGAGGTTCGCCTGCTCGGCGGCCTCGGGGCTGTTGGAGTAGGCGAGCTCGACGTTGTGGCGCGCCGCGGCTTCCTCCGCACCGTTGCGCACGATGGTCCAGAACGTGTCGCCGGGTGCTTCGTGGGTGATGAAGGCGATGGTGTGTTCCGCCGGACCGGAACCGCCCCCGCCACCACCCTCGTCGCTGTCTTCTTCGGCCTCACGCCCGCCAGAGCTGCTGCATGCGGCCAGCAGCGCGAGGCCTGCCAGGCCCGCGAGCATGCGGTGTGCACGGCCGTGTCGTCTCGCCATGGTGGATCTCCTCACTCGCCGGTGAACGGATACCACTGTGATGGATCATGACGTCGTCGGGAAGTGGTAACTGGCACCTGCTGGATGATCCACCGACGGCCAGCGGGACGTGACGACCTTTGCGCGGGTGTAGAAGGCGACGCCCTCGGGCCCGTGGATGTGCGATTGCCCGAACAGCGAGTCCTTCCACCCGCCGAACGAGTAATACGCCATCGGCACCGGGATGGGCACGTTGATGCCGATCATGCCCACCTGCACACCGCGCTGGAAGCGCCGCGCCGCCGAACCGCTGGAGGTGAAGATCGCGGTGCCGTTGCCGTACGGGTTGGCGTTGATCAGCGCGATGGCGTCGTCGACGGTGTCGGCACGCACGACCGAGAGCACCGGGCCGAAGATCTCCTCACGGTAGACGTCCATCTCCGGGGTGACCTGGTCGAGGACCGTCGGCCCGACCCAGAACCCGGCGTCGTGGCCCGGCACGGTCAACCCGCGGCCGTCCACGGCCAACCGGGCTCCTTGCGCCTCGCCGGTCGCGATCAGCCCGGTGATGCGATCCCGCGCGGCTGCCGTGATGACCGGGCCCATCTCGCTCGAGTCGTCCCGCCCGGGACCCACGCGCACTTCGGCCGCCTTCGCGGCCACCGCCTCGACCACCTCGTCAGCGCCGTCCCCGACGGTGACTGCGGCCGAGATCGCCATGCAGCGCTCCCCCGCCGAGCCCATCGCCGCGGCGACGAGATGGTCCGAGACGTAGTCGACGTCGGCATCAGGCAACACGACGGCGTGGTTCTTCGCTCCACCCAGCGCCTGGACCCGCTTTCCGGCCATGGTCGCGCGCTCGTGGATGTAGCGCGCGATCGGTGTCGAGCCCACGAACGACACCGCGTCGACGCCGTCGTGATCAAGAATCGCGTCGACCGCGGTCTTGTCGCCGTGCACGACGTTGAACACGCCGTCGGGCAAGCCCGCTTCGGCCCACAACCGGGCAACGATCACCGACGCCGACGGGTCGCGCTCACTGGGCTTGAGTACGAAGGCGTTACCGCAGGCGATGGCCACCGGATGCATCCACATCGGCACCATGACCGGGAAGTTGAACGGCGTGATGCCGGCGACCACGCCCAGCGGCTCCCGGAAGCTGAACACGTCGACCCCGGTCGACACCTGGTCGGAGTACTCGCCCTTGAGCAGCTGTGGGATGCCGCAGGCGAACTCGACCACCTCGAGCCCGCGCTGCACCTCGCCGAGGGCGTCGGAGACGACCTTGCCGTGCTCGTCGGCGATGGTCTCAGCCAGCTCGCGCGCATGCCGGCTGACCAGGTCGCGGAAGGCGAACAGCACCTTGGTGCGCGTGCTCAGTGATGTCTGCGCCCATGCGAGACCGGCCTGCTGCGCCGAACGGACGGCGGTGTCGACGTCGGCAGGCTCGGCGAGCAGGACCTCGGCCTGCTGCTGGCCGGTCGCGGGGTTCCACACCGGCGCGGTCCGGGTGGACTCCGCCGCCGTGGGCTTGCCGTCGATCCAGTGCTCGATCGTTCTCATCGTCCTCGGTCCTTCCTCGACTTCTGGAGACTTGTCCACCCTTCCGAGCCCGTCATGACGTGGAAAACCCTCCAGAAGTGGACGGCGGCTGCGTGGGTGGCGGCGCGAGCAGTGGGCGTTGATCCTGCTTGTGCTTGTCGTACTCCGTGCGCGCCTGCCGGGTGGTGTCGATCGTGGCGACTTCGCTGACCGGGACGTCCCACCAGGATTCGCTGTCCGGCGCGGCCACGAGCGGGTCGGTCTCGATGTGCACCAGCACGGTCTCGTCAGCGGCCTTGGCTTCGCGCAGTCCGGCGCGCAGACTCTCGATGTCGTGGGCCCGGATCACCCGCACGCCCAGGCTCTCGGCGTTGGCCGCCAGGTCGACGGGCAGGACGGGGCCGTCGAGCCGGCCCGTGGACGGGTCGCGGTGGCGGTAGCTCGTACCGAACCGCTGCGCGCCGACCGATTCGGACAACGCGCCGATGGATTGGAACCCGTGGTTCTGCACCAGGACGATGATCAGTTTCACCGACTCCTGGACAGCCGTGACCAGTTCCTGCGACATCATCAGGTAGGAACCGTCGCCGACCAGCACGAACACGTCACGGTCGGGCGCGGCCAGCTTCACCCCGAGCCCACCGGCGATCTCATAGCCCATGCACGAGTAGCCGTACTCGACGTGGTAGCCCTTCGGATCCCGGGTGCGCCAGAGTTTGTGCAGGTCACCCGGCATCGATCCGGCGGCGCAGACGACGACGTCGCGGGGTTCGGCGACGTCGTTGGCCGCGCCGATCACCTCCGACTGAGCCGGCAGTGGCGCGCGGCCGAGGGTGTAGGCCGCTTGAACGGTGGCGTCCCATTCGGCGGCCAACTCACGCGCCCGGTCGCGATACGACGCCGGCGTGGACCATCCGGCCAGCGAGTCACGCAGGGCGATCAGGCCGGCCCGGGCGTCGGCCACCAACGTCGTCGCGGCGAGCTTCGCGGTGTCGGCGGCGGTGACGTTCAGGTTGACGAACCGCACGCCGGGGTTCTGGAACGCGGTGCGCGAGGCGGTCGTGAAGTCGCTGTAGCGCGTGCCGACGCCGATGACGACATCGGCCTCGTGGGCGAAGCGATTCGCCGCTGTGGTCCCCGTGCTGCCCATGGCGCCGAGGGCGAGCGGATGATCGAAGGGCAGACTGCCCTTGCCCGCCTGGGTTTCCGCGACCGGGATGCCGGTGGCCTCGGCGAATTCACGCAAGGCCGCGCTCGCCTCGCTGTAGATCACGCCGCCGCCGGCGACGATGAGCGGGCGCTCGGCGCCTCGGATCACGGCGGCGGCCCGGGCCAGCGCGGCCGGTTCCGGAGCTGGTCGCGGCACGTGCCACACCCGCCGGGCGAACAGCTCGTCGGGCCAGTCGTAGGCCTCGGCCTGAACGTCTTGCGGCAGCGCGATGGTCGCCGCACCGGTCTCGGCTGGATCGGTGAGCACACGCGCCGCACCCAGCAGCGCGGCAGGCAACTGCTCCGGGCGCCAGACGCGGTCGAAGAACCGCGACACCGGCCGCAGGGTGTCGTTCACCGACACGTCGTGACTGCTGGGGTGTTCCAACTGCTGCAGCACCGGGTCGGCGACCCTCGTGGCGAAGACGTCACCGGGCAGCAGCAGGACCGGGAGCCGGTTGATGGTCGCGAGCGCGGCACCGGTGACCATGTTCGTCGCACCGGGCCCGATGGACGACGTGCACGCGAGGGTGGACAGCCGGTTGCGCATCCGCGCGAACCCCACTGCGGTGTGCACCATGGCCTGTTCGTTGCGGGCCGGGCGGTACGGCAGCCGGTGCGGATCGTCGCGCTCGGCTTCCAGCAGCGCCTGGCCGAGGCCGGCGACGTTGCCGTGGCCGAAGATGCCGAAGCACCCCTCGAACAACCGGTGCTCGACGCCGTCGCGTTCGGTGTACTGGGCGGCCAAGAACCGCACCACAGCTTGCCCGACGGTCAACCGCATAGCGCTCCTCCACTCTCCCCGGTGATCGTTGGCACCTTCTGGTCGCTATTCCAGCCAGTTCGCGCCAATGATCACGACTCGGTGCTGCTGCTCAGCGGCAGGCGCGGGTCCGGCTGCTGATGCTCCCACTCGTCGCGGACCCACGCGTGCGCCGGATCGTCGCGGATCAGCCACTCCCGGTTCTGCCCCGGTCCGGCCATGACGTTGAGGTAGTACAGGTGGTAGCCGGGTGCGGCGACGGACGGGCCGTGCCAGCCGTGCGGAATCAGGACGACGTCGCCGGTGTGTACTTCGGCCAGGACGTCGATCGGGCGCTCCGGGGTGCCGTACACCCGGTGAAAGGCGAACCCGTCCCCGCCAGGGCCACCGCTGACCTCGAAGTAGTAGATCTCTTCCAGGTCCGACTCCACGCCCGGTACGTCCTGGTCGTGCTTGTGCGGTGGGTAGGACGACCAGTTGCCCGACGGCGTGATGACCTCCACGGCGATGAGCCGGTCGGCCTCGAACTCGCCGGCGGAGCCGAAGTTGTTCACCTGCCGGGTCGCGTTGCCGCGGCCGCGGACCTCGACCGCGATGTCCTCGGCCGCGCGATACCGTGCCGGCAACCGTCGGGTGCATCGCGCCGCGGGCAGGGCGAACCGGCCGCCGTTCTCGGAGGTGACGACGACGTCGGCGTCACGCGGGACGTACACGGTGTCGCTGACCCGGCTGAAGACGTCTCGCCGCCCCTGAATCGTGAACGGCTCGCCGTCGCAGGTCACCGTGCACGACCCGGCGAGAGGAAGGACGAACATCTCCTCCTCGCCGGTCGCGAAGGCGTGGCTGCCTCCGGCCGGTAGCTCCAGCACGCGCAGCGACGTCCACGCCCAGCCGTCGACGTTGGCCGGCGTGAGCTCGACGGTGAACGGGCCGCTGCCGGCGCTGCCGGCCGGCCGGTAGTAGGTGTCATTCACGTGTGTCCCTCTCCTTCCGCGCCCCTTCTGGACGTGCGGTCGGTGCTCACAGCAGGCTCACCGCGGTGTCGACGGCGGCAGCCACGTCGCCGTCCGGCGGGTAGAGCAGGGTCCGGCCGACCATCAGGCCCTTGGCCGTCGGCAGTCGCAAGACCTTCTCCCACTGCCGGAACGCCACGTCCGGATCGTCGGGCACCTCACCGCCCAGCAGTACGGCCGGCAGCGTGGAGGCGGCCAACACCCGCTCCATACCGTCGGGATCGTCGTCGACCACCGGCAATTTCAGCCAGGTGTAGGCCGACGTGGTGGCCAGCCCGGAGGCGATGGCGACCGACCGGACGACCGCATCGGTCGACAGGTCGTTGCGTACGCGGCCGTCGACCCGTCGCGCGATGAACGGCTCGACCATCGCGGTACGACGGCGTGCGGCCAGCTCGTTCACCGCCTGCGCGCATGCGTGCAGGGCCCCCGCGGTAGCCGGGTCCTCGAAATCGATACGCAGGAGCATCTTGCCCATGTCGAAGCCCATCGCCTCGATGCCCGCGGCGTCGTAACCGGTGAACCGGTCGTCGATCTCGAACGCCGCGCCGGCCAGCCCGCCCCGGTTCATCGAGCCGACCACGACCTTGCCGTCCAAGGCGCCGAGGAGCAGCAAGTCCTCGAGGATGTCTGCCGTGGCCAGCACGCCGTTGACGCCGGGCCGTTCCAGGGCGACGAGCAGGCGGTCGAGCAGCTCGCCCCGGTCGGCCATCGCCATCGGGTCGCGGCCGGCGCCCAGCGCTCCGCGAGCCGGGTGGTCGGCGGCGATCACCAGCAACTTGCCGGAGGGGCCGACCAAGCTGTCCGGCCGGACCCGCCGGGCCGCAGCCTCGGCGATCGCCTCCGGCCGGCTGACCCGCTGCTCGACGATCGAACGGACACGTTCAGCGGACACCGGCGCTCTCCTCCAGGAACGTGGACACCTCGGCGGTGGTCGGCATGGCATCGGAGCAGGCGAGCCTGGTCGCGACGATGGCTCCGGCAGCGTTGGCGAAGCGCACACAGGCCTCCAACGGCGCGCCGGACAGCAGCATGTGGCACAGCGCTCCGCCGAAGGCATCGCCGGCGCCGAGCCCGTTGAGGACCTCGACGGTGATGGGCGGGATGTCGTAGCTGCCGGTGTCGTCCACGGCCAGGACCCCGTGTGGACCGCGCTTCACGATGGCGGTGGCGACGCCGAGCTCGCGCAGTGCCGCAGCGGCCTGTTCAGGGTCGCGGGTGCCGACGGCGGTCTCGCATTCGTCGAGGTTGCCCACGGCGACCGTGGCGTGGCCCAGCGCGGCTCGGTAGTGGACTCGAGCGGCCTCGCGCGACTCCCAGAACATCGGGCGGTAGTCCAGGTCGAACACCGTGTGACCACGGCGCCCGCGCGCTTCCAGCGCCCCGAGCGTGGCCGAACGGCTCGGCTCCTGGCACAGCCCGGTGCCGGTCATCCAGAAGATCTGCGCTGATCGCACCGCATCCAGGTCAACCTCGCCGGGGCCGATCTGCAAGTCCGGCGCCGTGGGCGTGCGGCCGTAGAAATAGATCGGGAAGTGGTCGGGCGGAAAGATCTCGCACAGCGTCACCGGCGTCGCCAGCGACGGCACCGACGTGACGAAACGGTCGTCGACCCCATAGCCCTGCAGCGCCTGATGGACGAAGCGGCCGAGCGGGTCGTCGCCGGTGCGCGTGATGACCGCCGAACGACGCCCGTGCCGGGCTGCGGCGACTGCGACGTTGGTCGCCGAGCCGCCGAGATACTTGGTGAAGCTCGTGACATCTTCCAGCCCGACGCCACTCTGGTTCGGGTAGATGTCGACACCCACCCGGCCCATCGTCAAGACGTCCATGTCGCACCTTTCGAAGAATCGGGGTGGTCGGTACCGTCCCCGCTCGTTGCTCGTACCTCGTCGATGGTGACCGGGCGGCGTTCCCGCCTGGACCGGGTCGCGGCCTCGGCGACGTAGAAGCTCTCCAGGGCGTCGGCGACCGTGCACGCGCTGGCGGCAGCGCCCCGGGCCACCTGGATGAAGTGGTTGATCTCGGCCTCGTAGGCCGCCTCGAATCGCGGCCAGAACTCCCGGAACGCCGGGCCCGCGGGAAACTTCACCGCGGGCTCGGCCGACACGAGCGGGGCGTGCTCGTCGAGCCCGACGACGTACGTGGCCGCCGTCCCGGCGATTTCCATCCGCACGTCATAGCCGGCGCCGTTGTACCGCGAGCCGGACAGGGTGGCCAAGGTGTCGTCGTCGAGCGTCAGCACCGCCGCGGACTCGTCAACGTCGTCGTTGGCCCCGAACACCTCGGCACCTCGGTTCGCGCCGGTGGCGTAGACCTCCACCACCTCGTGTCCCGTCACCCATCGCAGCATGTCGAAATCATGCACGTGGCAATCACGGAAGATGCCGCCCGAAGTCGGGACGTACTCCGGTGGCGGCGGTGCGGCATCGGCGGTGATGACGTGGGCGCGGCGCACCTCGCCCAGCGCTCCGGACCGGACGGCTTCACGCGCGGCCACGTAGCCGGCGTCGAAGCGACGCTGGAAGCCGATCTGGTTCGGCACGCCGGCGGAGCTCACTTCGTCGAGCACTCGCAGGGTGCCC
Organism: Actinomycetes bacterium; assembly: GCA_021793295.1. Taxonomy (GTDB): domain Bacteria; phylum Actinomycetota; class Actinomycetes; order Jiangellales; family Jiangellaceae; genus Haloactinopolyspora. The sequence goes on from JAJYTA010000017.1 coordinate 23,980, forward strand.
GCGACGTCGACCGCGACCGGCTTCTCGCAGAACACGGGCAGTCCCGCGCGAGCCGCGGTGATCAGCAACTCGGCATGGGCCGAGGTGTCGGCGGCGATGATCACGGCGTCGACGTCGCGGAAAACATCGTCGGAATGCTCGAGCGCCTCGGCGTCCAGCGCCTGGGCAACCGCGCGAGCCCGGGCGGGCACCGCATCGGCGATGCGCAACGTCGTGACCTGCGGGTGGCGTCGTACGACCTGAGCATGTGCGGCTCCGATCCGACCTACGCCGACCAGCCCCACCCGCATGTGCATTCCTCCCACAGGACATATGTCCTGACATATTAACAACGCGTCGACAGCATATGCACCACCGCTGCCGGGCTCGGGCTATCGTGAACACATATTCACTACCCAGGACACGTGTCAGGACGGGGACGCGATGACGGAGCATCACCGCGGTTCGGTCACTCTCATGGACGTCGCTGCCCGGGCAGGCGTCTCGCTGGCCACGGCCTCGCGCGCACTCAACGGCAGCAACCGTAAGGTCGGCGACGCCCTGCGTCAGCGCGTCGTCGACGCCGCGACCAGCCTGAACTATGCCCCCAACGCCCAGGCACAGGCGATGGCACGCGGCCGGACGAACGTCATCGGACTGGTCGTGCACGACATCGCCGACCCATACTTCTCCTCCATCGCCGCAGGCGTCATGGAGGCCGCCGAGGGTCACCATGTCCTGGTCACGCTGGCCAGCACATTACGCCGGCCCGAGCGCGAGATCGACTACGTGGTGGCGCTGCGTGGACAGCGCAGCCGGGCGGTCATCCTGGCCGGTAGCCGCGTCGACGACGAGCCGCGGGCTACCGCCTTGAAGCGTGAGCTCGAGGCCTTCGAAGACTCCGGCGGCACGGTGGTCGCGATCACGCAGAACAAGCTGCCGGTCGACACCGTGGTCATCGAGAACCGGCGCGGGGCGCGTGCGCTGGCCGCCGCCCTGGTCGGGCTGGGCTACCGCAGATTCGCCGTCCTCGCCGGACCGGACGAGCTACTCACCGCTCGCGACCGCGTACTCGGGTTCCGCGACGGGCTGCGCAAGAACGACCTCGACCTGCCCCGCGACGCCATCGTGCACGGAGCCTTCACTCGCGACGGCGGTTACCAGGCGATGCAGGAACTGCTCCCCCGCGTCGGCGAGTTCGACTGCGTCTTCGCCGTCAACGACGTCATGGCCATGGGCGCCATGGCGGCTTGCCGCGAGGCCGGCGTCGAGGTCCCCGGCGACGTGGGCCTGGCCGGATTCGACGACATCAGCACATTGCGCGACGTGTATCCAGCGCTGACCACGGTGCGCCTTCCCCTCGAGAAGGTCGGCGCCACCGCCTTCGACCTGGTGCAAAGCGCCGCGGAGCGCGACAAACCCCGAACGCGGCGGATCAAGGGCGAAGTCGTCCTCCGCCAGAGCACCCGCGACACCTCGTCCGCCTGATCAGCCCGCACAGCGACGCGGGCCGGGGGTGACACCGGCCACGCCGCTGACAGCTTGCGCCCGGACAGCGCCTGCCTCTACCGTGTGGGCAAGCGCTTTCCGAGCGCGTGGCACACCAACGGAGGGTTCATGGCAGCACTGTCGCTCGGCGTCGTGATGAACGGCGTCACCGGCCGGATGGGATACCGGCAACATCTCGTCCGCTCCTTTCTCGCTATCCGCGACCAGGGCGGCGTCGAACTGCGCGACGGCACGCGGGTGCAGCTCGAGCCGGTTCTGGTCGGGCGAAACGAGGACAAGCTCCGCGAGATCGCCCACCGGCACGGCCTCGACACGTGGACGACAGACCTCGACGCCGCCCTCACCGACCAGAACAACCAGATCTACTTCGACGCGCAGCTGACGTCGGTGCGCGAGAAGTCCGTCGTACGCGCCATCGACGCCGGCAAGCACGTCTACACCGAAAAACCGGTCTCCGAGACCGTCGAGGGCGCTCTCGACCTCGCCCGCCGAGCTCGCGACGCCGGCGTCAAGAACGGCGTCGTCCACGACAAGCTGTTCCTACCCGGGCTGGTCAAGCTGCGGCGGCTGATCGACGGCGGGTTCTTCGGGCGGATCCTCTCCGTACGCGGCGAGTTCGGTTACTGGGTCTTCGAGGGCGACTGGCAAGCCGCTCAGCGGCCCAGTTGGAACTATCGCAAGAGCGACGGCGGCGGCATCGTCGTCGACATGTTCTGCCACTGGGACTACGTCCTGCACAACCTGTTCGGCCGCGTCGAGGCGGTCACCGCCAAGGCCGTGACCCACATACCGCGCCGGTGGGACGAGCAGGGTGAGCCCTACGACGCCACGGCCGACGACGCCGCCTACGCGATCTTCGAGCTCGCCGGCGGGGCGATCGCGCAGTTCAACTCGTCGTGGACGGTCCGTGTCCACCGCGACGAATTGCTGGAGCTGCAGGTCGACGGCACGCACGGTAGCGCCGTCGCCGGCCTGCACGGCTGCCGCATCCAGCCGCGTGAGGTGACGCCACGTCCGACGTGGAACCCGGACCTCCCCGACACCACGCCGTACCGGGAACAGTGGCAGGAGGTCCCGGACAACACCCCGCCGGAGAACGCGTTCAAGGCCCAATGGGAGCAGTTCGTCCGCCACGTCGTCGAAGACGCGCCGCACCCGTACGACTTCCTGGCCGGCGCGCGAGGCGTCCGGCTGGCCACTGCCGGCCTGGAGTCTTCCGCGCAGGCCCGGCGGGTCGAGCTCGCGGAGATGTCGCTATGAGTGGTGCGACGGTGCAGCTGCCGACAACGGACGCCTCGCTGCGTGTTCACACCATGAGCGCGGCTCGCAGCTGGTCGCGCCCGGAGCAGCCGCTGCGTTCCCGGGTCGCCTTCGCGGCCGCGCACGTCGTGGCCGAACCGATGGGCGACAACCGGCCAGGCGCGCCAGCGGTCGTGGATTGGGAGCACACCCTGGGCTTCCGGCATCATCTGTGGTCGTACGGGCTCGGTGTGGCCGAGGCGATGGACACCGCCCAGCGCGGCATGGGCCTGGATTGGGCCGCCACCCAGGAGCTGGTCCGCCGAAGTGCTGCCGAGGCACGCTCGGTCGGCGGGCGAATCGCGGCCGGTGTGGGCACCGATCACCTGGACGGTTCCGGACACTCACTGGACGACGTCGCCGCTGCATACGAGACCCAGCTCACGATGGTGCAAGAGACCGGCGCGCAAGCCATCATCATGGCCAGTCGCCAGCTCGCGGCGGTGGCCGAGCGCCCGGACGACTACCGCTACGTCTACGATCGGCTCCTCCCCCAGGCCGACGCGCCGGTCATCCTGCACTGGCTCGGGCCGATGTTCGACCCGGCGCTGCAGGGCTACTGGGGATCCGACGATGTCACAGCCGCGACGAAGCACGTCGTGGAGTTGATTCGCGACCACGCCGACCGGATCGACGGCATCAAGGTGTCGCTGCTCGATGCCGATCACGAACGGACGCTGCGCGTCCAGCTTCCCGACGGGGTCCGCCTGTACACCGGCGACGATTTCAACTATCCCGAGCTGATCCGTGGTGACGGTTCACGCGCCAGCGACGCCCTGCTCGGCATCTTCGCGGCCATCGCGCCGGCGGCGTCGACGGCGTTGCAAGCGCTCGATGCGGGCGATCTCGAGACCTACGACGACGTCCTGGCCCCGACGGTGCCGCTGGCGCGGCATGTCTTCAGCGAGCCGACGTTTCATTACAAGGCCGGTATCGCGTTCATCTCGTGGCTGTCTGGTTTGCAGCCCGGTTTCGTCATGGTCGGCGGGATGCAGAGCGCGCGGAGCCTGCCCCACCTCGTCCGGACGTTCGAGCTGGCTGACGCCGCCGGGCTGTTTCCCGACCCACCGCTCGCGGCCCACCGGATGTCCACGCTGCTCGCCCTGTACGGAATCGGGTGACTCATGCCTCAGCGGCTGTCCTTGAACCAGAAGACGACGAACCGCTGGTCCGTGCAGGAGGCGGTCGACGGCTGCGTGCGCGCTGAGCTCACGTCGATCGGCCTGTGGCGCGAGCCGGTCCACGAGGTCGGCGTGACCCAGGCCGCGCGGATGGTCACCGACGCCGGGTTGCGGGTGTCGTCGCTGTGCCGCGGCGGCTTCCTGACCGCCGAGCCCGGCCCTGAGCGCGACCGAGCGATCGACGACAACCGCCGGGCCATCGACGAAGCGGCCGCGCTGTCCGCGGATTGCTTGGTCATGGTGGTCGGCGGGTTGCCTGAGGGCTCGCGCGACTTGGCCGGAGCGCGAGACCGGGTCGCCGAAGCCATCGCCGCGCTGGCGCCCTACGCCGAAGAGCGTGGTGTCCAGCTGGCGTTGGAACCGATGCATCCGATGTACTGTGCCGACCGCGGTGTGCTCTCGACGCTGGACCAGTCGCTGGATATGGCCGAACCGTTCGCGCCCGACGTGGTGGGTGTCGTCGTCGACACCTTCCACGTCTGGTGGGACCCGGCGGTCGAGGCCGCGATCGCTCGCGCCGCCGAGCGGATCGCCAGCTTCCAGGTCTGTGACTGGATCACCCCGCTGCCCGCCGACACCCTGCTCTCGCGCGGCATGATGGGCGACGGCCACATCGACTTCCGGCATTTCCGCCGGCTGGTCGAAGCGGCCGGATACGACGGCGCGATCGAAGTCGAGATCTTCAACGCCGACATCTGGGCCGCCGACCCGGACGACGTCGTCGCCCTGATGAAGAAGCGCTACGCCGAGCGCGTCCTCGAGCCGTGAGGCGCCCGGTCCGGCGACGCCGACCGGATGCCCGCCCGGATTGGGAACCCGGGGCCAGTCCCTGGTAGTCTTCAGCGTCGGTTGGCCTCTTCGGCCGCGCCGGTCCCGCATAGCTCAATTGGCAGAGCATCTGACTGTTAATCAGAGGGTTCCTGGTTCGAGTCCAGGTGCGGGAGCCACACTCTCACCAGCCCAAAGGCGTTTCGCCTGTCAGCAACCTCTCGGTCGGCGGCTCGGAACGGATCAGGACGGGTGACACGGCGGTCAACTGTTGCCATCCATGTCACCGGCTCAGATTCAAGCATCACGCCCTCCCACGGCGCATCAGCGGCAGAAAGGCCCTCGTCCAGCGCTTCGACGCCACCTGGACCGCGTCTGGCACGTAGATCCACATGAACAGCCAGTTGATCTAGGCAGCGACGATCTTCTGCGGCACACTCGCTTCATGGGGGGATTACAGACACGCATCATCCAGTCAATGCGAGGCGTCACAACCATGCGCGGGGACCGGTCCTGCTCCCCCGGTCGGTGGCGACCACGCGAAAGCATATGACCCACAGGCTCGAGCACCGGGCGGGGACGTCATGTCGCAGGCAGCAGACCGCCCCGGCGCAGCCCAGCTATAGCCCGCGCCGGGGCGTCACCGGAATCGTCGGTGTTAGCCGCACCTCCGCCGGCATCTTTAAGCCTACCGGCCCTTGACGAGCTGTCACGGGGGCATGAAGCTGGTGGTCTAACACAACACTGGAGCCCACCCGGGTCAACCAGCACCATCGGTTCCCGGGTGACCGTTAGCCGCGGCATTCGGGGACCCCGAGCCCATCGGGAGGAACCGATGCCCAGCTACCGCGGTCGGCAACGACCCACCATCCGCCTGTACTGCGACCCGGTCGCAGTGAGAATGGAGGTCGTAGAGAGGCGCACCGCCATCGCCGTCAGAATCGCGCGCAACGCGGCCAAGATCCTGACCATCGCGATCGGAGTCGTCATCACCGGGTTCCTGTCCCTGCACCAGGTCGTCGTGCTCTTCAGGTAGACCGACGACCCGCAGGAAACAGCGGCCCCGCTACCGGCAACGGTGACGGGGTCCCCCCATGTGTGCCCGGCGGTGAACCGCTCACTCACCGCGTCGGGTGTAGGTGAGGAACAACGTCCCGCTGTCGAGGACGGTGTGCTCGATCAACGTCCAGACGCGGGGGTCGAATGCGGCATTGCGACCGAACAGCGGGACACCGGTGTTGATCGTCAGTGGGCTGATCTTGAGAATCAGCTCGTCGATTTCGGCGCTGAGGGTGCCGGCCAGCTCACCGCCGCCGACCAGCCAGATGCCCCGACCGGGCCGCTGCTTCAACTCTTGCACCGTCGCGACCGGATCATCGGCCAACTCGACGCCCGGATCGGGGCTCTCGGTCATGGAGCCAGAGATCACGATGTGGCGCAGGTGCGGGTACGCATTCGTCACGCCGGCGTCGAGGCCGACCTGGTACGAACGCCGCCCCTCCAGGGCGGTGTCGAACCGTGTCCCTTCGGCGGTGACACCCAGCGCGTCCCTGGCCAGGCCCGGCAACGTCTCGGGGAAGGTCTCGATGAGGTGGCTGACATAGTCGTCGGCGATGGGCCAGAAGCCACCGACGCCGGTCGGGTCGGACGCGTCCGGACCGGCGATGAAGCCGTCCAGGGTCGAGGCGATGAAGTAGGTCAGCTTCCGCATTGGTCGATCTCCGGGCGTTGGCGCGAGTGTCTGTCAATCCGAGGCGCTGGTGCACGTGCCGTCCCCGACCACATGGCGCCCGAGGCCGAATCGTACGTGGTCGAGTCTTGACGGCGGCGTGCCCTGCCGTGAACACTCATGCCATCATTTCGGTCAGGGCCTAAATCGAGTGAAGGGATCCTGCATGCCGACCATGGCACGAGTCCTGTTCTCCGTCGCGTCAGCTGTCGCCGTTGCCGCCGGCACGGTTGGCGCGGCTTCCGGCCACCCGAGTGCCACGGGTCGCGCCGGTCACATCAGCGCCGAGGCCGCCGTCGAAGCCGACGGACCAAGCACCGACGGCCCGATCACGGATCTCGGTGAACCGGTCCACAAGACCCAGGTGCTCAGCTCCGCCATTGGGGAAGGCCCCGACGGCGAACCGCTCGGCTACTACGTCGTGTCGGGCAATCCGACCACGACCGCGGAGTTCACCGTCGTGGACCTGCGCACCAACGAGAACGTGCTGCAGACCAGAGTCCCGTACGGCAACAGCAGCCAACGCACCCTCGGGCAGTCCCCCGTCGACGGCACGATCTACTTCGCCACCTCCGACATCAGCCACCTCTACCGCTACGTGCCGGGCGCGGCCGAGGTGGAGTACCTCGGCCCTGCCCCGGAAGGTCAGCGGGTGTGGTCGGTAGCTGTCGGCCAGGACGACACCGTCTGGTTCGGCACCTACCCCGGCGGTCGGCTGTACTCGTTGGACCCCGAGACCGGCGACATCACCGACCACGGCCAAGCGGCGGCCGGGGAGCAGTACATCGAAGCCATCGCACCGGCCGGCGACACCGTCTACGTCGGGACGCAGTCCAACGCCAAGCTCCTGGAGTTCGACCGCGCCACCGGTGAGTTCAGCGAGATCGCGATGCCCGACGGCCATGCGGCCACCAACGTCACGGCTATCGACCTGCGCCAGAACCTACTGTTCGTCAGCTCCGACGGAATGCACGTGCTCGACCTCGGCACCGGGCAGTGGATCGACAGTTTCCCCGGAGCCAGTGCACGGGTCTCCCCCGTCGGCCCGGACGACCCCACCGGCGTCTACCTGCGCCTGGACGGCGAGATCACCCGGTACGACCTGGAGACCGGCGAGCTGACCGGCACCGGCTGGGCGCCGAACGCCACACCGGAGGCGTGGGCGTGGATCGACCGGGACGGCACCGGACCGTGGCTGGCCCTGACGTACTGGAACGAAGGCCGCACGTACGGGTACAACCTGGCCACGAAGAAGGGCTCGTACCAGGTTCCGGACCTGTTCGGCGCCGGCGCCCAGATCATCAGCCTCGGCACCGGGCCTGACGGCAACGTCTACACCGGCGCGTACCTCAGTCCGCCCGGCATGGGCCGGTACAACCCGGACGAGGAAGGCTTCGACCTGCTGCCAGGCACCAGCCAAGTGGAGGGCTTCGGCACCTACGGCGACCAGCTCGTCTTCGGGCGGTACCCGCAGGGCGCGCTGTATCACTACGACACCACCAAGCCCTGGGAAAACGGCACCAACCCCGACGACATGCTGCCGATCGGTGACGAGCAGAGCCGGCCGCAGGCCTTCGTCGACATCAGCGACACCATTCCCGGCACCGTAGCCGTCGCGTCCGTGCCGACCGGCGGACGGCACGGCGGCGCCATCACGTTGTGGCAACCCGATGAAGGCACCCACGAGGTGTACCGCCACGTCATCGAGAACCAGACGCCGGTGTCGCTGGTGGAGCACGACGGGATCCTGCTCGGTGGAACGTCGATCCAGGGCGGCTACGGCATCGATCCGGTGACGGAGGAGGCCCGGCTGTTCGCCTGGGACCCCGAGACCGCCGAGACCCTGTGGGACCTCTCCCCGGTCCCGGGCGAGCCGACGGTATCCGGCTTGACGCTCGACGCCGACGGTGACCTGTGGGGCATCGCAGGCAACGCCACGGTGTTCGAGTTCGACCTGGAGACGCGCGAGACGATCCGCACGATCCACATCGCGCCCGAGACCGATCCCGACGCTGATGCCGACCGGTACGGCGACGACCACCGGCTCCTGGTCGATCACGGCCGGCTGTTCGGGTCGAGCGCCAACCGGCTGTTCGTGATCGACCAGATCACCGAAGAGGTCACCGTGTTGGCCGGCGGCGACAGCGACGAGGCGGCCGACAGTCTCCATGAGCTGGCCAGGGACCGCTACGGCGATCTGTATTACGTCGGGGCGGGCACGCACCTGATGCGCTACACGATGCCCGACGACGTCACCGCGCCTGAGGTGTCGGCCACGGTCCGCCCGGCCGAACCGAGGCACACCGCCGTGGTGTTCCTCGGGGCTGAGGACGACACGAGCGACAACCCCACGGTGCACGTGCGCGTCGATGGCGGCGAGTGGACGGAGTACTCGCGCCCCATCGTCGTGCGCCGCGGCCAGCACCTGGAATACCGAGCGATCGACGACGCGTGGAACTCCACGCCGGTGCAGACGTACTCGATCGACTGACCTGGAGCCGTCCGGACGTACGACGCCCCCGCAGCGCAGATCTGCTGCGGGGGCGTCGTGCTGCCGTGGTGCTCCGGTCAATCGCGGCGCTGGGCGTAATGCTGCAGGTGGGCGATGTTGCCGAGCAACCACCCGAAGCCGTTGCGTTCGGTGCCGATCTTCTCCGGCGTGGGCAGGTAGTGGTCGTAGATCGCTAGCGCGTGCCGGTGCACCTCGCTGTCCCACCACGCGATCGGGGCCCAGCGCGGCGCCTGATGGGCGTAGTTGGCGCTCGGGCCGCCGGTGCCGTCGACCCGGGTCCAGGCCGTCGCCGCGCCCTCGCTCGTCGTCGCGACGTTCTGGGTGAACGTACGCGCGAGTCGAGCCATGTGCTGCCCGGTGAATCCCAGGTGCCCCCGGAAGGCCAGGACGGCGAAGTCGACGCTGATGGCGGCATGAGAGATGTCTTCGTACTGGGTAGCGCGGCTGAGCATGTTCGGGTTGTACGCGGACACGTCGGTCTCCGGTGATCCGGTCTTCTCGTAGCCTCGATAGAGATGGCCGAAGGTGGGCCAGTAATGCCAGAGGTAGGCGCCGCCCGCATCCGCCGTCAGTTGACCACTGAACATCCTCGCCATCGCTTCGGCCCGGTGCCGATACGTCTGGTCTCCCGTCGCGATCGCGAGCTCAGCGATGGTCTGCCCGAGACCGAGGGTCTGGTTGATCGGCTGCTCGCAGCCGTCCCACTGCTGCGGCGAGCCCTTCAGCCAGACGTAATAGCCCTCGCCGAGATCGTTCTCCCGCCACTCGCGATCATGCACCGCCACGGCGGCGCGTACGGCGGTGAGGTACTCCTCCGCCTTGGCGCGGTAGCGAGGATTCGCTCGTAGCGTCGGGGATGCTCGTACGATCCGGACGAACGACGCCATGGGGTAGGTGATCATCCCGGTGTGAACGGCGAAGATCCCCGGCAACGACGACATCGCGTACTGGCCCTCGAGCGGGTCACCGGCCTCGTCGGGCGACGTGCGCAGATCACGCGCGGTGACCAGAACCGCACCCGGATAGGCGTCGTAGAGCCGGCGCACCACGTAGTTGGGGCTCGCCGGATCCATGGACAGGTCGCTGAAGGTCTGCTGGCTCCCGCTCTGCTCGTGCACGACGTGCAGGTTGAACGTGCCCGGCGAACCTGCCGGACGCACCGTCACCGTGCCGGAGTCGCAGTAGACCCGGCCCATCCGGACCTCGAGCGTCGCTCGGCCCTGGGCATCGGTCAGCTCGACGGCGCCCACCGTATAGGGATGGTTGGCGCGCCAGGCGGGCAACGACTCGCCCAGATAGTTGGTCACGCCACGCTCACTGTCGCGCACCGACAGCACCAGATCGGCGTTCTCGACGAACCGGTCCAGGTAGTACGGGTCGCGGTAGGCCTCGTACATTCTGATCAGTCCGGACAGTACGTACGACTGGCCCCAGGACAACGCTCCGGATCCAGTCGCGGTCGCATCGTCGTTGGGTTCGCCCGGCTGACCCGATCCGCCTGCGGTGTGGAACTCGTGGTCCCAGTCGTCGAAGGTGCGACGAGCGAGGTAATCGACGCCGCCTGCGGCATGGGCCGGCGCACCCAGCCCGGCCACCACGGCCCCCACGGCGAGTGACGTCCAGCCGGTTCGGCGGAGGAACTCACGGCGCGTGGCTCCGGTGAAGCGGTGGGTTGAACCGGCGTTCTCATCGATGCGGCTGATTTCGGTCATGGTCCGGCACCTCCGGGTCTGCGTCATCGTCGCGTACACGGCGCCTCGGCTGCTCCTCGCGGAGTGGGTGGAAGCGCTCGCCTGATTTCGGTGTCCAGCCGGCCTCAGCTCAGTTGCTCCACCATGTCGGCGACGTCTTCCCTCCAGGCGCGGTAGGCCGTTGGCTCGGAGACGTACTCGAAGTTGTCGGTGACCACGTCGGTGGCGCCGAGGAGGTGCTCCGCCCGGGCGATGAGGTCAGGGTCGGCATCGGCCGGCGCGTCGGCGATCGCCGCGCGTAGCGAGTCGAGCAGGTTGTAGTCCTCGAGTCCGTCGCGGATGTTCTCCAGCCGGATCGACGGGATCGGGCCGTCCGGTCCGGGGTAGAACAACGACCCGTCGCCGGACCAGTTGCCCCACGTGCGCGGTTCCCACGAGCTCAGGGGCCCGTCGTCGATGACGCCCTTGCCGTACCAGCGATCAACTCGGTAGTAGAGGAACCCGTCGATGTCGGCCTGGTGCGACATCGGCCCGAGCAGGTTTCGCAGCTGGCCCGGGTCGTAATTGACGAACACGTTCGGCGTCGGGTTGGCGTTGGCTTGGTGCAGGTACCACCAGGCCTCCTGTCCCGCGGCGTGGCGTTCGGCGATGATCTGCGGGTCGTACCAGGGGACGTCGCGCACCCACCAGTCGATCAGTTCGTCCAAGCCGCTCTGACGGCCCATCTGGTCGTCGATGGCGGTCGTGAGGATGGTGACGTCGGGGAAGCGGTCCTCGAACCTGGTCAACACGAACTCGATCAGCTCGGTGTGCTCGGCACGCGTCTCGTCGCAGCAGTACAGGTATGCCTCGTCGATGAACCCAGCCGCACGGTACTGCTCGACGTAGGGCTCGATCAGGTCGAACAGTTCGTCGGCCTGTTCGGCCCATGTCTCCGGCGCGTCGAGATCGAACAACCTGGGGTCGAAATACCAGATGTTGAACTGGCGCAGACCCCCGTACTCCTCGTCGATCTTGCGCAGGCTCTCGACCGATGGCGGCTCGTCTTCGTAGATGCTGCGGTAGATGTTGTCGCCTTGGAGCCAGTACTCCCCCAGGAATTCGTACTTCTCGTCGGTCAGCGCCTTGACGGCATCGGGATCGGTCACGCCGTACGGTTCGGCGTAGGCCTCGGGGTGATGCCCGATGGCCGTCCGCAATCCGGGTTCCTGGGCGATCTGAACATCCCACACCCGCACCTGCAGCATGATCTGCTGCGCGCGTGGCAGCCCGTCGGCCGTGAGCTCGAGCTTGACCGGATACACACCCGGTTTGGTCTCCGGCGTCGTCTCGACAGCGATCCAGAACGCCTGCAGGTCACCGGCCGCCACGTCCACGCTGTCGTCGGTGGTCTGGATCGGGTCCGGCGTCCATCCTTCGTAGATGCTCGGACGAAATCGCGTCGGCGTCGCGGGCCGCTGATCCACCGGCGGGGTCATGTCCAGCGACACGACCGGATGAGCGTCCACCCGAACCCCGGCCGACTGGCCCCGGGCCACGGTGGCCGTCACTTGTGTGTCGGCCAGTTCCGCACCGTAGGGGACCGCAACGAGCTGGATGCTCTCGTGCTCCCCGCGCGCCACGCCCAACTCCGCGGGCCCGAAGCTGCAGTCGCAGGGCAGCTCGCGAGGGTAGACGCGCGTCATGGAGTCGGCGAACCCCAGGCCGACCGGCGCGGACGGCCGCGCTGCCCGGGCATCGACCAACGTGGACAACCGCTTGGTCGCCCAGTCGATGTCGCTCAGCCCGAACCAGATGTCTCGAGCTTGCTCGACATCGTCACCCAGCGAGCCGATCTGGCCGGCGTAGGTGTCCAGCTGCGCCTGCAGCTCGTCGGCCTGTTCGGCCAGTGCCTGATCGGGCTCGAACGGAGTCGGCCTGATCCCGCGCCGGGCTTCGTCCACAGACGCTGACGCGCTCGCGAGTCCGTCCGGCAGGGCCATCAACTCGATGAGCGCCGGCGCGACGCGGGCCCGTTCTGCGGCGACATCGGTGGGCCGATCAGTGAGGCGAATGTCGTCCACATGTATCTGCTTCGGATTGGGCGAGCGCTCGGTGCTGATCTGAATCCGGTCCAGACGGGTCATGTCGACCCCGGCAGCTGCGATGTCGGCGGTCTCGATCTGGAACACGTGGTACTCGAACGGATCAGCCCACACCGATCGCAAAAGGTATCGGCCGTCTTCGTCCCACACCACCACGTACATCTGAGCCCGCTCGATCGAGCTGTTGGCCAGTCCGAGGTGGAGATACGTTCGCTGAGTCCAGTCCACGTCCGGCAGTGTCGATCCGATGTTCAACCACACGCGCGGAAACACCGAGCCGGCCTTGGAGTCATACGGGCCGGTGTCCAACCGCATCGACGACTCACCCGTACTGGCGAAGGCCTCGGTCAGGCTCACCCGGTCGAGGTCAGGGGCTGGCAACGTCGCCCCGTCCAGGGCGTCTGCGGACTCGAAGTCCGCCAGCACGACGTCATCGGCCGCCTGCGCCGGAGTCGTCGCGATCATGGTCGCCAAGATCGCGACCAGCCCCAGCAGCACGGGCACGATCCGCCCGATTCGTCGCCTTGCCACTGGACTCTGCATGGGACCTCCCGGGGTGAGGCGACGCGCTTTTCGGTTTGGGCCGAAACTAGGGCGTTTCCGGCGCAAGGTCAAGAGGTAAACGGAGGAAAACGTTCGGACTGTATCGATTTCGTCGTCGATCGCTCACGAATGAGCAGAGTTTTCCGAACCTGCCTCGCGCGATCGATGCATGTGTAACTGCGCGATCAGCTGGCTAGGCGCTGCCCGCCGGCTCGGGCCCAGCCGGTGAACCCGGAGTCGAGAGGGTGCGCGCGGTAGCCGTGCTCGCGCAGCAGCCGAACGGCGTTCGGCGACACGACACAATAGGGCCCTTGGCAGTACGCCACGATCGTCGCCGCGCGCGGCAACTCGTCCAGGCGGTCGCGCAACTCCCCCATCGGCATCGACACCGCGCCGGGTACGTGCCCCTGGTCGAACTCGGCCGCCGAACGCACGTCGAGGACGACGACGTGCGGGTCGTCGAGGCGCTGGCCCAACTCCTCGGCGGTGACGGGTTGCAGCGTCTCCGGATCACCGAGGTGATCGGACACAACCTGGCGCAGATCGGCCAGTCGTTCGCCGGCGAAGTCCTGGTAGAGACCGAGGAACGTCGACACCTGCGGGTCGGCCAGCCGGTACGACACCCGGGTGCCGTCTTTGCGACTGGTGACGAGGTTGGCCGCGCGCAAATGCTGTAGCTGCGCGGAAGTGTTTTTCAATCCGACGCCCGCCGCGGTGGCCAGTTGCTCGACGGTGAACTCACGGTGATCGAGCAAGTCGAGCAGGCGCAGCCGGACCGGGTTGGCCAGCGCTTTGCCGATCCGCGCGAGCTGGGCATAGATCGGTTCTTCGACGAACTCTGCCATCGACGTCCTCCCCGTGGCTCAGGCCGGCGCGGGCGGCGGGTCGAGCACCACCTCGTCACGCAGGAACGCGATGTAGCGCTGCGCGCTGCGTTCGAGGATCGCTTTGGCATCACCATGCAAGACCGTCGTCCACCACCCGCCGTAGATGCGGTCGAACTCGAACGGCGCCGTGGCCGCCACCGCGGCACGCACCGCACGCTCAGGCAGCGGAAGACGATTCGGCGCGCTCCACATGAAGGTCACCCTGTCGCAGCCCGGTGTCACCATGATCGTGTCCCCGGTCAACAGCGCGCCACGTCCGTCGGCTGCGGCGCTCACGTGCAGCGCAGCGCTGCCCGGGAAGTGCCCGCCGCACTGGATGAGCGTGACGCCGGGAACGATCTCGAGAGTGCCCGACCACGACCGCACAGCGCGTTCGGTGCGGAACAGCCACGCCAGGTCAGCCTCGGGCAGCACGATCTCGGCGTCGAACTCGATGGCCCAGTCGACGATCGCGCCGTACATGTGCGGATGACTCGACGTCACCGCCTGCAATCCGCCCACGGCGCGCACCGCGTCGACGGCCGACTGGTCCAGAACCGGCGGCGGATCCCACAAGACGTTGCCGGCTGGAGTAGTGACGAGCACACCCCGGTGTCCGACGCCGATCGACGGCTCCATGCCGATCCCGAGGAGGCCTGGTTCGAGCTCGGCGATCTGCGCATGCATGCCGTCGGCGATCGCCTTGGCCATCGTCGTCCATTTCTGCCCGGACGGAGGTACCCACTGCCGTTCATCGGTGCACACGCGGCACTCGGCCGGTGGTTGCGGCGCTGCTGGCACGTGCCCGCCGCACGTGACGCAGATCCAGACCGGCTCGGCGCCGGTGGACTGGTGCAGATCGCTCATGCTTCTCCCTGGCTGGACGAGGCTGCACAGAATTCTAAGGAACATTAGAACATCACCCTGGGCCGGCCCACCACCCCCACATGTGGGGGCCGTTGAAGGCTTGCATTCTGCGCCTGTTCCCAAGGCGAGTCACGCCTCCAGGTCGAGGGCCGCGTCACCGAACCCCTCATACCTTTTGGCCCGAACTGTCACCATGTGCGGTAAGACCTGAAAAATCTGCCGATTGACCCTAGTCGCGCATCTGACCCGCCGTTAAAGTGAGCTGTCTCTTCACAGAGTCAACGACATCCAGACCGGGGGGCTATGGATATGACTCAGCATCATGCTGCCGGCACTCGCCGTCGCTCGACGTCGTTGCGCGCCAGTTTCACAGCGGCGCCCAACGGCAAGAACGGGACGGCACGGACGACGTCCTTGGTCACCGGCGGCGCCGGCTTCATCGGTGGCCATCTTGTGGAGCACCTGCTCGCACAGGGCCATCACGTCATCGCAATCGACAACCTGTCGACGGGCAACCCGGCGACCGTGGAGCGCATCGATCATCCGGAGTTCCAGTTCGCCCACGGTTCGATCTTGGACGAACCGCTGGTCGACGAGCTCGTCAGCCAGGTCGACCAGGTCTTCCACTTGGCCGCTGCCGTCGGCGTGCAACTGGTGATCGCAGAATCGTTCGAGAGTCTGCGGACCAATGTGCGCGGAACCGAGATCATCCTCGAAAGCGCCCGTCGCCACGGCGCACGGTCGCTCATCGCCTCCACCAGTGAGGTGTACGGCAAGAACGCCGCGTGCCCGTTGAGCGAGACCACCGACCGAATCCTCGGCTCACCGGCCGTGCGGCGATGGTCCTATGCGCAGGCCAAAGCGCTCGACGAGACCATGGCGTACCTGTACCACACCGACCTGAATTCGCCGACGGTCGTGGCTCGGCTGTTCAACGTGGCCGGCCCACGCCAGACCGGGCGCTACGGCATGGTGATCCCGCGCTTCGTCGGCCAGGCACTTCGCGGTGAGCCGCTGACGGTATTCGGCGGCGGGCAGCAGACACGCAGTTTCTGCCACGTTCTCGACGTCGTGGCCGCGCTCGCCGCTCTGATCGACAGCCCCGCAGCCTACGGGCAGGTCTTCAACATCGGGCGGCCGCAAGAAGTGTCGATCCGGTACCTGGCCGAACGGGTCATCACGCTGACCGACTCGCTGAGCACGATTCAGGACATCCCGTACGACGAGGCGTACGGGCCTGGGTTCGAAGACACCGAGCGACGGGTCCCCGACGTCACCCGTGCGCGCGAGGTGATCGGGTTCGATCCGCAACTGACCTTGGACGACATCATCATGAACGTCGTCGCCGAACAGCGCGAGCACATGCTCGCCTTGGAGCCCGTGAGCATCGAAGCAGTGCCGGCGACCGACCGCGTGGAGGCGGAGTATGTGGGGTGACGATTTCCTCGCCCAGCAGCGTGTCCTGGTCATCACACCGCACGCCGACGACGAGACCTATGGCTGCGCCGGCAGCATCGCCCGCATCAAATCGCTCGGTGGCGAGGTCTACGTGGTCCTCGCCACCGCCAGCGACCTGGTGCATTTCGGTGAGGACGGCACCGGCGCGCAAACCAAACTGGTCTCGCTCGAGAAGAGGCTGAGCGAGTTCGAGGCGGTGATGCGGCTGTTGAAAGTCGACGACTGGGACGTGTTGTTCACCGACTCTCAAACGCATCTGGCGCTGGACACCGTGCCGCGTAAGGAACTGGTGCGCCTGCTGGAGAGCGAAGGCCGGCTGGCCATCGACAAGGTTCGCCCGACGATCGTCATGATTCCCGCAGTGAGCTACAACCAGGATCACGAGGCGCTGTTCCACGCCTGTATCACGGCCACCCGACCCGGCGTGCCCGAGCAACGTCATCTGGTTCCGTTCGTGCTTTCCTACGACAATACGTCGCTGTTCTGGAACTTCGACCACGAGCGGTTCAACCCGAACCTCTACATCGACGTCTCGGAGTTCCTCGGCACGAAGATCCAGGCGATGCGCATGCACTCGTCTCAAGTTCGCCCGCCGCTTTATCACGGCAGCCCGGAAAGCCTGCAGATGGCGACCCAATTGCGTGGGCGAGAGGTGAGCGTGGAAGCCGCCGAAGGGTTCGTGGTGCACCGTGCGTTGTTCTAGTTCGCCCCGGACGGAGTGCGCCCATGGCTGAAACGATCGTGTCGATTCACCAGCCGAACTTCATGCCCTGGGTCAAGCTGCTGGACAAGATTCTGGCCAGCGACGTGTACATCGCCTATGACAGCGTCGCCTACACCAAATCCGAATACCACTCCCGGCAGAAGGTTCGGATCGACGAGGGCACGGCATGGGTGTCCGTGCCGTTGATGCACCTGCGCGGCACCCAGCAGCTGATCAAGGACATCAAGATCGAGAACAGGCAGCCATTCCGCTACCAGCACTTGCGGCGGCTGCAGATCTCGTACGGCTCGTGGCCGTACTTCGACGAGGTCTACCCGATCCTCGAAGAAGTCTATGGCCGCGACCAAGAGCAGCTGGTCGACCTCAACCTCGACCTGATCGAGGCGATCTGCACCTACCTCGACTCACCGGTGCGCATCGTGCGGGCCAGTTCACTTCCGCATGCCGGTGGCAAGACAGAACGGTTGATCCAGCTGGTCGCCGGCGTCGGTGGTGACGTGCATCTGACCAGTACGTACGGCACGACCCAACATGATGTCGACTGGCCGAGCTTCGCGGCCGCGGGTATCGCGCTGAGTTCTCAGTCGTTCGAGCATCCCGAGTACCAGCAGGGCAGCCGCACCGGCTTCGTTGCGCACCTGGCGGCCGTCGACATGCTGTTCGCCTGTGGCCGCAAGACCCGGCAGATCCTCGAAAGCCGCCGGCGTCTGATTCCGATCATTCCTGGTAAGACCGAAACGGAGGGC
>JAJYTA010000170.1 GCA_021793295.1 Actinomycetes bacterium
GCGAACTCGCGCGACTTCTTGAGCCGCTCGACCAGCTTCATGGTGCGCGTGACGTCGACGGTGATGAACTCCGAGACGTGCGGCGCGGTGAACGCGGACTGCGTCACCGCCCTCGCGGTGGACTTGCGCACCGAACGGATCGGGATGCGCTCCTCACGGGGCAACCCGTTCCAGCCGAGTCCGCCGGCGCTGGCAGGAGTACCGGCCGGAGCACTGGTGGGAGCGCTGGCAGGAGCGCTGCCGGTGACTGTCGCCTGGGCCTGCCGCGCCGCCTGAATGTCCTCGCGCGTCACGGTGCCGGCGGGTCCGGTGGGCGTCACCGTGGTGATGTCGACACCCAGGTCTTTCGCCAGCTTGCGAACCGGCGGTTTGGCCAGCACCGAGACCCGCTGTGCCGGGGGGCGCGCCTCGGCCCCGATCGGTTGCTGCGCTGGTTGCTGGGTCGGCTGCTGCGCTGGTTCCTGGGCTGGTTGCTGGGCTGGTCCTGATGCCACGGTGGCCGTGGGCCGGGGCTGGCTCTGGGCGGTCGGCAACGCCTTGCGGGGGCGCCGCTTCGCCGAGGTCGTGCGCGGCCCGTACCCGACCAGCATCGCCTGCCGTTCCGCCTCGGCGCCGCCGCTGTCGACCGCGGCCGCGGTGCCGTTGCCGGAACCCGTGCCGTTGCCGCCGGCAGCGTCGTCATCGGTTCGAATGGAGATGATCGACGTCCCCACGGCGACGGTGGCGCCTTCGTCCACCAACAGGCTGTCGACCACGCCGGCGAACGGTGACGGGAGCTCCACCAGCGACTTGGCGGTTTCGATTTCGACGATGACGTCGTTGACCTGGACGGTGTCGCCGGGCTTGACCTTCCACGACACGATCTCGGCCTCGGTGAGGCCTTCACCGACGTCGGGGAGTTTGAACTCGCTCATGACCCTCCCCTGCTCAGAACGCGAACGTGCGGTCGACGGCGTCGAGCACGCGGTCGAGGTCGGGCAGATACTCCTCCTCGACGCGCGCCGAAGGATACGGCGTGTCGTAGCCCGTCACCCGCTGCACGGGCGCTTCGAGCGAGTAGAAGCATTCCTCGGTGACCCGCGCGGCCACCTCGGCGCCGATGCCGAGCGTGCGCTGCGCTTCGTGGACGACGACCAAGCGGCCGGTCCGGCGCACCGATTCGACGACCGGGGTGAGGTCCAGCGGCGACAACGACCGCAGATCGACGACCTCGAGCGAGCGGCCCTCGTCGGCGGCAGCAGCGGCCGCCTCGAGACACGTCTTGACCATCGGGCCGTACGCGGCGACCGTCACGTCGGTTCCCGGCGCCGCGACCCGCGCCGACTCCAGCGGCGGTACGGAATCAGCAGAGTCGAGGTCGACGTCGCCCTTCTCGTAGTACCGGCGCTTGGGCTCGAAGAACACCACCGGGTCGTCCGCGGTGACGGCCTGCTGGATCATCCAGTAGGCGTCGGCCGGGTTGGAGCAGGTGACCACCTTCAGCCCGGGTGTGTGGGCGAAGTAGGCCTCCGGGCTCTCGCTGTGGTGTTCGACGGCCCCGATGCTGCCTCCGTACGGGATCCGGATGACGATCGGCAGCCGCAGCCGCCCGCCGGAGCGGAAGTGCATCTTGGCGACCTGGCTGACGATCTGGTCGTAGCCGGGAAAGACGAACCCGTCGAACTGGATTTCGCACACCGGCCGGTAGCCGCGTAACGCCAGGCCGACGGCGGTGCCGATGATGCCGGACTCCGCCAGCGGCGTGTCGATGACCCGCGCATCGCCGAAGTCCTTCTGCAGCCCGTCGGTGACGCGGAAAACACCGCCCAGCTTGCCGACGTCCTCGCCCATGACCAGCACGTGGTCGTCGCCCTCCATGGCCCGACGCAGCCCGGAGTTGATCGCCTTGACCAGGGTCATCGATTCCACGCTCATCGGGCCACCTCCTGATCGGCGAACGAATCGAGATATCGGGCCATCTCGTCGCGCTGGGCGACGAGCTGGGGGGTGGGCTCGACGTAGACGTGATCGAAGATCGACGTGGGCTCCGGGTCGGGCAGCTCACGACACTGGGTCCGCAACCGCTCGGCCAGTTCGTCGGCCTGGGCCGTGAGGTCGTCGAAGAACGCCTGGTCGGCGATGTCGTTGCGCACCATGTAGGCCTTGACCCGCTCGATGGGGTCCTTGAGCTTCCAGTGTTCGAGCTCGGCGTCCAGCCGGTACCGCGTGGGGTCGTCGCTGGTGGTGTGAGCGCCCATGCGGTACGTGAACGCCTCGACCAGCGTCGGGCCCTCGCCGTCACGGGCCCGCTGCAGCGCCTCGCGGCTCACCGCCAGGCAGGCGAGCACGTCGTTGCCGTCCACGCGGACGCCCGGGAAACCGAACCCGCCGGCGCGCTTGTACAGCGGGACCCGGGTCTGGCGCTCGAGTGGCTCGGAGATGGCCCACTGGTTGTTCTGGCAGAAGAACACGACCGGGGCGTTGGTGACACTCGCCCAGATGAACGCCTCATTGACGTCACCCTGGCTGGTGGCGCCGTCGCCGAAGTACGCGACGACGGCGGTGTCGCGGTCGGGGTCGCCGGTACCGATGGCGCCGTCGCGCTGGACTCCCATCGCATAGCCGGTGGCGTGCAGCGTCTGGGCGCCGATGACGATCGTGTAAAGGTGAAAGCGGGAGCCGACGGTGTCCCATGTGCCTTGGTCGACGCCGCGGAACAGGGCGAGCAACCGCAGCGGGTCGACACCGCGGCACAGCGCGACGCCATGCTCGCGATAGGTGGGAAACACGTGGTCGTGCGCACGCAGGGCCCGCGCTGAACCGACCTGGGCAGCTTCCTGACCCAACAGGCTCGGCCACAAGCCCAGCTCGCCTTGGCGCTGCAAGGCGACGGCCTCACTGTCGATGCGGCGCGCCAGCACGAGGTCGCGGTACATCTCGCGGATGTCGTGCGGGCCGACGTCAGCGATCAGAGCGTCGTAGCGGTCATGGGGCACCCGTTGCCCCTCGGGCGTGAGCAGCTGAACGAGCTCAGGTTCCGGCGGTGCGGATCCAGCCGGACCGGCTGCCGTCTCGACAGTCATGTCTCTCCTTCACGTCGTCGGCCCCGCGGGATTGCCGCGCGAACCTGTCGTGTTCGCCAGCGCCACGGCAGCGGGACTGAGGGTGGGTCCCACACCCGAGACGCCGACCGTGACGTCCATCACGGTCGTACTACCGCACACGGTACCCAGTTCGCGGTCGGAGCGGCACCCTGGCGACAGCCGGGCCGGCTGCTTCGGCATCACGTAGCTCAGCCTGCCTGGTTCGCGGCGGGACCGGTGCCGTCGATCCGCACAAACTTCGGCGCCCCGATGCTGAGTTGACCGGACAAGTCGTCTGTCGTCCGAGCATTCGCCCCATGGCCGTCGGCGCGGGCGGCGCCAGACATGACGAAGCCGCGTACCGAGTCCTGCGGATCCGGTACGCGGCTTCGTCGATCAGCCCGAGCGATAGCCGGGCTTCAGCGGGTCACTCCGCGGCGCCCACCAGCTTGCGGCGCAGCAGGAACACGGCCGTTCCGAGCAGCACCAGCCCGAAGGCCAGCATCGTTCCCGGCGAGGTACCGGTGTCCGGCAGCTCCTCGTCCGGCGTTTCGGTCGGCGACGGCGTCTCGCTCGGCGTCGGAGTCTCCGTGGGGGTCTCCGTCGGCGTCGGGGTCTCCGTCGGCGTCGGCGTCTCGGTCGGCGTCGGGGTCTCGGTCGGTGTCGGCGTCTCGGTCGGCGTCGGCGTCTCGGTCGGTGTCGGCTTGGCCGTCCAGTCCACCGAGCCCTCGACCTCGAGCTTGGTCTTGTCCGACTGGGCCAGGATCAGCGACTGCGTCCTGAGCTCGTCGTTGTCGACCGGCCCGATGAACAGGCGCCCGACGTCGATGTGCGCCTGCGCGCTCAACTTCAGCGTCCCGGATCCGTCGTCGGCGTCCTCGGGGACGGACACGTTGATCTCGGCCCCGTCACCGATGACGTCCGGCAGTTCGGCACCCTCGGCGTCGACCAGCGAGACGCCCTCGGGCAGCTCGGACTCGACGTTCACCTCGTCGGCCGTGGTCGCAACCGTGAACGGGCCGATGAGCTGTCCCGCCTCGCCGGACAGCGACTCCGGCGACAGCGACAGCGCGGGTGCCGGCTGCTCCCCGATGCCGACGTTCTCGTCACCGGTCAGGTATTCGTACAGCGCCCGGACGTCGGCATCGACCTGTCGGCCCCGGGTGGAGATGTCGTCCACGTCGACCTCGGCGGCGTCGCTGAAGGTCCAGATCGCCGCCTGCGTGGCGGTGATCGCCTCCTCGACCGACAAGCCGTCGTTGAATTCGACGTCGAGTTCCGCCTCGATGTCCTCGACCGGGACCACGGGATACGAGTGCTGCAACGCCCAAAGGATGCGATCAGCGTTCTCGGTGAACGGTGCGTCCGGGATCGGGTACTGGTCCCAAGGCACCTCGGTCATCGGGGCTTCGGGATTGATGCTGACGCTGATCTCGACGCAGTAGGTCCGCAGCGCCGCGCCATCGTCGGTGCGCAAGCCGATCAGTTTCGTGGAGATCGGGTTGCGGTCGGTGAAGTTGACCGAATAGCCGTCGACGTCGTTGCGCGGGTCGACGTCGGCCTTGATCGACGCATCCGCTGCCTCATAGGCCTGAGCAGATGCTGGTAGTAGAAGAATCGCCGATGCGGCGGCGAGTACGCCGACGCCGCTACGGCGCCGGACGACATGGGTGGGCATGAAGCTCCTTGTCGGATGTCAGGCATCGATCTCAAGCTCCGCCGGCCCGAACCGGGGCAAACCGGGCGCACCGACAGAATCGCCGCCCGAAAGCTTCGGCCGACGGGTTGATCAAAAGTTCCCCCAGAGGGGGCATGTTAGTGATGAACCGCATCAAACGGAAGTCCGGCACACGACACCCACGCAAGACCTTTTCCGGCATGCCGGCGCGCACGCGGTGTTCAGTCGTCGAGACCGTCACATAGGCTCTTGCTCCGTGTCTGACTTCAATGAAGCGTCAGCGACGCGCCAGATCTCGCCTGGTGTCCATGCGGCCGACATCAACTCCACGTGGTCCGTCGGCGACGTCCCCAACGGCGGTTACCTGCTCGCTCTGATGCTGCGCGCCGCGCTTGCGGAGTCCGCCTACCCGCATCCGGTGAGCACGACGGCCCATTTCGTCACCCCTCCCACCCCCGGCCCGGCCGAGGTGCGGGTGGACAGCCTCCGGACCGGCCGGACCGTCGAGACGCTTCGCGTGAGCCTCGTCCAGGACGACACGCCTCGAGTCGAGTCGGTCGTGACGACGAGCACGCTGTCCAGAACGGCTCCGGCCGAATGGGTCGGGCCACCTCCGGAGCCGGTCGCGCCGGTGGACGAGTGCATCCCCGCAGTGGTCGACCTGCCGGACGGCACCCACGTGGGCCTGCTCGAACATGTCGACCTGCGCTTGGACCCGCAGACCCTGGGATGGTTCTCCGGGCGTCCGGCCGGCCAGCTGTCCATGCGCGGCCATGTCCGGCTGGCCGACGGCACCCAGCCCGACCCGGTCGTGCTGGCACTCGCGGTCGACGCGCTGCCGCCCACGGTCTTCGGACTGGGCCGGCTCGGCTGGGCCCCGACGGTCGAGCTGTCCGTGCTGACCCGCGGCCTGCCCGCGCCGGGCTGGCTCAGCGTGCACCTGCGCGGCCGGCTGGTCCGAGACGGCTGGTTCGACGAAGAGGCCGAGGTCTACGACGCCGAGGGCACCTTGGTGGCACAGTCGCGCCAACTCGCTCGCATCCGAGTCACCTGAGCCGAACCCCCACCGGGACAGCGTCGATCGTGCTCACGCCCCGGACAGGGTCAAGCCGATCAACGCGACGTTCAACGCCACGACGACGAGGCTGACCCCGGCAGCCAGCACCGTCGTCAGCCGCGCGTTCACCCACGCACCCATCACCGTCCGGCGGGCGGTCATGACGACCAGCGGGATGATCGCGAACGGGATACCGAACGACAACACCACCTGCGACAAGACCAGCATCCAGGTCGGCTCGGCACCGGTGGACAAGATCACCACCGCCGGCGTCACCGTGATCGCACGACGCGCGAGCAGCGGAATCCGGCGCAGCAACAGTCCCTCCATGATCACCGCGCCCGCGTAGCACCCGACTGACGTCGAGGCCAACCCCGAGACCAGGAGCCCGACGGCGAAGGCAACGCCGATCACGCTACCGAGGTTGGACTCCACCGCCGCGTGGGCGCCGGCGATCGTGTCGGTGTTCTCCACGCCGCGCAGCGCCGAGGCCGCCAGCAGCAGCATCGCGATGTTGACCCCGCCGGCCACCACCATCGCCCCGCCCACGTCGAAGCGGGTGGCGGTGAGCAACGTGCGGATCCGACTCGGTCCGACGCTGACGCCGAAGCGATCTCGCGCCAACGCGGAATGCAGGTACACCACGTGCGGCATCACGGTCGCGCCGAACATCCCGGCCGCGAGCAGCACGGTGTCGGTGCCGTCGAACCGGGGAACCAACCCGTTCGCGACACCGCCGGCATCCGGCGGCGCCACGAACAGCCCAGCCAGGAACCCCGCGGCGATGACGATCAAGGCGAACGTGATCACCTGCTCGAACATGCGCTGGCCGCGGCGGTCCTGCACCATCAGCATGGCGATGGACACGACGCCGGTGATCACGCCGCCCAGGGGCAGCGGCAGCCCGAACAGGAGGTTCAACGCGATGGCGCCGCCGACGACCTCGGCGACGTCGGTGGCGATCGCGACGACTTCGGCCTGCAGCCAATACCCGATACGGGTCCGCCGCCCCATCCGCCCGCGCAGGACCTGCGGCAACGACTCGCCGGTGACGATGCCCAGCTTCGCGGACAGGTATTGCACCAGCCCGGCCATGACCGTCGCCGCCGCCAACACCCATACCAGGAGGTATCCATAGCTGGCGCCCGCGGAGAGGTTCGTGGCGACGTTGCCGGGATCGACGTAGGCCACGGCGGCCACGAACGCCGGGCCCAGCAGCCCGAGGCCCGCGCCGGTCGGCCCGCGCCGGCCCCGTCGCGTGCTCGCCCGTTCGTGCTCGTCAGATCCGATGGAGCGCATCAGCCTGCGTGCTACCCTTCCTCGGCGCTCGCAGGCTACTGGGCCCGAGCGTTGACCTCGTAGCTGGTGTTGATGGACTCGAAGAAGTTCACCAGTTGCAGCGTATCGTTGGCCGCGGCCATCCACTTGGCTGGATTGGGCACCCGAAAGTGTGCGTCGAAGCCCAGTTCCTCGAGCCGCCGGTCGGCCAGATACTTGACGTACTGGTTGATGTAGTCGGCGTTCATGCCGAGAATCCCGTTCGGGAGCAGTTCTCGGTTGTACTGCTCCTCCATCGCGACGGCGTCCAGGATCATCTGCTCGATCTCTGCGGCGAACTCCGGGGTGCGCAGGTCCGGATTCTCGTCGAGCACCGTCAAGATCAAATTGATCCCGAATTTCAAGTGCAAGCTCTCGTCCCGCACGATCCAGTCGATCAAACTCGCGAAGTTCCGCAACAGGTTCCGCTGGCGGAAGCTCAACGCGACCATGAACCCGCTGTAGAACCAGATGCCTTCGAGGACGATGTTGTACGCGATCAGATTCCGGACGAAGTCACGCCGCCCCTCGGTGGTGGTGATGTCCAGGGTCTGCTCGGTCATGCGGCGGATGTAGCGGACCTCGAACTCCTCCTTGGCGATCATCGACGGGACGGTGCGGTGCGCGTCGTAGGCCTGCTGCCGGTCGATGGGGAAGGTTTCGAGGACGTACTCGAACGCCATGACGTGGTTGGCTTCCTCCCACATCTGCTTGGCGAGGTAGAGGTGTGCCTCGGCCGCATTGACGTAGGGATACACCCCGAAGGCCAGCGCCTTGTTGACCAGCAGCTCATTCGGGTTGAAGTAGCTCATCAGGAACGTCAGCGCGTGCCGCTCGGCGTCGGACATCCGCGCGAAGTCGGTCATGTCCTCGCCCAGTTGGATCTCGTTCGGGAACCACGTGTTGGCGACGGCCTGGTTGTACAGCTCGTAGGCCCAGTCGTAGCGGATCGGCTTGAGCAGGAGTCCTTCGGAGATTCCGGTACCGAGGATGCCGGTGGTCATGAGTCGCGCTCCTTCGTGTGGTTCAGGCTGTGCGGGCTGATTCGGCGCCGTCATTGGCAGGCCTCGCACTGGACCCGCTCCTGCGGGTCGACGGGGCAGGCCTGGTCGTCGTCCGAGGCGAGAACGTCGATTCGACTCGTGGGCGCCACAGCGGGAGCCGACGTGCTCAGTGAACTCGCCCGGGCGAAGCCGAAGCCGCGCCGCCGGTCGGCCGCCCCCGGCTCCGCGGCACTCGGCGAGTCGGACAGGTCCTGCGCCTTGTTCACCCGCACGGTGCTCTGCTCGGCGGTGTGGCGCGGCTTCATGTGCAGGTAGTAGGTGGTCTTGACGCCCTTCTCCCAGGCGTGGGCGTACAGAGCCATCATGTCGCCGACATCGCGCGTCTCGAGGTACATGTTCCGGCTGATCGCCTGGTCGATCCACTTCTGCGCGCGGGCGGCCACCTCGATGAACGCGTGCGGCGAGATCTGGAACGACGTCGCGTAGATCGCCTGCAGGTCCGCCGGCACGGCCGGCACCGCCCGCACGTCACCTTGAGCGCG
>JAJYTA010000171.1 GCA_021793295.1 Actinomycetes bacterium
GACCGCCTCATGCCAAAGGAGACCGATGGCTGACTTCCCCGCAGCATCCGCCGACACCGCCCTGGACGCCGTGCTCGTCCCGGCGACCACGTACTACCTCAGCCTGCACACCGCCGACCCCGGCACGACCGGAGCGAACGAGGTGACGGGCGGCTCCTACGCTCGCCAGGCGATCACCTTCGGGTCCGCCTCGGGCGGCTCCAAGGCGTCCACCGACGCACAGAGCTTCTCGGGGATGCCCGCGGAGGCTGGCAACCTGTGGGTCGGCATCTGGTCCGCCTCGACCGGCGGCACGTTCATCTGGGGCGATGCCACCGCCGCCGTCACCGGCCCCGTCGCCAGCGGTGCCACGGTGGACTTCGCCATCGGAGCGGTCACCCCGGCGATGAGCTGACCATGCCTCTCACCGTCCCCGACTACCCAACCGGAACCGGGCCATCCCCCGCCGCGTACGACGCGCAGTCCGCGCCCGCGTCGTCGGACTGGCAGGCCATCAGTAACTCGCTCGCAGGCGCGGCAACGCTGGTCGGCGGTGGGGCCGTCACCCCCGGCAACGTCGTCTACTCCACCACCCTTGCTGGCTCAACGGCGCTGTCCACCGGCTACACCATCAGTGCCGGTGACGGTTCGGGTTCGATCACCGTGGCCCCCGTGGCGACGGCACTCCCGCAGGGGACGCCGTTGGTCATCACGTCGGGAGCGAACAGCCAGCACTTCAACACGGTCTTGGCGGTCTCTGCGAGCGCCACGTCGCTGAACCCCGGCAACAACCTCAACACCGGCAACTGGAACTTCAACTACCCGGTGGGCTCGACCATCGCCGTGCCCGATCTCTACGTCATGGTGAGCGCGTACCAGGCGTTCGGCTCGACGGGCGGCACGGGTGCCTACCTGTCCGGGTGGCAGGAGCGAGTGAACGGGTCGGTTGTGTCGCCCATCACGTACGGCAACGTCGGTGTCGCGCTCTCCGCTGCCGACCCCACGAATCCGCGCATCGACTACATCGTCCTCATCCCCACGTCGGGAGGGCGCCCGTGGGCCGGGGTCCGCACGGGCACTCCCGCAGCGAATCCGTCGCCCCCCCCGTTGAGTGCCGGAGACGTGCCCCTCGCCACAATCTACGTCCCTGCCGGGGCGACAGCCATCACGGCGTCGATGATCACGGACAAGCGCGTGCAGGTGCAGCTCCCCGTGGTCGCGTCGTTCATGAACTTGTCGTCCAACACGGCGGCGGCTTCGACCAGCTCCGCAACGATGGTGGAGCTTATGAACTACTTCTCCATCTCCAAGATGGCCGTGGCGTTCTACGCGCCGCCCTCGGGATCCGTGATGATCGAGGCGCAGGTGGACGGGTGCTACGTGTCTGCAGCGGGGACCACGATGAAGTGGCAGATGTTCGACACCACGGCGACACCGACCGCCCTCGGCTCTCCGCTCACGGTGTGCTCATCCACGACGCCGATCAGCGTCTGCCAGAGCTTCTTCTTCCGGGGCCTGACGCCAGGGTCCTACCACACCTATGAGCTGTACTGGGCCGCTGCCGGTGGCGGCAGCGTGACGTACCAACCGACCGCCAGCGGCTCCCCGTCGATGGCCCTGACCGCACTACCCCTGGGGGCGTGATGGCACTCACAATCGTCTCCCCTCCCACCGTGCTCGACGGCCTGTGCTACGCCACCGTGGCCGGAGAGGTCACCTGCTATGCGGTGGACCAGGCGCTTGCCCCGCAGGGATGGACGGGTGGCTGCACCCTGTCGTGGGATGGCACCAACACCGTCATCATCTGTGGATGCACCGAGACGCAGCTCACCGCCGCGCTCGCCCACTACGCGCCCGTCGTGACACCCGCCCAGGCAGCCACGGCCGCACTCCAATCGCTCGTCACGAACACGGCGCCGATGATGGTCCAGGCGCAGACGGACATCGCCAACTGGGCCGCGTACTCCGCTGCCGAACAGTCGGCGGCCGCGCTGCGGACGATCCAAGGGGTGGTGGCGATCGCGCAAGGCCTTGCCTACGCGCTGCAGATCCTTGAGCTGATCCAGGTCCCGGCACCGCTGGCAGCGACATAAGGCGGCGGGCTGGATGGCCGATTTCTTCCAGCAGCAGCCGGGCGGCGGCTCGTACAACCAGGACGGCACCAGCTACCAACAGGCGCCCGCCACGGTTCCCGTTATCTCGGGCACCGCTGCCCTCAGCGCAACCGCCGTGGTCACCGCGTCAGGGACGGTCGTCCTGCACAGCGCAGCGGCACCGAGCGGGACGGGGGTGCTCAGTGGGACCGGTGCCATCACACTCCCAGGGACGGCAGTCGCGGCGGCTACGGCGTCGATGGGGGCCACGGGGACGATCACACTGTCCGGCTCGGCTTCGCCGGTGGGAACGGCAGCGACGGGCGTTGTCGGGATCGTGGTCCTGTCCGGTTCGGCTGCGCTGGTGGCGACCGCCGGTCTGGGAGCGACGGGGATGATCTGGTCCACCACCGGCCCGGGTGAGGTGGCCGTGGCCGACACCGCCCGCTTCACCGCTGCGGCCGCAGACACCGGCCGCTTCACCGCCGCCGTGGCCGACACCGCCCGCTGGGGAATCACGATCGGAGACAGCCTGTGAACGTCTACGTCGAGGGCTCGGTGGTGCGCCTCACGGGCGCCTTCACCGACCCGACCAACGCCAACGCCGCGGTCGATCCGACGGCCGTCACGCTCACCGTCGGCCAGGGGGGGCCCACCGCTCCGGCGGCGACGACCTATACCTACGGCACCGGCAACGAGATCGTGAAGGACGGCGTCGGCGACTACCACGCCGACGTCGACACGACCGGCTGGACGGCAGGCACCTGGTGGTACCGGTGGAACGGGACGGGTGCGGCCCAGGCGGTGGCCCAGGGCGCGTTCGGTGTCGAGGGGACGAAGCCGTGATGGACATCGCCTACATCATCGCTCTGGCGCTCGCCGCCGTGGCCGGACTCGCATGGCGGGCGGCGTGCTCGCTCGAAGCTCTCGGGAGGGCGTGGTGAGCGACGGCATGACCCCGCAGCAGATCCCGTGGACGTGGCCGGTTGACCTGGACGCGCTGCGCGCCGCGCCTCCCGGCACCATCACGTTCGGGTACGTCCCGCCAACGGACGGGTGGCCAATCGGCCAGGCGCACGAGTTCCACAACTGCGACGGCGTGGTGGTCGGCGGCCCGCTCGACAGCCGTTGGACGGTCCAACAGACGGACCCGCTGACGGTCACGCCGTCCGTCTGGTGTAAGCCGCCGGGCGGGTGTGGGCTCCACGGCTTCATCCGCGAGGGGAAGTGGGTCCCGGCATGAAGAAGGCCGCGGTCGTCCCCATCACCACCGTCCGCTACTACGGGCCGGGCGAGGACTGCACTGACCCGACGCCGGGCGACCTCATCCTCGTGCGCCACGCCGGGCTGCCGGCGAGGCTCATCCGGTTCGGCGAGCGGCTGACCCTGCATGGTGAGGACAAGGTCTACGCCGCGGTCAACCACGCCATGACCGTCGTGCAGGTCGAGGGCGGGGTGGTCGTCCAGGAGATGGTCGGCGGCGGTGGTGTCCTGACCCCGCTGCCCGACTACGCGCACCTCGGCTATGCCGTCGTCCACGTGGTGGCGGCCAGTGATGCGCAGCGGGCCGCAGCCGTCGAGGCGGCCCGGTGGTACGTCGGCGTGCCCTACGGGTGGGCGTCGATCGTCACCGACGGGATCTACTGCTTGACCCGCTGCCCGCTGGTCCTCGGGATCGGCCAGTCGGTCGTGTGCTCGGCGGACGCGACGGCCGCGCAGCGGTGCCTCGGGCTGGTGCCGGACAAGCCGGACCTGGCCGTCATGCCGAGCGACCTGGCGAGGTACTTCGACGTGCGCCTCCCGCTGGCCGAGTGGGAGCACGCCGCCGCAGCCTGATCGGTCCACGGTCCATGGACCATGCGCAGTCGCCCTGGCCTTCGGGTCAGGGCGATGTTGCGCGTCTGGAGGGCTATTCGTCGGGCATCAGCGTCCGGCCGAGCACGGCGGCCGCCTGGCGCTGCCGGGCGTCGGTGGCGTGGCTGTAGGTCGCCAACGCCAGCCGGCCACCGTCGGCGTGCCCGAGCAGCTCGGCCGTGTCCCGGGGCGAGATGCCAGCGGCCAGCAGCTCGGTGGCGGCGAAGTGCCGGAGGGAGTGGAGGTGGACGTGCGGCAGCCCGAGCTCGTTGGCCATCGTCCGCACGACAGCGGTGAACGTGTCGGGGTTGACCGGCACGCTGCCGTCCGGCCACCGGCTGGCCACGTAGGCGTCCGGACGCAGCTCGACGTCGATCTCTGCCGCCTGTGCGGCCGCCTGAGCGAGGCGCTCGGCCAGGACGGCCTCGGTGACAGGATCGAGGGGCACGACCCGCTCACGGCCGCTCTTGGGCGCCTTGACGCCCGTCGCACCACCGGCCCGGTAGACCGAGCGCCGGATCCGCACGACGCCTGCCTCGGTGTCGACGTCCTCCCACCGCAGCCCGCACAGCTCGCCACGACGGCACCCGGTGAGCACGGCCAGGCGGACGAGCAGGCCCCACGTCGAGTCACGCTCGTCGGCGGCAAGCACCAGGCGCCGGACGTCCTCGGAGGACGGGATGCGCACGGCCTCACGGCCGAGCCGGGGCAGCTCGGCCCGGGCGACCGGGTTACGTTCGATCCAGTCCCACGTCACCGCCTGGGTGAGGGCTGCCCGCAGGATGCCGACGTGCCGGATGATCGTCGAGGGCTTGAGCGGCCGTGGCCGGCCGTCCCCGGTGGACATGCGCCCGATCCACTCGTCGACGTCCCGGGTGGTGAGCTTGCCGACGGGGATGGCGCCGAGGGCCGGTCCGATCTCGCGCTCGAGCGTTCGGCGCGCCTCCTCGATCGTGCGAGGGGCCCGGCCGCGGGCCTCGATGTGGCGGATCCACTCCTCGACGGTGGTGCGGACGGTGGCGCTGCTGCCGGCCGGCGGGTCTGCCTGAACCTCGACGATGAAGGCGGCGAGCTGCCGACGTGCCTCGGTGGCGTTCTTGGCCTCGATCGTGCGGCTCACCTGGCGGCCCTTGTCGATCGCCGTCGACCTGGCGACGTAGACGCGGAGCCGGTAGACGCCCGGTCGCACCTCGGTCATCGTTCCGCTACCCTTCGGGCGCTGGGTCACACCGAAATGCTAGACGCGGTTTAGACCTCAGTGCACAGGAGAGGTGCGAGAGCGGCCGAATCGGACTCACTGCTAACGTGCGAATCCGGTGTTACGGGCCGACGTTCATCCGTTCCGACCTGGGATGACCTGGGACGATCCAGGGCCGGACGACCTGGGCGCGCGTGAAGTTGTAGACCGGAACTAGACGCGCCCGGCGGTCAGCAGCTCACTGAGACGTGAGTCACGTTCGCCGCACCCTGGTTTGTGATCGTGATCACATCGGAGAAGGACCAGATCCCGCCGGGCCGGATCGGGCTCGTCGGGCTCACGCCGTCGGTCCCGGTGTCGCTGTAGTCGGCGCTTCGAGCCTGGATCACGCAGCTCGGTGTTCCCGATGCCTTGCCCGTGTTGCGGACCTGCCCGTAGACCTTGACGTGCGCCGGGTCCACCACGGCCACAGAACCGCCGAGCGGCCAGCCGCTAGCCGGCCTCGTCGCGGATGCGCCGGAGCTGTCCTGGAGCGACACGGCGTAGTTCGGCGACGGGCCCGACGCCGACTGGATTACGACGATCGCCACGATCACCACGGCACCGAGGATCAGCCCGTTGCGGACCTGGCGCCCTCGTCCTCGCTTGCGCACGGGCGTCCCCGGGGTCTCCTGTGGCTGCGTTGGATCGGTCATGGTCCCACCTTCCTGGCGCGCCCCGCTGGCGCACCGCGGTCATTATGCACAGGGCTGCGCCCTAGCCGCCGAGACACCTCGCACGTAGGCTCCGTCGACGGTGGACGACGGGCGCCGGTGGGCGCCTCCGAGTGAGGGGGGCAGATGGAGCGTTTGACGGAAGAGCATTTCCGCGCGGCGGCAGAGGCGGCGCGGGCGTTGCGGACTCGAGCGGACGAGATCGATCGCATGATCACGGTGTGCCGCTCGCTCCTGGAACGGGCCACGGGTCACGCTGGGCGAGCTTCCACTGGGTCCAGTAGATGAGCACGGCGAGCTCGTCCTCCTCGATGCCGAGGAACGCCGCCAGGACCTCACCGTGACGCACGTCCGGCGTCCTGCCTCGCAGCCAGAGGCTCACCCTGTCCCTGCCCACGCCCATGCGGCGCGCGGCTTCCGACTGGCTGATTCCCAGCTCGTCCATGCGCCGCCGGAGTGCGGACGGCAGGTCGTCCTTCATTGCACAACACGCTACAGGACGCTGATTACTTTTTAGGTAACGGTGTAACTACCGACATGTAATCCACAGGAAGTTCCTGGTCAAGGCCCTTGTCGCGTGTTGCGTGACATGCTACGATGCTCCCCGTGAGCGACGAACTGCTGCGGCTGTGGGGCAACAACATACGAACCTTCCGGCGCCACCACGACATCCGGGAGGGCATCCCCGAGGGTCGTGGCATGCAGGCCATGGCCGATGACCTGGGCGTCTCGAAGGCCACCGTCTCGAAGTGGGAGACGGGCAAGGCGCGGCCGACCGACACGCACAAGGTCGCCATCGCCGAGTACCTCGACGTCGACGTGCGGGCGCTGTTCCCGCTGGTGCGGTCATGACCGCCCGCCACACCCTCGTCCTGCGCACTGTCGCACCCGACATGTCGAGCCGCAACGGCTTCATCTGGCCCAAGCGCGGCCCCGTGGAGTGTCCCGACTGGGACCCGACGCCCGAGTGCGGCCACGGGCTGCACGGGCTGCCATGGGGGACGGGCGACGCGAGCCTGATCGACGCATCGGAGGGTCGGGTGTGGCTGGTCGTGGAGGTGCCGACGGACGAGCTGGTGGACCTGAGCGGGAAGGTGAAGTTCCGGCATGGCACCGTCGTCCACCGCGGCGACCGGCTCAGTGCCACGGCCTACCTCCTGGAGCGCGCCCCGGCCGGGACCGTGTGCCACTACGCGAGCGTGACCGCGGGCGACAGGGGCACGGCCACCGCGGGCGACGCGGGCACGGCCACCGCGGGCGACGCGGGCACGGCCACCGCTGGCTACGGGGGCACGGCCACCGCGGGCGACTACGGGGGCACGGCCACCGCGGGCGACGCGGGCACGGCCACCGCTGGCTACGGGGGCACGGCCACCGCGGGCGACGCGGGCACGGCCACCGCTGGCTACGGGGGCACGGCCACCGCGGGCGACTACGGCACGGCCACCGCGGGCTACCACGGCACGGCCACCGCTGGCTACGGGGGCACGGCCACCGCGGGCTACGCGGGCACGGCCACCGCGGGCGACTACGGCACGGCCACCGCTGGCTACGGGGGCACGGCCACCGCGGGCTACGGGGGCATACTCAACCTGGTTCACTGGGACGGCCGTCGTCGACGCATCGCCACCGCCTACGTGGGTGAGGACGGCATCCAGGCGAATGTCCCCTACCGACTGGACGAGCGCGGCGTGTTCGTGGAGGCGGGGGAGTGACCGCACTCCCACAGCTCGCCACCGTCGATGAGGTCGCACCGCTCCTGCGCCTCGAACCCGACACGGTCATGCGCATGTGCCGGGCCGGGCGTCTGCCGGCCGTGAAGGTCGGGCACCGGTGGCTCATCCATCTGGGTCGGCTGGCCGAGCAGCTCGACCCCGAGTCCGCCCCTGCCCCGTCGAGCGCGGCTCCCGCCGGCCGCGCTCCGGGGCGGGGCGTCTCTGAGGTGGAGCGATGAGCGCACCCATCGAGGTCGGCCCCGAGCCGATCGACGTCGACAAGGCGTCCGCCACAGACACCCGCCACTACAGCGTCACCACCATCATCGGCGCGCTTGACAAGCCGGCGCTCCAATACTGGGCAGCCGAGCAGACCGCGCTCGCCGCCGTGCAGGTGGCGGGATCACTGCCCGCCCGCATCGAGGAAGAGGGCGAAGAGGCGGTCGTCAAGTGGCTGCGCGACGCCCGGTTTCGACGCCCGAAGGGCATCCGGTCATCGGCCGAACTGGGCACCGCCGTGCACGCGGCGTGCGAGAGCTACGCCCTGACCGGCCAGCGGCCCGAGGTCGACGACGAGGTCAGCCCGTTCCTCGACCGGTTCGACGAGTGGCTGCAGCAGGCGCAGCCGGTCTACGAGGCGGTCGAGACGACCGTCTACAGCGCGACCTACGGCTACGCGGGGACGCTCGATGCCATCGCCACGATCGGCGGCCAGCGGGTGCTCGTGGACTACAAGACCAGCCGGAAGAGCAGCGACAGCCGCGGCCAGCCCTCGTCGCCCTATCCCGAGGTGGCGCTGCAGCTCGCCGCCTACCGGCATGCCGAGCTGGCGGCCGTCTGGCGTCCCCGACGCGTCGAGCAGTTCCGGCGCCGGTACTACCTGCTCGACGACGCCGAGCGGTCGATGGCCGTTCCCGTGCCCGAGGTCGAGGGCGGCATCGCCATCCACATCACGCCCGAGCACTGCGTGGCCTACCCGGTGCGCTGTGACGAGCAGGTGTTCGACGCCTTCCTGTTCACCCTGGAGGCGTTCCGGTGGCAGTCGGGCCTGAGCAAGAAGGTCATCGGCGAGCCGCTGGTGT
>JAJYTA010000172.1 GCA_021793295.1 Actinomycetes bacterium
TCAGCAGGCTGGCCAGTACCGATCCGGCGCTTCGCGGTGACACGGCGTCGGCGACGGTGAGTTCGCCGTACACCATCCACGGCTGGCGACCGACTTCGCGCAGCAGCCAGCCGCAGATCGCCACGATGAACGGCCACGGGATGATCCATACGTAGAAGCGCTGCCAGAAGCGCCGCAGGCGGACCGGGCGGATGCGGTCGAAGGCATTCATGATCAGGAAGAAGAGCAACCCGGTGAAGATCAGCACGAACAGGTACCCGCTGAGGTCCATGATCAGCCAGGGTGTCGACAGCCATTCCGGCGGCAGCCAGTCGCCCGGCCCGAACCTCTCCTGCATCTCGGTGGCCAGTTCCGCGCGGCGCTCGGGGCCGTCGATCGCCGTCATCTTGGCGTCGGTCAGGTAGGCGAACTGGGCGTAGCCGAACGTGAAGACGAGAACCGACGCGATGAAGCCGGTGCCCACGGCCAGGCGCAACGATCGTCGGAAGAAGTCCAGCTCCGGGGACCGGCGCAGGAAGTGCCATGAGCACACGCCGACCATCAGAACGCTCGCGGTGAGCAGGCAGGCCGGGACGAGGTGCAAGAGCGCGCCGACGGTGTGCTGGTTGGTCAGCACGGCCGCGAAGTCGCCGATGCGCGCGGCGCCGTCCTCGACCACGTGCCCGACGGGTTGTTGCAGGAAGCCGTTGGCCACCATGACCCAGTAGGCCGACAGGTACGCGGTGGCGACCACCAGCCAGAACAGTGCCGTGTGGATCCACCGGTTGAGCCGGCGCCAGCCGAAGATCCACATCCCGAGGAACGTCGATTCCAAGAAGAACGCGACGAGCGTCTCGACGGCCAGCGGCGCGCCGAACACGTCCCCGGCGAAGGTCATCAACCCGCTCCAGTGCAGGCCGAACTGGAACTCCAGCACCAGTCCGGCGACGATGCCCAGGGCGTAGTTGACGATGTAGATCTGGCCCCAGAACCGGGTCATGCGCTCGTGCACCGCCCGGCCGGTGATCGCCCAGCGCGTCTGCATGACCGCGATCAACGGCGTGAGCCCGAGCGTCAGCGCGACGAAGAGGAAATGCACGATCGCCGTCGTCGCGAACTGCAGCCGCGACAGATCGACCACACTCATCCGCGCCCCCATATCTCTTGTGGCTACATGTCGCCTCACAATATGTAGCTAAACAACGTATCAGATGTGTAGACTGCCGACATGAAGGCCGATGAGCTACGCGGTCACCTCGACGCCCTGATCCTCGCCGTGGTCAAAGACGCCCCGCTGCACGGTTACGGCATCTCCGAAGCGCTCCATGCGCAAAGCGGCGGGGCCATCGAACTACCTACCGGGACGCTCTACCCCGCGCTGCGCCGCCTCGAGCGCCTGGGCTACTTGCGCAGTTCGTGGAGTACCGTCAGCGGGCGCAAGCGCCGCACGTACGAACTCACCCGGGCCGGGCGAGGCCAGCTGGCGGCGCAGCGGCAAGCGTGGTCGGAGTTCAGCGGTGTCGTCGGCGGCATCCTCGGGACCGGCGCCTAGGAGAGCAGCTGCTAGGAACTGACACGGCGCGGCGATGTCAGCCACAAGCAACGCCGGGCCAGCGCGGCGAACCACGCGATGACCAGCGCGTACACCGCGCGCATGACCATGTCCAGCACGGTTTCGGAACCGACCTGCACAGGCGCGAACGCGCTGAGCACACCGCCGGCCACGACCTGGAACACCAGCGCGCCCAGCAGGACGTAGGCCAGCAGCCGGACGACGCGGCGCTCAGGCAAGAACCTGGAACCGATGCCGAGCGCCAACACACCCAACCCGCTGACGAGCACGAACACGATGGCCCCGATGTCCACGATGTCGGCCAGCGCCGCGTAAGCGGGCGTGGGCTCAGGCCAGCCCTGGTCGGCCGCCGCGCCTTGCCAGCTGAGTTGGGCCAGCGCGAACAGGACGGTTCCCCCGATGAAGGCCACGATGCCCAGATAACGCCCGGTCGAGGCCGCCAACTCCGCACGCAACTCGCCGCCCACCAAGTCGGCCGGGCCGAACTCATCGACCGCCGCGCGCTCCGCCTCGTGCGGGCTGAGGCCGGCAGCCCTGTACGCCTGGGCCGCGTCGTTCAGCCCGTCGCGAACCTCGCGGAGCATGCCGGCCCGCAGCAGCAACGGCCCGCCCAGCTCGCGGCGCAGATCGGCGAGGTAGGCCTCGATCATCGTCGACTCCCGAGAGCTCACCGGGCGACGGGCCCGAACAGGGACGAGACGCTGCGAGCCTAGTGCGGCGCCGGTGCCGCGGTCGACGCTTCGGCGCCGATCTCAGGGCCGAGCCAGGGTAGTCCCTGACGACAGGGCAGCGCATGATCTTGGTCATACCGGCGATCGTGACCTAGGCCACGATGACCACCATGCGCCCGATCCCCACCTGCGGCTAACCTGTATCAGAGCAGCCGCGAAGATTCGAACGGAAGAAGGCGAACGCGAGTGGCCCCCACCGGCCCGCCATCGGGATTCGGACCTAACGAGTGGCTCGTCGAGGAATTTTACGAGAGCTGGCTCAAAGACCCCTCCAGCGTCGACCCCGAATGGGCGGAATTCTTCGCCGAGCGAGACCAAACCGTCGCCGCCGGGTCACCCGCTCCCACGCCCACCCGACGCGAGCGCACGAATGACGCCACACCAGCAACGACCGCAAGGACGAGCGTGACACCCAACGAGGCGACGTCAACGCAGGCCAAGCCGGCGTCATCGCAGCCGGCCCAGTCGAACGGACAACCCGCCCAACCGGCGCCGGCGAAGGCCGCGCCGCCCAAGCCCACGCCCGCACAGGGCAAGCCCACGCCGGCCCAGCAGGCGCCGCCCAAGCCGGCCGCGGCCGACACCGCTTCGGACGAAGCCG
Organism: Actinomycetes bacterium; assembly: GCA_021793295.1. Classification (GTDB taxonomy): domain Bacteria; phylum Actinomycetota; class Actinomycetes; order Jiangellales; family Jiangellaceae; genus Haloactinopolyspora. The sequence goes on from JAJYTA010000172.1 coordinate 2,885, forward strand.
AGGTGGTGCCGCTGCGCGGCGCGCCGGCGCGCACGGCCTCCAACATGGAGACCAGCCTCGAGGTGCCCACCGCGACGAGTGTGCGCTCGGTGCCGGCCAAGCTGCTGGTCGACAACCGCATCGTCATCAACAACCACCTGGCCCGCTCCCGCGGCGGCAAGGTGTCGTTCACCCACATCATCGGCTATGCGCTGGTCAAGGCGTTGGGCTCGATGCCCGACATGAACTACGCCTACGGCGAGCGCGACGGCAAACCGGTCCTGGTCAAGCCGGCTCACGTCAACCTCGGCCTGGCCATCGACATGAAGAAGTCCGACGGGACCCGTCAGCTTCTGGTGCCCAGCATCAAGCAGGCCGAGAACCTCAACTTCGCCGAGTTCTGGTCGGCGTACGAAGACGTCGTGCGCCGCGCCCGCGACGGCAAGCTCACCGTCGCCGACTTCCAAGGCACCACGCTGACCCTGACCAACCCCGGCACCATCGGCACCGTGCACTCGGTCCCGCGGTTGATGAAGGGGCAGGGAACCATCATCGGCGTCGGCGCCATGGAGTATCCGGCCGAGTACCAGGGCGCGGCTCCGGAGACGCTGGCTCGCCTCGGCGTGTCCAAGACGATGACGCTGACCAGCACGTACGACCACCGCGTCATCCAGGGCGCGCAGAGTGGCGACTTCCTGCGCATCGTGCACGGGCTGCTGCTCGGTGAAGACGGCTTCTACGACGAGATCTTCCGGTCGCTGCGTATCCCGTACGAGCCGATCCGGTGGGCCACCGATGTCACGGCCAGCCACGAGGACGAGGTCAGCAAGCAGGCCCGGGTCCTCGAGCTCATCCACGCCTACCGCGTGCGCGGGCACCTGATGGCCGACACCGACCCGCTCGAGTACAAGCAGCGCACGCATCCCGACCTCGACATCTCCACGCACAACCTCACGCTGTGGGACCTCGACCGCGAGTTCGCCACCGGCTCGTTCGGCGGGCACAAGCGGTTCATGCTGTTGCGCGACATCCTGGGTGTCCTGCGCAACGCGTACTGCCGCAACGTGGGCATCGAGTACATGCACATCCAGGAGCCTGAGCAACGCCGCTGGATCCAGGAACGCGTCGAGAAGCCGGTCGATCTCACCCCGCGTGAAGAGCAGCTGCGCATCCTGCTCAAGCTGAACCAGGCCGAGGCGTTCGAGACGTTCCTGCAGACCAAGTACGTCGGGCAGAAGCGGTTCTCGCTCGAGGGCGGCGAGTCGCTGATCCCGATTCTCGACGAGATCGTCGAGGCCGCCGCCGAGGCCAGGCTCGAGGAAGCCACCATCGGCATGGCGCACCGCGGGCGGCTGAACGTGCTGGCCAACATCGTCGGCAAGAGCTACTCGCAGATCTTCGGCGAGTTCCAGGGCAACATCGACCCACGCACCGTCCAGGGGTCCGGGGACGTCAAGTACCACCTGGGCGCCGACGGCGAGTTCACGGCGCTGGACGGCTCCACCATCAAGGTGTCGGTGGCGGCGAACCCGAGCCACCTCGAGGCCGTCAACCCGGTGCTCGAAGGCATCGCGCGCGCCAAGCAGGACATCCTCGATCGCGGCGAGGAGTTCCCGGTGCTGCCGATCCTGGTGCACGGCGACGCAGCGTTCGCCGGCCAGGGTGTCGTCGCCGAAACCCTCAACCTGTCGCAGCTGCGTGGCTACCGCACCGGCGGAACCGTGCACGTGGTGGTCAACAACCAGGTCGGCTACACCACCTCACCGGACCAGTCCCGGTCGTCGATGTACTCCACCGACGTCGCGCGGATGGTTCAGGCGCCGATCTTCCACGTCAACGGCGACGACCCCGAGGCGTGCACCCGAGTGGCGCGGTTGGCGTTCGACTTCCGCCAGGCGTTCCACAAGGACGTCGTCATCGACATGATCTGCTACCGCCGCCGCGGCCACAACGAGGGCGACGACCCCAGCTACACCCAGCCGCTCATGTATGACCTCATCGAGGCCAAGCGGCCGGTGCGCAAGCTCTACACCGAGGCGTTGATCGGCCGGGGCGACATCACCATCGAGGAAGCCGAACAGGTCGTCCGCGACTACCAGGAGCAACTCGAGCGAGTGTTCGCCGAGAGCCGGGCGGCCGCGCCGACCGAGTTCACCAGCGTTCCCGAGTACCCGGACAAGCCCGAACCGCAGGGCGAGCCCGTCACGGCCACCACGCCCGAGCTGCTGAAGAAGGTCGCCAACGCCTACCTCACGGTGCCCGAAGGGTTCACCGTGCACCCCAAGGTGCTGCCACAGCTGCAGCGGCGCGCGGCCGTGCTCTCCGACGGCGGCATCGACTGGGCCACGGCCGAGATCACCGCGTTCGGGGCGCTGCTCGTGGACGGCCGGCCGGTCCGGCTCGCGGGCCAGGACAGCCGGCGCGGCACCTTCGTGCAGCGCTTCGCCTCGATCGTCGACCGCCGCACTGGTGAGTCCTACATTCCGTTGCAGCACTTGGACGAGAACCAGGCGAAGTTCTACGTCTACGACTCCCTGCTGTCGGAGTTCGCGGCCATGGGCTTCGAGTACGGCTATTCGGTGGCCCGGCCCGAGGCGTTGGTGCTCTGGGAGGCCCAGTTCGGCGACTTCGCCAACGGCGCGCAGACCATCATCGACGAGTTCATCACGTCGGGTGAGTCCAAGTGGAACCAGCTCTCCGGCGTCGTCCTGTTGCTGCCGCACGGCTACGAGGGTCAAGGCCCCGACCATTCGTCGGCGCGCATGGAGCGCTTCTTGGCCATGGCAGCCGAGGACGCCTTCCGGGTGGCTCAGCCGTCCGCGCCGGCGTCGTACTTCCACTTGCTGCGCCAGCACGCGCTGTCGGCCCAACACCGGCCGATGATCGTGTTCACGCCGAAGTCGATGCTGCGCAACAAGCGAGCCGTCTCCGCTCCGGAAGACTTCATCGGCAACACCACCTTCCGACCGGTGCTGCCCGACCCGGAGAACATCGACCCGGCTGCCGTCGAACGCGTCATGCTGTGCTCCGGCAAGATCGTGTGGGACCTGGTCGCCCAGCGTGCCGAACGCTCCGACACGCGCACCGCGATCATCCCGGTCGAGCAGCTGTACCCGCTGCCCGTCGACGACATCAAGCAGCGCCTGGCCGAGTTCCCGAACCTCCGCGAGATCCGCTGGGTCCAGGACGAGCCCGAGAACATGGGCGCGTGGCCCTTCATGGCCCTGCAGCTCTCGCCGCACCTGCCCGACGGCGTGCCGTTCACCGGTGTCACCCGGCCGGCGAGCACGGCGCCGGCGGTCGGCAACCACTCCGTCCACATCGAGCAACAGAAGTTGCTGCACGACGCCGCATTCGCCTGACATGTACTTCACCGATCGCGGAATCGAGGAACTCGACGAGCGCCGCGGAGACGAGCAGGTCACCCTCGGCTGGCTGGCCGAGCGGTTGCGCGACTTCGTCGACCTCAACCCCGAGTTCGAAACCGCCGTCGAGCGACTGGCCACCTGGCTGGCGCGCTTCGACGACGACGAAGAGGTCGACTAGGTGAGCACCGCGCCCGAGGCCGAGCCGCGTGACGTGCGGGTCTGCGTGTTCGGTGACTCGCTCGTCGCGGGGCTGGGTGACCCGAAGGCTCTCGGGTGGGTCGGCCGGGTCGCTGCGCGCACGCCGGTCAGCACCGGCGTGCGCCTGACCGCGTACAACCTCGGCGTCCTGGGTGAAGGGGCGGAGGAGGTCGCGGTCCGGATACCGATGGAGAGCGCTCCGCGCTTCGCCCGCGGCTCACAGCATCGGGTGGTCGTCTCCGTCGGGGTCGCCGATGCGCAGCGCGCGGTCCAGCCTGAACTGTCGGCGGCGGCGTTGGACTTCGGCCTGGGCTCGGTCAGTGTGCCGGCGCTGGTCGTGGGCCCACCACCGGTGGGCGACGCCGACCTGCAGGCACGTATCACCGACCTCGACGCCGCGTATGCCGACGTCTGCAAGCGCCGCGACGTCCCCTACATCGCCACCGCTGCTCCGCTGGCGCGCAAGGCTGCCTGGCAGCGCGCCCGCTCCGACGACGGCGTCCATCCGAACCAGGCGGGGTACGGCATGCTCGCCTACGTCGTGCTGGCCGGCGGCTGGTATCCGTGGCTCGGCGTCGAGACTCCCCGCGAGCCGGTCAAGCACCGTCGTCAGTGACGAGCCGGATCTGATCCCCGACGGACACCCGGCCCGGCCGGACGACGTGGGCGTAGACGCCGAAGTTCACCCCGGTCCCGAGTTCGCTGGGCTGCAGGCCGCGCATCGCCTTGAGCATGCGCAGCATCGGCAGGTCACGCTGCCCGGACTCCGGCTCACGTGCGGTGGCCGCGCATCGCTTCACCGGGCCGCCGACGCGCAGTTCCGCGTCACCGGCGGCCAGCAGGCGACCGGACCACTCGTCTTCGGCGAACGGGGCGAAGCCGCTGAACTCGATGCTCATCCGGAACCGGCGGGAGTCGATGCTCGTGTCCGCGTGCTCGGCCAGCGCCTGCACCGAGGCGTCGCCCAGCAGGGTGAGCGGGTGCAGATCGCAGGCGCCGTTGGCGACGTCGGCCCGGACCAGCCGGACCGCTTGCCCGACGTGGTCGCTGAAGAACTCCGCCCACCGGCCCTGCACGACCCGCCCGCTGACGTCATGGTGCCCGAAGAAGTTCACCTTGACGGCGGAACCTAGTTCCACGGCGTCGGTGAATTCGCTCCCGCCGGGGCCGCTGATGGTGAGTCGCTCGCGGGGCGCGTCGAGTTCGGCGATCGCGGTGAACGGTGCGAGCGCACCCGTCCTGGTGATCGACAGCAGGGTGTCACGCTCGTCGGCCAGGAAGAACCGACGGTCACCGGCCAATCCGGTCGCCGTCACGTCCACACTGTGCGGGTGGTGCAGCCCCAGACCCTTGACCGGACCGACGGACAACCGGCTGACCGTGCCGACCCGGTCCTGCTCGCCCGCCGTCACGGCGTGACCACGATCTTGCCGAAGATCTCGCCCTGGTCCATGGCCGCGAACCCCTCGGCCACCTCGGCCAGCGGCAACACGCGGTCGATGACCGGGCGGATGCCGGAGCGGTCGAGGAAGGCCAGCAACCGCGTGAGCTCGTCGCGCGTGCCCATCGTGGAGCCGAGCACTCTCAGCTGAAGGAAGAAGATCCGGTTGAGCTCGGTGTCGGCGGTATAGCCGGACGTCGCTCCAGCCACCACGACAGTCCCACCCGGGCGCAGCGAACGCAGCGTGTGCTTCCAGGTCGCCGCCCCCACGGTCTCCATGCTGGCGTCGACCCGCTCCGGCAGCCGCTCACCGCTGTTGAACACCCGATCGGCCCCCAGCTCCAGTGTCCGTTCGGCCTTGGCCGGGTCGCGTGAAGTCACCCAGACTCGCGCGCCAGCCGCGGCGCCGAGTGCTATCAGTGCGGTCGCCACGCCGCCGCCGGCGCCTTGCACCAGGACCGTCTGCCCGGGCACCACCTGGGCCTGGGTGAACAGCATCCGGTAGGCGGTCAGCCACGCCGTGGGCAGACAGGCGGCCTGTTCGAAGCTGATGGACGACGGCTTGGGCACGAGGTTGCGCCGGGGTACGGCGACTCGCTGGGCCAGTGTGCCGGGGTGCTTCTCCGACAGCAGCGAGCGTTTCGGGTCGAGCGTTTCGTCGTCGCGCCAGTCCGGGTCGGAGATCACCGAGTG
>JAJYTA010000173.1 GCA_021793295.1 Actinomycetes bacterium
CATGCTCACCCTGACGCTATCCACGCTGGGGCTGCCGCTGGCCGGGGTGGGTCTGCTGCTGGCTGTCGACCCGATCCTCGACATGGGCCGGACCGCGGTCAACGTGGCCGGGCAGGCGCTGGTCCCGACCATCGTCGCCAAGCGCGAGGGGTTGCTGGACGTCGACGTGTACAACTCCCGCCACGGCGCGGACGCCTTCACCGACGACGTCGACGAGCGCACCGAGAACCCGGTTCCAGCCTGACCGCTGTCGTGATCATCGGCGATCGTCCCGCACGGACATGGGGAGGGTCGCCGATGATCACCGGCCGTTACCATCGACTGCTGTGATGCGCCTGATACTCGCCTCCCAGTCCCCCGCGCGCCTGGCGACGCTGCGTTCGGCCGGAATCGAACCGGTGGTCCAGGTGTCCGGCGTCGACGAGGACGCGGTTCTGGCCGACGCGGAGGCCGCCCGCGGGCCGCTGCCTCCCGCTGAGATTCCGTTGCTGCTGGCGCGGGCCAAAGCAGAGCAGGTCGTCGACGGCACCTTCTCCGACGTGGTCGTGCTGGGCTGCGATTCCATGCTCGAGATCGACGGCACGGCGTACGGCAAACCCACCGACGGCGACGAAGCCGCCGAGCGGTGGCGCCTCATGCGCGGGCGTACCGGCGTCTTGCACACCGGGCACTGGGTCATCGACCGGCGCGACCCGGGCAAGGGCGGTACCGGAGCGTCGTTCGGGTCCACTGCCACGACACAGGTCCACTTCGCCGACGTCACCGACGACGAGATCGACGCCTACGTCGCCTCCGGCGAACCGTTGCGGGTGGCCGGCGCGTTCACCGTCGACGGGCTCGGCGGAGCGTTCATCACCGGCATCGAAGGTGACCATCACGCCGTCGTCGGCCTGTCCCTGCCCCTGCTGCGCACGATGCTGGCCGACCTCGGCGTCTCGATCACCGATCTGTGGCGCGTCGATCCCGACCACGAACCGGTGCGGCGCCGGGCCCGGCGCAGCGGACGCGGCGCGGCCTGAGCCCGCCCCTAGACCGGTGGCACCCCGTGGCGGCGGCTGGAGAAGTGCCGGTCCTTGCCCGCTGCCGCGGCCAGCCGGGCGACGATCTCGGCCCGCAGCGCGCTGGGCTCCACGATCGCGTCGATGACCAGATCCGAGGCCAGCCGCAGAATGTCGATGTCGGCTTCGTACTCCGCTCGCAAGCTCGCGACGTAGGCCGCACGTTCGGTCTCGTCCTCGATGGCGGCGATCTTGTTGAAGTACACGGCGTTCACGGCCGCTTCCGGACCCATGACGGCGATCTTCGCGGTGGGCAACGCGAGGCAGGCGTCGGGGCCGAAGCCCGGCCCGCACATGGCGTAGAGCCCTGCTCCATAGGCCTTGCGGACGATCACCGACACCGTCGGCACCGTGGCCTCGGCCACCGCAGTGATCATCTTCGCGCCGTGGCGGATGATGCCTTGCTGCTCCACCTGTGAGCCGATCATGAAACCCGGGACGTCGGCCAGATAGATCAACGGCACGTTGAAGGCGTCGCACAACCAGATGAACCGGGCGGCCTTGTCGGAGGAGTCGACGAACAACACCCCGCCTTTGACGGCCGGCTGGTTGGCCACGACCCCGACCGGCTGGCCTTCCAGCAGCCCGAACCCGGTGATGAGCTCAGCCGCGAACAGCGGCTTGACCTCGAAGAACGAGTCGTCGTCAAGCAGGGCGTCCACGACGTCGTGCATGTCGTAGCCCACGGCTTCCTCGGCCGGCACCAGCTCAGCGGTGAACTGCCGCGTGGGCGCACCGGCGGCGTAGGACGGCGGGCGCGCGCGCCAGTTGCCGGGTAGGTAGGAGAAGAACGCCTTCGCCTGTTCGATCGCCTCGGCGTCGTCGGCGGCCAGATTGTCCCCGCAACCGGAGACCGTGGCATGCATCCGTGCGCCGCCCATCTCCTCCAGCGACACCCGCTCGCCGATGACCATCTCGGCCATGCGTGGTGAGCCGAGGTACATCGACGCGTTGGACTCCACCATCACCACGAAGTCGCAGAACGACGGGATGTAGGCGCCGCCTGCCGCGCTGGGGCCGAACAGGCAGCAGATCTGCGGCACCTTGCCCGACAGCGCCACCTGGTTGTGAAAGATCCGCCCGGCACCGCGCCGGCCGGGGAACAGCTCCACCTGATCGGTGATCCTCGCCCCGGCCGAATCGATGAACCAGAACACCGGCAGCTCGTCGCGCAGCGCCGTCTCGGTCACGCGGACGATCTTCTCGACGGTGCGAGCACCCCATGAACCGGCTTTGACGGTCGGGTCGTTGGCCACGACGAGCGCCGGCCGGCCGTCCACGAGCCCGCGACCGGTGACCACGCCGTCGGCCGGCAGTCCGTCGGCCAGGGCGTTGGCGAGCTGGCCGTCCTCGACGAACGTGCCCTCGTCGAACAGCAGCCCGACGCGCTCGCGGACGTACAACTTGTGTTGCGAGGCCAGCTTCGCCGCACCGGCTTCGGACGGCGTCAAGGTCGCCTCGCGCGCCGCTCGCACCTCGGCCTCGTGGTCGCGCTGCACGCTCAGCCCCTTCCACTCCCGGTGATCATGGACCGTGGCGGCTGCTTCCCGCCGCGATGGCCGTGATCACCGCCCGGTTCACTGGACCGGCAACCCCATCCCACGCGCGATGATCATCCGCTGGATCTCGCTCGTGCCCTCACCGATCTCGAGGATCTTCGCATCACGGTAGAAGCGCGCGACAGGGTACTCCTCCATGAATCCGTATCCACCGTGAACCTGCGTGGCGATCCGGGTCGCGGTGACGGCGGACTCGGTGGCATGCAGCTTGGCCACGGCCGCAGCGTGTTTGACCTGGGCCGGCGAAGCGCCGTTGTCGCGCAGGGCCGCCGCCTTGTACGTGAGCAGCCGCGCCGATTCGGCCATGACCTGCAAGTCGGCGATCTGGAAGGCCAGGCCCTGGTTGCTGCCGATCGGTGCACCGAAGGCGCTGCGCTCGTTCGCGTAGGCGACCGAGGCGTCGATCATCGCCTGGATGCAGCCGACCGCGAGAGCGGCGATGGCCACCCGTCCGTCGTCGAGCGTGGCCAGGAACTGGGAGAACCCCGCGCCACGGGCACCGAGGAGGTGATCGCGCGGCACACGGGCACCGTCGAAGGTCAGCGGGTGCGTGTCGGAGGCGTGCCAGCCGAGCTTGTCGTAGGCCGGCTCCACGACGAAGCCGTCGGTCCCCGCGGGCACGATGAGCGCCGAGATCTCCGGCGTACCGTCAGGCTTCTCCCCGGTCCGGGCCGTCACGGTGACACAGCTGGTCAGTTCGGTACCGGAGTTCGTGATGAACTGCTTGGCACCGTTGATCACCCATTCGTCGCCGTCCAGGACCGCACGGGTGGCCGTCGCGGCGGCATCGGAACCGGCGGCCGGTTCGGTCAGGCCGAATCCGGCCAGCGCACGCCCGGCCACCAGGTCGGGCAGCCAGCGCTGCTTCTGCTCGTCCGTGCCGTAGGTGAGGATCGGCGTGATGCCGAGGCCGACGGCGGCCTCCAGAGTGATGCCCATGGACTGGTCCACCCGCCCGATCTCCTCGATCGCCACACACAGCCCGGTCAGGCCCGCTTCGGATCCGCCGTACTCCTGCGGAGCGGTGAGCCCGAACAGGCCGAGCTCACCCATCGCACGAACGGCATCGACGGGGAAGGTGTGCTCGCGGTCCCATCGGGCGGCATGCGGCTCGATCTCAGCGCGAGCGAAGTCGCGGACGACGCCGCGGAACTCCTCGTGCTCAGCCGACAGCTCGAACGTCATCGTCTCCCGCTTCCGTTCGTGAATGGATGGGCGTTGACGCTTACGTTAACGTAAGTTCTGATGTCTTCACCAGGGGTCGTGGACGTGATCACGGATGGGAGCGATGGGCGTGGGCGACGAGCGGACGTGGACCATCACCGAGCTCGCCGACGAGTTCGGCGTCACGCTACGGACCATTCGCTTCTACGAAGAGCAAGGACTGCTCAACCCCGCACGCAACGGCACCCGGCGGATCTTCGACGACGGCGACCGGGTCCGCCTCGGGTTGGTGCTGCGCGGCAAGCGGCTGGGGTTCGGCCTCGACGAGATCAAGAAGATCATCGGCATGTACGACGCCGCCCCCGGCGAGGTCGGCCAGCTGCAGTACCTGCTCGAACAGATCAACGTACGCCGCGCCGAACTGGAGCTGCGCCGCCGCGACATCGACGCCACCCTGGCCGAGCTCGACGACGTCGAACGCCGGTGCCGCGCCGACCTGGCCCGGCTCGGCGCCCGTCCACAGTGAGGCGAGCGGTCCCACCACAGCCGGTCTCGGCACAATGAGATCCGCTTGATCGACACCGACGACGTCTCAGGAGCATTCGGATGCCACGTACCGCGAAAATCGCGCCGTTCCTCGGCGCGTTCGCACTCGCGATCTCGCTGTCGGCCTGCAGCGACGACGGCAGCGACGCCGCCGCGACCGGTGGCGACAGTCCCGCCAGCAGCCAGACCGCGCGCCCGAGCGATGGCGGAGCCACCGACGGCTCCGGCGACAGCACCGGCACCGCAGCCGCCGACAACAGTGACGACGTGTCGGCGTACTGCGCGACGATCAAGCCCCTGACCCACATGTCACTCGACATCAACGCGGTCCTCGACGATCCCAGCGCGGCCACCGCCCTCGCCGACATGTTCCCGCCCATGGTCGATGCTGCCCCGGACGAGCTCAAACGTGACTGGTCCGCGGTATCCGACGCCTACGCGGCCGCGGCGGCAGCTGAGATCGACATCGATCCCGACGCCACGCTCGACCCGATTGCTGCCGACGCGCTGCGTCACCTCGATTCCGTCGCGACGAACATCGACAACATCAGGCAACACGCGGCGCAGGAGTGCGGGGTGAACCTCGGCCCCAACTGATCGACGAACCGTCCAACCGCCTCGGCCGGGGAACCCGTACCAGCGCAGTCGTCGGCCCGGGTGTCTAGACTCGCACCAGTTCCGAGAAGGAGTCGCGAGGTGAGCGTGCAGCGTCGCCGCATCAGCAAGGTACTCATCGCCAACCGGGGCGAGATCGCGGTCCGAGTCATCCGAGCCTGCCGCGACGCAGGCTTGGCCAGCGTTGCCGTCTACGCCGACGGCGACCGCGACGCACCCCATGCGCGGCTGGCTGACGAAGCTTATGCCCTCGACGGCGAGACCAGTGCCCAGACCTACTTGGCGATCACCAAACTGCTCGACGTCGCCACCCGGGCGGGGGCCGATGCGGTACACCCGGGCTACGGATTCCTCGCCGAGAACGCGGAGTTCGCCCAGGCCGTCATCGACGCCGGGCTGATCTGGATCGGCCCGCCGCCGTCGGCCATCACCGCGCTCGGCGACAAAGTGAGCGCTCGCCACATCGCCGCCCGCGCCGGTGCTCCGCTGGTGGCCGGCACACCCGAGCCGGTGACCGGTGCCGACGAGGTGGTCGCCTTCGCTCGCGAGCACGGGCTGCCGATCGCCATCAAGGCCGCCTTCGGCGGCGGCGGGCGCGGCCTCAAGGTGGCTCGCACGCTCGACGAGATCCCCGACCTCTACGACTCCGCCGTACGCGAAGCCGTGGCGTCGTTCGGCCGGGGCGAGTGTTTCGTCGAGCGCTACCTCGACCGGCCCCGCCACGTCGAAACCCAGTGCCTGGCCGACCAGCACGGCCACGTCGTGGTCGTGTCCACCCGCGATTGCTCACTGCAACGACGCCACCAGAAGCTGGTCGAGGAGGCACCGGCGCCGTTCCTCAGCGAGGAGCAGACCGCCGAGCTGTACCGCGCCTCCAAGGCGATCATGCGCAAGGCCGGCTACGTCGGCGCGGGCACCTGCGAGTTCCTCGTGGGCGCGGACGAAACCATCTCCTTCCTCGAGGTCAACACGCGCCTACAGGTCGAGCACCCGGTCAGCGAGGAAGTCACCGGCCTCGACCTGGTGCGTGAGATGTTCCGCATCGCCGAGGGCGAGGAGCTGGGCTACGGCGACCCACCCGTGCACGGGCACAGCATCGAGTTCCGCATCAACGGTGAGGACCCTGGCCGTGATTTCCTGCCGACGCCGGGCCTGGTGACCGAGTTCCGCCTGCCGGCCGGGCCTGGCATACGCGTCGACGCCGGCGTCGAGACCGGCAACGTCATCGGGCAGAACTTCGACTCGCTGCTGGCCAAACTGGTCGTGACCGGCGCCGATCGCACCCAGGCCGTCCAGCGCGCGCGCCGGGCCCTGGCCGAGTTCGAGGTCGACGGCCTGGCCACGGTCCTGCCGTTCCACCGCGCCGTTCTCGACGACCCGGCGTTCGTCCCGGCCGACCCGATCGAGCCGTTCACAGTGCACACGCGCTGGATCGAGACCGAGTGGAGCGGCGACGTGCCGGCGTACCAGCCCACCACCAGTGCGGCGAGCGGGGAGCCCGCACCACGCGAGCGGGTGACCGTCGAGGTCGACGGCAAGCGCCTCGAGGTCGTGCTGCCCGCCGGGTTCGGCGCTCCGGCCGCGACCGGCAACGCCCGTAAGCCCGTACGGCGCACCCGGGGTAGCACCGGCGCCGGCACGGTCGGCGGCGATGCGCTCGTCGCGCCGATGCAAGGCACCATCATCAAGGTCGATGCCGAAGACGGGCGCACCGTCGCCGAAGGCGACGTCATCGTCGTCATCGAGGCGATGAAGATGGAGCAGCCGATCACCGCGCACAAAGCCGGAACCGTCACCGGACTGAGCGCCGAGATCGGCACGACCATCAGCAACGGCGCGGTCATCTGCACCATCGTCGACTGACGAAGCCGTCACCTCCGCAGCACACCGTCTCGGCCACACCCCTGGCGAGCAGCGGGGAAGCCACTCGCTTTCGACAACGTTGAACCCGGTGACACGTGCTGTGACGACTCTGCTGGAGAGCCGTCGACGACCGAGACCGAAAGGCCTTTTGCATGTCTGCTCTGTCCGACAATGTTCGCGACCTGTTCTCCCGCCCGATCCCCGCATGGGTCACCGTGGTCGACCACGACGGCGTGCCGCACAACACCGTGGTGTGGGTGGACGTCGACGGCGACGAGGTGCTGTTCAACACCGCGGTCGGCCGAGTGAAGGAACGCATCCTGCGCACGAACCCCACGGTGTCGCTGAGCGTCCTCAACCCTGAGCACGCCTGGCACTGGGCCAGCGTGACCGGTGTCGCGAAGATGACCACCGAGGACGGCGACGAGGTCATCGACCGGCTGGCGAAGAAGTACCTCGGCGTGGACGAGTACCCGTTCCGCACCGAAGGTGAGCAGCGCGTCACCGTTCGCGTCGCCGCGGACAAGGTGGTGGAAGTCACTCCCGACGACTGAGCCGCCACCACAGTGGGTCCGCGGCAGCTTACTGCCCGGGGCCGCCCTGGGCATGCCGGTGGCAAGCGTGGATGATGGGGGTATGAGCGGGGCCTACGACGACGCCGGGCGATCTCTGCAGAACTCGCGCCTGTACGTCGATCCGGCAGCTGAACGCGAACTCGAGGCGGCCGGAACCCCGTTCGGCGGTGCTGCGCAGGACGAGGCGCGCCGGGTTCTCGACGGCGCGTCCACCCCGGTCTACGTCGCTGTCCTCCCCAGCTCCGCCGCAGCCGACCAGAACGGGCTCGGCGCCATCGCCAACGCGGTCGGCGACAACGCCACGTACATCGCCGTCTTCCCCGACCTGACCGGGAAGGCCGACTCGCTTCTGCTGGATCGCTCGGCCGTCATGTCCGCGGCTGAGCAGTCCGCGGTGGCGTCCGACGACGTCGGGCAGTTCATCAGCGACGTCGTCCCCCGCCTCGACGAGGTCGCCGCCGACGAGGGCGCTGCCGGCAGCGGGACCGGTTCGTCGGGCGGCGGTTGGCTGCCGTTGGCGATTCTCGCCGCGGCCGGCGGCGGTGGTTTCCTGCTGTATCGCCGGAACAAGCTCAGCAAGGAACGCGCCCAGCTCGAGCAGGTGCGCGGCGCTCTCGAGGACGACATCACCACCTACGGTGAGCAACTGTCCGCGCTCGATCTCGACGTGCAGCCGACGTCGGCGGTGCCGATCGAGGCCCGCGACGAGTACGGCCGTGCGCTCGACCTGTACGAGCAGGCCAAGGTCTACTCCGAGCGAGCGGAGAAGCCCAGCGACCTCAAGCCGGTGACGCATGCGCTGGAAGAAGGCCGCTGGCTGCTGGGCTGCGTCGAAGCCCGACTCAAGCACGAACCGCTGCCCGAGCGCCGCCTGCCATGCTTCTTCGATCCCGGTCACGGTCCCTCGGCCGAAGACGTCGAGTGGGCTCCGCCCGGTGGCGCTCCTCGCCTCGTGCCGGCGTGCGCAGCAGATGCGCTACGGGTGAAGAACGGCGCCGACCCGAGCATCCGGATGGTTCCGGTGGGCGGCGACGAGCGGCGCCCCTACTGGGACGCAGGCCCGGCGTACGGCGGGTGGGCCGGCGGCTACTACGGCGGGGTCCTGCCCGGCATGCTGATG
>JAJYTA010000174.1 GCA_021793295.1 Actinomycetes bacterium
GGCCATCCGTACGCCGTCAATCCGGACCGGTTGCTGCGCAAGACCGCGGCTGAGAACGGCTGGCCGGTGCTCGTGTTCTCCAAGCCGGTGGCCCTCGGGCAACGGGCATCGTCGCTGCGCGATGCGCCCCGGCCGGCCATCGCTGCCGCGGCGATCAGCGCCGGTGCGGCTGCCGCGGGGTTGGCCTGGTACGCGGTGCGTCGGCGCGGGCGAGCCTGACCGAGCCCGCATCCGCCGGGGTCAGGCGCCGGCCTCTTGGGCCTTGCGGCGGTAGTAGGCGGCTTCGTCGTCGCGACCCAGTTCGTACAGCACCTCGCTGAGTGGGCTCAACGCTGCGACGTGTCCGCTGTCGACGGCGCGGCGATACAGCTGCTCGGCCCTGGCGAACTCCTCCCGCTGTACGCAGGCGTCGGCCAGAATCATCCAGTTCGCCACGTGGCCCGGGATCATTCCTCCGCCGTCGGAGCCGTCGTGCTGGTCCGTACCAGATCCGGCCGACTGGTCCGGCCGAGAGCTCGTGACGATCAACGCGACGGCGATCACACCACAGGCGGCGAGGATCCCGGCCGAGGTGAACGTCGAGATCTCGACCCCCATCGCGATGGCCACGATCAGCACGATCAGCAGGACGATCACGCCCGCCAATACGAACCACATGAGGTATCTGAGCCGGTTCCCCCGGTTCCACATGGTTTCCGATCCTGGCCTGGACTCGTAACCCACGCAAACGGAACAGCCTCCGGTTACGCTCGGCGGGCACCCGCAGCACGCGAGCGCAGCCCCTCCGCGCCGGACGGGGACGACAATGGGACATGGGCCGAGACCGCCACGACGAGCCCCTCGATCTCACCGCGGCACCGCCGGAACCGCCCGGTGGTCACTCGCCGGAATCTGGTGTGCCGGCCCGTTGGCGAACGCCGCTCTTCATCGGCGCCGCGCTCGTGGTGGGTGCCGCCGCTGGAGCGGCCGTGGCCGAAGCGCGCCACGACACCGGCGAGCCGGACGGCGCGGTCCACATCATCGCTCTCGGCCCACTCTCACCCCTGCCGAACGGCGAGTTCAATGACGTCACGCTGGGGCTGCTCAACTCCGGCACGGCGCCGATCGAGGTACTCGAGGTCGACCTGGACGGGTATTTCCAGCCGGCGGACGGCATCTTGCCGGAACCGGTCCACGCTCGGCCCGGCCAATGGGCGACGGTGACCGTGCCCGCGGCACCCGACTGCAAGCTGGCCCCGTCCGATGCCGTCGGTCTCCGGCTGCGCACCGAGAGCGGAGCCCGGTCGACGCTGAGCACGACGGTCCCCAATCACGACGTGCTCGGCCGGGCGTGGCTCGACGCCTGCGGGACACGGGACGGTATCGATCCCGAATGACGTCGATCACGAGTTGGGACGAATGTCCCCGGAACGCCGGACAAGCACGACAATGACCGGCATGGCGGCACCGGAGGACGGCCACGAGCCCCTTGACCTGGGCACGCTGAAACCCGCGTCCGTTGCCGACGCGACCGCCGTGGAAGAGTCGTCGCCCGGCCCCGGTGGATCGTCGGCCCCGTGGCGGCAGCGCGCGGCGATCGCCCTGGCGCTGGTGGTCGGCGGCACCGTCGGCGCGGTCGCCACCGATGCCCGCCACGACGCGATCGAGGCGCATCGAGCCGAGTTGGTCGCCTCCGCTGCCGCACCCCGACCTCTCGGCAGCGTCGAGCTGGTCCTGCTGAACACCGCGGAGCAGGCCGTGGACATCGTCGACGTGACTCTGCCCGGCTGGGCCCGCCCGTCCGGTACCGACGAGCCCCCCGTCCTCACGGCCGAGCCGGAGGTATGGCTGACGTTCGACACTCGGGCCGAACCGCAGTGCGACGCGGAGCCGTCCCTCGACGCGACCGTCACCGCCATCACGGACGCCGGTGATCGAGTCACCGCGGAGCTGACCGTGCTCGATCAGTACAACCAGCTCGACCGCCGCTGGCAGCAGAAGTGCGAAACACTCGACGGCGACGGCCTGTCGTTCGACGAGCCCACAGCGGTGTCGTCGGACGCCGAGACCGCCACGATCACCATTCCGGTGCGCAACGGGCTCGAGCGACCCGGCCGCATCGTCGGCCTCGGTACGGAGGCGCCGGGCTTCGTCGCGGACTCAGCCGACCTTCCGCTCACCGTGTCGGCCGGTGAATCCACGACGCTGACGATCACCTGGACCGTCGACGACTGCGCAGCCGCCGCTGAGGTCGACAGTCCCACGGCGACCGCGGATTTCGTCTCCGGAGATCTTCGACGCCGCCTGACGCACTTCTTGCCGAACACCGTGCTCGTCGAACTGGTACGGGTCGCCGAGCGCGTGTGTGGAACGTAAAGATCTGCCCGACGCCCTTCCCTTCGTGCCTGGTCATGACATAGAAACGAAGTACGGACCGACACGGTCCACAGCACGGCAGATGGGTACCCACGCGGCGATCCACCCATGTACGGGTGTCGTCCTCGGGCCAGCCGAGGCGACAGACGAATGCACGCTCTGGTAACCCGTCGACCGTGTCAGCGGCGGCGCCCTACCTCACGCAGGGCGCCGCTCGCATGTGCCCATCGCAATGGCGCGTGCCCGGTTCAGGTGCGCGCCGCGGCAATGGCCAGCCCGTCCTCCGCGCCTCGCGCGTAGGCCTCGGCGCAGTGCCGCACCCACGCCCCGACGCCGGTAGCGGTTCCGCCTTGATACGCCTGCGCGAGCGGCAGATACGCCCGCGACAAGGCCGCGTGACCGGCCTCTGGCACCCCGACCGCCTTCGTGTCGACCCCTTTCGCCACCAGGACGATCCGCTCCGCGGCCCGCGCGACGAGGTCGTCGGCGACTCCGAACGGCCGCACTGCCAACAGTTCGCCGTGCACGATCGCCGCCACGACGACGCCGGGGGCGCGAGTGGGGGCACCGGTCACGGTCATGAGCTGGTCGAGCCGGGCAGCGTCGACGTCCGGCCGCGGTCGGCCCAGCGTGTCGGGATCGGACACCAGATCGCGAGCAGCCAGCACGTGCAGGCGGGCCAGTGCCTGCCGGGGCGAGCGTTCCCACACCTTGGCCAGGGAGGGAACCTCGCCGAGCGCTCGCAACGCCCCTTGCAGGTGCGGGTCGTCGACATCGTCAGCGTCCCCGCCGGCCAACTCCGCCGAGGCGCGCGCTCCCCGTAGGGCCGACTCGGCCGCCACCGCCGCAGCTTCACGGCGCATCGCGCGGTGACCGAGTAGCGCATCGATGGCGTCGCGGGCGTGCGCAGCGGCCACCCCCACGCCGTCCAGATCCGCCACGGACGCCAGTGGGTCGTCCGGAGCAGCAGGCATGCGCAGAAGTGTAGCCCCGCGTCCGGTTGCTGGTTGCATTGACCTGCGGAAACACTTCCCTGACGGCGTAGGGCCTCGGGAACGATCGCTTGACCGACCGGGCCGTGATGATCGTCGCGCGTGGGGGGCCGACGTTCTTGCGGTCGTGAAGATCGTCGTGCCGAAAAGCGCCGAGGTTGACCGGTCGTGAAGATCGTCGTGGGAAAAAATGCCGGTATAGCCCGCGCTTCCTGGCACGACGATCTTCACGACCGGCGCCACCAGGCATTCGCGCCCGATTCCGGCCCCAACAGCCCCGCCAACCGGCCCCCGCCAGCAGCCCGCGCCGGCGCAAAGAACGGCGGGTCAGCTCAGGCTGGCGGGTCAGCTCAGCGCGGCGATCTTGGCGGCGAGCACGTCGCGGGTGGGTTCGTTCGTGCAGCGTTCGAGGGCGATCTTCAGCTCGGCGCGCGCTTCGTCGGACCGGCCCAGCCGGGTCAACAGCTCACCGCGCACCGTGGGCAGCAGATGCGACGCGCGCAGGAGTGGGTCGTCGGCGACGGTGTCCACCTCGGCGAGCCCCTTCTCCGGCCCGTACGCCATGCTGACCGCGACCGCGCGGTTGAGCGTCACGACCGGCGAGGGCGCGAGGTCGCTCAACGCGTCGTAGAGGCGGACTACGCGCGGCCAGTCGGTCTGGTCGACCGATGGGGCGATCGCGTGGCACTCGGCGATGGCGGCCTGCAGGCCGTACGCCCCGAGGCCGTTGCCGACCCGTTGCGCAGTGGCCAGGGCCGCGCGTCCGCGCCGAATGGCGGCCTGATCCCAGCGGCGCCGGTCCTGGTCCTCTAGCAGCACTGGCTCGCCGTCGGGGCCGGTGCGGGCCGGGAACCGCGCCGCGGTCAGCTCGAGCAGCGCGAGCAGTCCGTGCACCTCGGACGCGTCGGGCATGAGGCGCACGAGCACGCGCGCCAACCGCGTCGCCTCGTGCGCGAGGTCGGTGCGGATCCACTCCGACCCCGACGACGCACTCGACCCTTCGGTGAACACGAGATAGACGACGCTGAGCACCGAGCCCAGCCGCTCGCGCTGCTCGGGCCGGGACGGCACCTCGAACGGCACGCCCGCGGCCGTCAGCGCTTTCTTCGCCCGGGTGATCCGGGCCTGCACCGTGGCGGTGGGAAGCAGGAACGCGCGGGCGATCTGGTCGCTGCTCAGGCCACTGACCACCCGGAGTGTCAACGCCACGCGCGCCTCCCGGCTCAGCACCGGGTGACAGGAGACGAAGACGAGGGCGAGAACGTCGTCGTCGATCCGGTCGGGATCCCACAACACGTCGTCGTGCGCGCTCCCGCCGGGCCCACCGGCGACTGCGCCGCCCTCACCCAGGTCACGGGCGAGGGCGGCGTAACGCTCGTCGAGAGCGGAGCGGCGGCGGAACGCATCGATGGCCCGCCGCCGCCCCACCGTGAGCAGCCAGCCGGTCGGGTTGTGCGGCACGCCCTCACGGGACCACGTGACCAACGCCTCGGCCAGGGCCTCTTGAGCGAGGTCCTCAGCCAAGGCGAAGTCGTTGGTGTAGCGGGCGAGAGCGCCGACGATGCGGGCGGACTCGCGCCGCCACACCGCTTCGACGCTCTCGCGGGCTCGATTCACAGGTTGCCCGTGGACTCCCGCCACTTGCGCTCCTTCTGAACCCACACGTTGTCCTGGGGGAACTCGTCGATCGTCGGCACCCGGCGGATCTCGGTCTTGATGCCCGGTCCGCTGATCGGCGACCGCTTCGCCCATTCGATCGCCTCTTCCTGAGAGGCGACGTCCAGCAGGTAGAACCCGCCGAACAGCTCCTTGGTCTCACCGTAGGGGCCGTCGGTGACGATGGGCGTCTCGGCGGAGTGGTCCACGACGACGCCGGGGTCCGGGTCCAGGCCCTCGGCGGCGAGCAGGACGCCGGCCTGGATCAGCTCGTCGTTGTACCGGCCGATGGTCTCGAGCATCTGCTCGAAATCGAAGTCCTCGCCGCCGGTCCACGAGTCGTCTTCGGCGCGCATGATCAGCATGTACTTCATGGTTCACTCCCGTGTCGGGCACGAGCCCCGGTTGGGCCCTCTCACCCCCAGGTCGAACAGGATGCCACCCGGATCGACACGCGCCACCAGAATTTTCGCGGAATCTTTTCGACGGCGTCACCCGACTCACTCGGGCCAAGCGCAACCGCAGCCGAACGACCCCTAATGAGCAAGGTCAACGACGTACGGCGCAGCGATCAGGCCAGTGGCCCACGGCCGCGCGGTGCCCCCGACGGGCGCCGCGGTGAAAGCCGAACCCGCCGAACATCCAGATCCAGAACAGCGCGAACAGCAGCCACGGCGCGGAGCCGACCACCAGCACGACCAACGCCGCGACCGCGAGCAGCGCGATCGGCGCGACGAAGATCATCGGGTACCAGCGGAGGCCGGGCCGGCGCTGCGCCGGGGCAGCGGTCGTCACCTCGGCGCTTCGGTTCCGGGGGAGGTCGGCGAACAGCGGGTCGATGTCGGCCTCGAAGCGCGCCGCCCAGACGCGTCCCGTGCGCTCGTCGTACTCGTCCTTGGTGATGCGCCCGGCCGCATAGTGCTCGCCGAGTGCCGCGACCGCTTCCTCGCGTTCGGCGTCGCCGATGCGTAGCGAGCGAGTCTCGGTCATGTCCGCCTCCCCTCGTCCGGGCCGAAGTCGTCGCCCTCGGCGTCGTCGCCGTCGGCGAGGATTCCGTAGAGCCGGCGGCGGGTGTCGTTGAGGACCTCACGAGCCCTGGCCTGCTGGTCGGCGCTACCAGTGGCGAGGATCTGCCACAGCGCCGCCGCGGCCTGGCCGATCAGCGGGCGCAGCCCGTTGACGTCGTCATCGCCGGGCGGAGCGGACATGGTGTCCCAGGGTGCGGAGACCTCGTCCGGGTGGGCGGCGACGTACTCCTCGCCTTGCGTCGTGAGGTGGTAGACCTTGCGTCCGCCTTGATCATCGGCGCGGACGAGGTCTTCGTCTTCGAGCTGCTGCAGGGTCGGGTAGATCGAGCCCGGGCTCGGCTTCCAGACCCCACCGCTGCGCTCGGCGATGTCCTGGATGATCTGATAGCCGTTCATCGGCCGCTCGGCCAGCACGGCGAGGATGGCCGCGCGGACGTCGCCGCGCCGTGCCTTCGGGCCGCGCCGGCCCCAGGGCGGGCCACCGCCGAATCCGGCCCACGGCGGCGGGCCGCCGAACATCGCCCACGGCCCGAACCCGTGCGGTCCCCCGCGATGGCCGCGATGGCCGTGGTGGCCCGGACCGCCCCGGCCGCCCGTCATCGCCGCGAACCAGTCGGCTGCGGCGTCCACCGCTTCACGTGCGGCGTCCCCACAATCACGGCCGCGCGTCCATGGCGGCCCTGCGGCGTAGCTGTGTCCCGTCACGATGCCTCCCAGATCAGTCGCGATACTTAGACGATATATCGCGAACCATCGCCCGACAACTGGCGAGCACGCCCGGGATTCTCACGGCGGGGCAAGTTAGGTTAGCCTCTGCTCATAGCATCACGGCCCGCTATGCGAGAGGACACTCACCCGTGGCCCGGAACCGACGCGGCATCGCCTGGTTCCCGATCGACGCCCACCCCCCGGAGCGCTGACGGTGTCGACACCCGTGCTCTCGCCCTCGCCCGCGCCCGACGTCGAAGCGACCGCCCAGGGACTCGCCCGGTCGACCGCGAGCAAGCTGGCCTCGCTCCTGGTGGCCGTGGCGATTCTCGCGCTCGTGTGCCTGGCCAGCGTCGCCATCGGTGCCAAGAACATTCCGTTCGACGAGGTCGTGGCGGCCTTGTTCGACTCAGGTGACCCCAACAACCAGGTCATCGTCGGCGACATGCGCGTCAACCGGACGTTGCTGGGACTGGCTTGCGGCATCGCGCTCGGCCTGGCCGGGGCGGTCATGCAGGCGTTGACCCGCAACCCGCTCGCCGACCCAGGGATCCTGGGCGTCAACGCGGGTGCTTCGTTCGCCGTCGTCCTCGGCGTGGCGCTGTTCGGGGGCATGAGCCTGCACGGCTACATCTGGTTCGCCTTCGCCGGTGCGGCGCTGGCCAGTGTGATCGTCTACGCACTGGCGACGGTCGGGCGCGCTGAGGCGACCCCGGTGCGCCTGGCGCTGTCCGGCGTGGCGTTCGCCGCCGTGCTCATGGGCTTCACCGAGGGCCTGATCCTGCTGGACTCCGAAGCCCTCGACGTCTTCCGGTTCTGGCAAGTCGGCTCACTCGCCGGACGAGACGTCGACACCTTCGGCGCCGTGCTGCCGTTCATCGTGGTGGGCGTCGTGTTGGCCCTGGGCCTGGCGCGCACCTTGAACGCGATGGCCCTCGGCGACGACACCGCTTCGGCACTGGGAGCGAACGTCCTGGTGGCGCGGATCGTGGGTGTCGTGGCGGTGACGCTGTTGTGCGGGGCCGCCACCGCCGCCGTCGGGCCCATCGGCTTCGTCGGATTGATCGTCCCGCATCTGGTGCGTGCGTTCACCGGCCCCGACCAGCGCTGGATCTTGCCGTTCTGCCTGGTGGTGGCACCGATCCTGATGCTGGTGTCCGACATCGTCGGACGAGTGGTGCTGTCGACCGGCGAGCTGCAGGTCGGCATCGTGACGACGATCATCGGCGGGCCGGTCCTGATCGCCTTGGTACGCCGGCGGCGGACGGTGAGCCTGTGAGTACCGACGTCACCCCGCGCAGCGACTCCACTCGGCAACGGCACCTACGGGTCGAGTCGCTCGATCTGTCCCCCACGAGCTACGCCGCCCGTGGTCGCCTCGACCGATGGTCGCTCCGGTTCGACCGCCGGGTCGTGACCGTGTGCACGGCCCTGACCATCGCCATCATCGTCGTCTTCCTGACCTCGCTGGCCGTCGGCGACTACAGCATCGGCGTGCTCGACGTGGTACGCACGCTGTTCGGCAACCCGCCTGATCCGTTGGCCGAGTTCATCGTCAACGGCCGGCGGCTGCCTCGGGCGCTGGTGGCCCTCCTCGTCGGGGCCGCGCTCGGCGCCTCGGGGGCGGTGTTCCAGAGCCTGTCGCGCAACCCGTTGGGCAGCCCGGACGTCATCGGCTTCACCCAG
>JAJYTA010000175.1 GCA_021793295.1 Actinomycetes bacterium
GCCCAGCCGGTCCATCAGCGTGGCCCAGCACTCGGCGACCCGGCGCACGCTAATCTCAGGCGTGCGGGGCGGATCGGAGAAACCGAACCCCGGAATCGACGGGACGACCACGTGGAAGGCCTGCTTCGGGTCGCCGCCGTGGCGGCGAGGATCGGCCAGCGGCGCGATCGTCCGGCTGAACTCGACGAACGAGTTCGGCCAGCCGTGGGTGAGGAGCAGCGGCAGCGCGTCCGGCTCAGGTGAGCGCACGTGGACGAAGTGGATGTCCAGGCTGTCGATCTCGGTCGTGTACTGGTCGAACGTGTTCAACGTGGACTCCTGGGCACGCCAGTCGTAGTCCGTGCGCCAGTAGTCGCCGAGCTCACGCAGATAGTCCATGGGGACACCGCGGCTCCACGGGTCGCCGGGTAGTTGGGCGATCCAGCGAGTTCGCGCGAGCCGCTGGTGCAGGTCCTCCAGGTCCTCGTGCGGATGGCGATGCGGAATGGCCGGATCTCGTCGGTCATGGCGGTTCTCCTCGGGCGGGTGTCTTTCGCGATGAACCGCAACGCTAGGTTCGGTATAGGTCAGAATCGGTCCTACTTCTGATCCATGCTGGGCTTCATGAGCGATACGTCGGTGCGGCTGCTGACCTTGCTGTCGCTGTTGCAGACTCCGCGTGAGTGGCCCGGCAGCGAGCTCGCCGCGCGGCTGGGGGTGAGCCCGAGAACCGTCCGGCGCGACGTCGATCGGTTGCGTGAGCTGGGGTATCCGGTCGAGGCGAGCATGGGCGCCACCGGCGGGTACCGGCTCGTCGCGGGTGCGGCGATGCCGCCGCTGGTGCTCGACGACGAGGAGGCGGTCGCGATCGCCGTCGGATTGCGTGCCGCGGTGGGCCACGCCGTCGTGGGCATCGAGGACGCGTCGGTGCGGGCGCTGGCCAAGCTCGAGCAGGTCCTGCCGCCTCGGCTGCGGTATCGCGTGCGCTCGCTCGGTACCGCGGCCTCGACACTTGCCACGGACGCCTCGGTCGACCCGGAGGTGTTGGTGACGCTTGCTGCGGCTGTGTCGAATCGGGAGAAGGTGCGGTTCGCCTACCGGGCCGGCGATGCGACGGAAAGCTCTCGGTTGACCGAACCGTTCGGCCTGGTGTCGTCCGGGCGGCGCTGGTACCTCGTGGCTTACGACGTGGACCGGGACGGCTGGCGCACGTTCCGCGTCGATCGCGTCTTGCGCCCACAGCCGACCGGGTCCCGGGTGGTTCCGCGGGAGCTCCCGGCGCGCGACGCTGCCGCCTATGTCGCCGGCCGACGGTCGGACTGGGCAACGCCCACGTATCGCGTCGCGGTGACGTTCGACGCTCCGGTGTCGCGGATCGCCGGCCGACTGGGTGACGAGCCGGGCGACGTCGTGCCAGTCGACGGTGATCGTTGCCGACTGGATGTCTCTCGCGACGATTCCATGGAGTGGCTGGCGGGTCGGCTGGTCGTACTCGGATGTGAGTTCACCGTGCACGAGCCGCCGGAGCTCGCCGAACACGTGCGGGCGCTGGCTGATCGGGCGCATCGGGCCGCCGGGTAGCCTGGGCGCCGTGTCCGCGGGAGCTGTGTTCGATGCCGACGTGCGCCTCGACGAGGCCGGTCGGCTGACCCTGCGGCTGTCGGCGCATTACGACCACGACGGTCACAGTGTGTGGCAGGCCCTGACCGACGATGACGAACTGTCTACGTGGGCGCCGTGGCAAGCCACGATCGACCCGGTGGCGGGAGGCGTCGTGACGGTGCGGTTCCCCGACGGCCATACCGCCGAGGGTGAGGTCATCGACGCCGAGCGGCCACGTCGGCTGGTGCTGCGCCTCCCCGAGGATTGGGGCGGCAACGACGAGATGCTGCGCTGGGAGCTGCAGCCGACCGACCGCGGGGGTGCGGTCGTTTTCGACGTCACGATCGACGACGCCGAACTCGTGAAGCGGGCGGCGGCGGTGTGGGACATCTCGATGCAGCACCTGGGCACGTTGCTGGCTGGTGAGCCGGTCGTCCGAGCCGACTCGCCGTCGGCGGATCCACGGTTCGAACGGCTGGTCCAGGAGTACGACGACCTGCTCGGTGCCGAAGTCCGCGCCTTGACGCAGTAGGCCGGCGGCGTCGCGCGGCCGACGGTGTAGCCCGCTGTCGTTGCCAGCGCTGCTGCCTCAGTCGGGCGGCCCGACGCCCAGATCTCGGCTGCGTTGTCACGTTCCCGTGTTCGCGAGCACCCACAGGAGTCAGATCGGGAGCAGCTGCCGGGGGCTGCTCCCGGCGACCCGCTGGCCACGGTTCGTTCGGCGACCGTGCTGACAAAGGAGCATGTACATGGGTGATCTCGTTGGATTGTTCTTCGTCCTTCTCTTGCTGGCCTGGGTGGCGGGAGCGATCTGGTTCTTCCGCGGCCCGGCCAGGGCCGCTGACCGGCACCTCGATGTCGCCCTTGCCGCCATCGCCGACGAACGCGACCGCATCCTCTTCCGTCGCATGTACCAGACCCGGCAGCCGCGCAGCGTGGTTCTGGCGTGGATCCTCACAACGGTCTTGTCGCCCACGATCTCCTACGTCTACCAGCGCGAATGGCCCAAAGCGGTGATCGCCTTGCTGACCTTGCAGGGTTTCGGCATCTGGTGGCTGGTGTCGATCTTCACCATGCCGACGGAGGTCATGCGCCACAACAAGCGGTTGATCGACGACGCGTTCACCGAACTTCAGCTGGTGCGTACCTGAGACGTGATCGGCGAGGGAACTACTATCGTCGGGCAGTAGCAGTTCCCTGTCGGTCACCAGGTCGAGGAGGGTGCCGTGCCGGGCCCCCACAGCCAGGACCATGCGCGGGTACGCGTGGAGTGGGGTCCGGTCGGCGCCGTGCACACCCTGGATGCCGCGACTACCGCGGTGATCGTCGACGTGCTGAGTTTCACCACGACATTGAGTGTGGCCGTCGACATCGGCGCCGAGGTGTATCCCTACCGATGGGCGGACGATTCGGCGGTGGAGTTCGCCCGCCGGCACGACGCGACGCTCGCGGTGGGTCGACTGGAAGCGCAACGACCGGGCAACGTGGCGACCGTGAGTCTGTCGCCGCAGTCGGTACAGGCGGCTCATGGGTTGTCTCGACTGGTTCTGCCGTCGCCGAACGGATCAACCATCAGCGCCCAGGTGGCCGGGGCAGGAGCCGATGTACTCGCCGCCTCGCTGCGCAATCGTTCGGCTGTCGCCCGATGGCTGGCCGAGCGACTGGCAACCGAGCCCGAGACAGCCGTGACCCTGGTCGCCGCTGGGGAGCGCTGGCCCGACGGGTCGTTGCGCCCAGCGGTGGAAGACCTCTGGGGAGCCGGCGCCGTCGTGTCGGCTCTCCTGAGTCAGGGCGTGACGTCGATGAGCCCCGAAGCGCACACGGCCGCCGCAGCTTTCGATGCGGTGCGCTCGTCCATAGCCCAGGCCCTGTCGACGTGCAGCAGCGGCCGAGAGTTGACCATCGCCGGATTCGGTGCCGATGTTGCCGTCGCCGCCGAAGTCGATGTGAGCGTCGGCGTCCCGATGCTCGTCGACCTTCGGTTCATCGACGCCGCGGCGGCCGGCAACCATTGATCGACATGGACCTACATCGCCCCGGACGGCAGTAGGCCCTGTCGATCACGTTTCAGGGACCGCCCTGGTGTCTCGCCGTAGCGGGTGATCAGACGGGATCTCCACCAGGACGAGCGCCACGCCGTCGGGGTCGGCGATCCACATCTCGATCAGACCCCACGGCTCTTGCCGGGGCTCGCGGGTGATCGTCACACCGGCGGCGGCGAGCCGGTCGCGTTCGGCGTGGACGTCGCGTACCTGCAACCAGAGCTGAAGCGAGCCCGAGGGCGGTTGATCCGAGCTGCCCGACACCTCCAGTAGACCTGGCCCGAGGAAGAAGACCGTGCCCGGATGCTCCGGTGGGCCGAATTCGCGATGTATCGCCAGCCCGAGCACGTCACGGTAGAACCGCAACGTGCGCTGTAGATCGACGGGGCGGAGCAGGATCCGGCTGCTGAGAACGTCCATGCGGCGATGGTGCACCGACGTGATCGGTCTGTCACTCCGGCTGCGCTCGTCAGTGCGTGCGTATGCGCCTTCGAAACGTGTTCACAACCAGGCCGGCGCGGTAGTTTGGTAAGTACCGCCCCGGACGGGAGGTCGGTTCGATTGTGGATCGCGTGGCTCGTCGCCGCAGTGGCCCTTGGCGTCGCGGAGTTCTTCACTCTGACGCTCGCCTTGGGGCTACTGGCTGCTGCCGCCGTAGTCGCCGCAGTCGTCGCCGGCCTCGGCGGAATGTGGCTGCTACAAGTCCTAGCTTTCGCGGCGGCCGCAGCGGCCGGGCTGCTGATCATCCGGCCGATCGCGAGGCGGCACATGAGTCAGCCTCCGTTGGTGCGCGATGGCAGTGATGCGCTCGTCGGGAAGAAGGCCGTGGTGATCAAGGAAGTCACCGCCTCTCACGGGCTCATCAAGCTCTCCGGGGAGGAATGGTCGGCGCGCACGCTCGACGACGATCACGTGATTCCGGCGGGGTCTCTGGTCGACGTCATGGAGATCGAGGGCGCGACGGCCATCGTCTACCCGCGGGAACTCTTGCCATGAGCCCGATTGCCGACACGGAAGCGCAGGAGCTATGGAACCCTTCGTGCTGATCATCATCGCGGCGGTGCTCGTGGTGTTCGCCGTCGTCTCGACCGTGCGGATCGTCCCCCAGGCGCACCGGTACAACGTCGAGCGTTTCGGCCGGTTCCGCACCACACTCCAACCGGGGCTGAACTTCATCATTCCGGTGGCCGACCGCATCAACACCAAGCTCGACATCCGCGAGCAGGTGTTCTCGTCGCAACCGCAACCGGTGATCACCGAGGACAACCTGGTCGTGAACATCGACACCGTGCTCTATTACCAGATCACCGACCCTCGCTCGGCTGCCTACGAGGTCGCCGACTACCTGCAGGCCATCGACCAGCTCACGGTGACCACGCTGCGTAACGTCATCGGCAGCATGGACCTCGAGAAGACGCTCACCTCGCGCGAGGACATCAACGCCCAACTGCGCTCCGTCCTCGACGAAGCCACCGGTAAGTGGGGCATCCGCGTCAATCGCGTGGAGATCAAGGCGATCGACCCGCCGTCGACCATCAAGGAGGCCATGGAGAAGCAGATGCGGGCCGAGCGCGACAAGCGCGCGATCATCCTGCACGCCGAAGGTGAGCGCCAGTCGAAGATCCTCACCGCTGAAGGCACGCGCCAGCAGTCCATCCTCGAGGCGCAGGGCGATCAGCAGGCCGCGATCCTGCGAGCCGACGGTGAAGCCAAAGCCGTCGAGCGGGTCTTCCAGTCCGTGCACCGGAACAACGCCGACCCCAAGGTCCTGGCGTACAAGTACCTCGAGACCCTGCCGCAGCTCGCCGGCGGTGAGAACAACACGTTCTGGGTCATCCCGGGTGAGCTCACCCAGGCGATCAAGACGGTCACCGATGCCTTCGGTGACCATTCCCGGATGGGTGCACCTGCCCAAGGCGCCGGAGACGACCAGGGCGCCGACGACGAGCAAGCGCCCGCCGGTGACGACTCGGGTACGCGAGAACTGACCGAAGCCGATACCCCGGAACTGGGCGCGTCGACGGTCGAGGAGGTCACCGAGATGGCCCAGGCTGCGGTCAGCGATGCGAAGGCCGAAGCCGCGGCCGCGGAAGGCAAAGTCAGCGGGACGGTGGACGAGAACCTTCGCTGAGAAAAATCCGTCGTTCTGCCTGCGCACAACCAGTTCGACCCTGCGGACTTTCGGCCCTGATGCCGACGATCCCACGGTGCCAACCTCGACTCAGGACGAGGCAGCGTCGACGGGGGTAGGCATGGATTCGTCCACGCAGCAGCCGCGCAAGGTTTCGAGGTCCCGGTTCGTGCTCGCCGCCGGCATCGACCTGGCGCTGCTGTTCCTGATCTTCGTCTGGCCGGGCTGGGAGTTGCTGTCGTTCTTCAACGATCGCACGTCAGACGTTCTCGGCCTGGTGGCGCTGTGGCTGGTCGTCGACCTCGTGGCGAACCTCACTGCTGCCGCCTCCGATACCGACTGGCTGCGATCAGCTGCTGAGTTCGCTGCCGCCATGCTCACGGTGATCACCCTGGGGTGGATCCTGGCGATCTTTCCCTTCGACTTCACCGGTCTCGCCGTCGATTGGACGACGGCGATCCGGGTGCTGTTGATCGTGGGCATGGTCGGGGCAGCGATCGGCGCCGTGGCCCACGGAATCCGGCTGCGTCGATACCTCGCCGAGCGCGGGTATGCCAGCGGCCGCGGGTGGCCGGACCATCGATGACCAGGCCTGGCGCCTGGCCGTCCGTGGCGCGGCGGCTAATTGCGCTGCTTGCGTGGGCGGGCGCGGACGTGGAGTCGCTCACCCTGCGGGCCGAAGAGGCTGAGGATCTCCACCGGCTGGGATCCGGCGTTACCGAACCAATGGGGTACGCGGGTGTCGAACTCAGCTGCTTCGCCGGCCTTCATCACCAGGTCGTGTTCACCCAGTACGAGGCGGATCTGCCCGGACAGGACGTAGAACCACTCGTAGCCCTCATGTGTCTTCGGCTCCGGCGAACTGGACTGTGTGCCGGGCGGAATGATCAATTTGAAGGCCTGCAACCCGCCGGGTCGGCGCGTCAAGGGGATGTAGGTCATGCCGTGCCGGGTGACTGGGCGCGGATGGATGCGGGGATCGCCGGTCTGCGGTGCGCCGACGAGTTCGTCCAACGCCACCTGGTGCGCCTTGGCCAGGGGTAACAGCAGTTCAAGCGTCGGCCGGCGACGCCCGGATTCCAATCGCGACAGTGTGCTCACCGAGATGCCGGTGCTCGCGGAGAGCTGGCTCAAGGTGGCTCCGCGCTGCTGGCGCAAGGCTCGTAACCGGGGCCCGACGGCATCGAGCACCTCGTCGAACGCGGCTTCGTCGTTCATCTGGGAATTTTGCCATACCAGCAACAAGGATTGCCATGTTCTGGGGAGGGTGAGAACAATTCTCATCAAGGTGGCGATGACCTAGCCACCGGGGGATCGATCGAGCAGGGAGTGCACGATGAACGCAACGTATGACGTGGTGGTCGTGGGTGGCGGTGCGGCCGGCCTCGGCGCGGCACTGACTCTGGCCCGAGCGCGCCGTTCGGTCCTGGTGGTCGACGCGGGTAGCCCGCGCAACGCACCAGCCGGGCACGTACACAATTACCTCGGACGCGAAGGTACGCCGCCGAGTGAGCTGGTGGCCATCGGTCGTGCCGAGGTCGCCGCCTATGGCGGCGAGATCGTGTCCGGCGAGGTCAGCGCCGTCGCCCGTCGCGACGACGACGGCTTCGACGTCGAGCTCGGCGACGACAGGTCGGTCGTGGCGCGACGGTTGTTGGTGGCCACCGGGCTGGTGGACGAGTTGCCCGACGTTCCCGGCGTGGCCGAGCGATGGGGCAACGACGTGCTGCACTGCCCCTATTGCCACGGTTGGGAGGTCCGGGACCAGGCGATCGGTGTCCTGGCCACCGGGCCGCTCGCGGTGCACCAGGCGCAGCTGTTCCGGCAGTGGAGCGCGAACGTCACTCTGCTGCTCAACACGGCGCCGACGCCCGAGGTCGATGAGCTGGCTCAGCTGACTGCCCGGGGCATCAAGATCGTCGAGGGCGAGGTGGCGGCCGTGGAGGTCGTCGACGACCACATCGCCGGGATCCGGTTGCGATCCGGGGCGCTGGTCGAGTGCGACGCGGTCGTGGTGCAGACCCGGATGACCGCTCGTGCCGGAGTCTTCGAGTCACTGGGGGTGAAGCCAACGGAGATGGAGATGAACGGCCAGGTCGTCGCGACCTACATCGCGGCCGACTCGAATGGTGCCACCGAGGTGCCGGGCGTCTGGGTGGCCGGTAACGTCGCTGACCCTCGTGCCCAGGTCATCGGTGCAGCGGCCGCGGGAACGAATGCGGCGGCGTCCATCAACGCCGACCTCGTCGCCGACGACGCCCGCCGTGCCGTGGCGGCGGTTCACGGCTCGTCGTGACCGGGTGTTGGGCGGCCTCGGGGGTGCGTGGTCTGCTGGCGGGGCCGGTTGGCGGTGCTGATTAGGGCGAATCGGGCGTGAATGCCTCGTGGTGTCGGTCGTGAAGATCGTCGTGCAAGGGAGTGCGGGCTATACCGGCATTTTCTGGCACGACGATCTTCACGACCGGTCACCTTCGGCACTTTCAGGCACGACGATCATCACGACTGCTGATTTCGGCATGTTTTCCCACGACGATCTGCACGACCTGGGTGTTGGGCGGTTGCGGGGCGCGTGGGGCTGCTGGCAGGGCCGGTTGGCCGGTGCTGATTGGGGCGAATCGGGCGTGAATGCCTGGTGGTGTCGGTCGTGAAGATCG
>JAJYTA010000018.1 GCA_021793295.1 Actinomycetes bacterium
GACGATGTAGTCCGAGCCCATCTCGTCCAGCAACGACGAGCGCATGATCATCAGGTACTGCGCGTAGATGACGGCCACCAGGGTGGCCACGGGCAACACCATGTGATGGGCGACGTCGGGGACGGCTTCCCAGCCGGACACCCCGGCACTCTGCATGCCGCTGGTGGGGAACCACCCCGCGGTGGAGGAGAAGATGACGATGAGGATCAGGCCGAGCCAGAAGCTCGGAACCGACCACAACGTGAGCGCGACACCGGTGTTGATGCGGTCACTGGTGCTCCCGTGCTTCCACGCGCCGTTGATGCCCAGCGTCAACCCGATCAGCGCCGAGATCACCACCGCGGTGCCCACCAGCAGGAGTGTGGGCCAGATGCGTTCGGCGATGAGGTCGGTGACCGGCCGGCTGAACTGGAACGAGTCGCCGAAGTCCAGGCGCAGCACGCCCCACAGGTAGTCCACGAACTGCTGGGCCAGGGGATCGTTGAGACCGAAGTCTTCGCGCAATTGTTCCTTCTGCTCCGCGCTGACCGGCCGCCCGTGGGTCATCGTGTTCACCGGGTCGCCGGGAATGATGCGGAACAGGAAGAAGCTCGTGACGATCACCGCGACCAGCGACACCATGCTCCCCGCGATCCGGGAGCCCAGGTAGTTGAGGGTCTTGTGCAGTCCGGAGAGGTCCCGCACCTCCCCGGGGGGAGCGTGCGGGACCAGGTCCGTGTCGACCGGGCCTGCCATCCGGCCCCTACTCGCGATCCTCGGCCGTGGCGGAGCGGCGCCGCGCGAGGAAGAAGACGGCGCCGATCACCACTGCCGCGGCCACGATGATGCCGATCACCAGGGCGGTGTTGCTGCCGTCATCGCTGTCCGATGCCGCCGATGCGTCGCCACC
Organism: Actinomycetes bacterium; assembly: GCA_021793295.1. Classification (GTDB taxonomy): domain Bacteria; phylum Actinomycetota; class Actinomycetes; order Jiangellales; family Jiangellaceae; genus Haloactinopolyspora. Next base: position 890 of record JAJYTA010000018.1, read on the forward strand.
GCCGCCTTCGCCGGAACCCTCGGCACCGGCGGGCACCGCCGACCACCAGCTCCAGTAGCCGTCCTGGCCGTAGTAGTTGCCGCCCGGGTCCGGCTGCGGGGTCATCTCGGCGATGACGTCGCTGCGGTAGGCCTCGAGGGCGTCGGCGTAACCCCAGACGACGAACACGTTGGTCTCGTACAGGATCTCCTGCATCTGCTTGACCAGCTCGGCCCGGGCGTCGACGTCGAGCTCGGCGAGCTGCTGCTGGTACAGCTGGTCGTACTCGTCGTTGCAGAAGTACGCGTCGGACAGGTACGGACCGCCGACCTCGGTCGGCAGGCCGGAGCACAGGTTGATCGACAGCACGTAGTTCGGGTCCGGGTTGACGCTCCACCCGGTGGTGAGGATGTCGTACGTGCCGTCGTCGAGCAGGGAACCGACCTCGGAGACCGGCTCGACCTTGAGCTCCATGCCGGCGTCGGAGGCCCATTCGGCCATCATCTGGGCGGCCTGGACGTACTGCGGGTTGTCGGCGTGGACGTTGAACCGGAACGACAGCGGGCGCCCGTCGGGGGAGACGCGGATGCCGTCGTCACCCATCGTGTACCCGGCGTCGTCGAGAAGCTGGTTGGCCGCGTCGATGTCGAACTCTTCGGAGACCGGCCTCTCGGGCTCCCAGTGGTAGATGTCGTATCGCGAGGGGATGTAGCCGGCGTTGGGCTCGCCGAATCCGCCGTAGGCGACTTCGTAGATCGCTTCGCGGTCGATGGTGCGCACCAGGGCCTCGCGGACCACGGGGTCTTGCAGCGCCGGGTGACCGTCGCCGAAGGGGGTGCCGTCTTGCAGCGTGGCGCCCGGGTTGAGGGTCATGCCCTGGAACCGCTTGCCGTCGGCCTGGTTGAGCTCGATGTTCTCTTCACCCTCGAGGGAGCGGAACTGGGCCGGTGTCAGCCCCTGCACGAAGTCGACCTCGCCGGCCCGCAACGCCTCGACCTGGGCGTCGGCGTCGTTGATGGTCCGCAGGACGAGCTCGTCGAACTGCGGCGCGCCGCGCCAGTAGTCCTCGTTGGGCTCGAACGTGATCGTCTGGTTGGGCTGGTAGTCGGTCAGGATCCACGGACCGTTGCTGACGATCGGGAACTCTTCGTCGTTGTTGAACGCGCCGTAGTCCTCGATGCCGGACCAGATGTGTTCAGGCAGGATCGGCACGTCCAGCGCCAGCATCGTCACCTGCGGCTGGGAGAGCTGGATCTCGACGGTGTACTCGTCGGTGGCGGTGACGGTCTCGAAGTTCTCGACGAAGTTCCCGTTGGCCTCGGCGGCAGCAGGGTCGGTCATCATCGTGTTGAACGTCCAGGCGACGTCCTCGGCGGTGACCGGCTCGCCGTCGGTCCAGGTGGCGTCCTGGCGGATGTGGTAGGTCCAGGTCAGCCCGTCCTCGGAGGTCTCCCACGACTCCGCGAGAGCGGGGATGGTCTCACCGGTCTCGGGGTCGTAGTTGGTCAGGAAGTCGTACATCCACCGGTGCAGGCTGGTGGTGATGACGCGCACGGCTTGGAACGGGCTGAGGCTGTCGACCTCTTGGGAGACCGCGATGGTGATCGAGGTCTTCTCGTCGCTGTCGGCCTGGGCGGGTGGCGCGCCGACGGCCACGCCGGCCAGCCCTGCCGCGAGCGCGGCTGCGCCCGCGGCGAGCCTGCCCGGGCGGGTACGGGTCACAGATATCGCCATGATGATGCGGGTACCTCGCAATCGCGTCACGCGTGGTGCCTATGAGGGGACGTCGTCGGCGCCGCGGGGCGCTCGGGTGTCGTGGTCGGGGGACCGCACTGTGTGGTTGTCGGCGCCGGTGGTTCGCAGGGGTGGCCTCGTTCCACAGCCGGCTGAACGGTAGACCTGTTGGGCGGTTGGTCTATCACCGGCAGCACCCTACGTCAATGGTCTGGACCTGTGCGCCGGGGGAACTCCCTGTGGGCTATGCACGATCGAAACCGAACTGGAGATCTTCTCGTGACCTTGGCTGAGTGGAGGACGAACAGGTGAGCTTCCCGAGTTTGGCGCGTGGTTTTCCGGGATTCGGTCGAAGTGGTCCGCATACCGGCCGATGGCCGTCGCAGCGTCGCCCGCGCCGGCGACGCTCGGCCCGCCCCGGGGCGGGCGCGGACCGAGCGGAACAATAGGGCCATGGCCAGTCCCCGTGAGGTCGTCATCCTCGGTTCCACCGGATCGATCGGCGTCCAGGCGATCGATGTCGCGAAACGTAACCCCGACCGGCTCCGGGTGGTGGGCCTGGCTGCCGGCGGCTCCGATCCGGAGACCCTGGCCGCACAAGCGCTCGATCTCGGTGTGTCCGCGGTCGCGGTGGCCCGCGCCAGCGCGTCGTCGGACCTGCAGCTCGCGTTCTACGCCGAGGCGCAGCGGCGCGATTACCCGTCCGGCGGCTTCCGGGTGCCGAAGATCCTCGCCGGCCCCGATGCGGCCGCCGAACTGGCCGCCAGCGAATGCGACGTCGTCCTCAACGGCATCACCGGCTCGATCGGCCTCGGCCCCACGCTGGCCGCGCTCGGCGCGGGGCGGCAGCTCGCGTTGGCGAACAAGGAGTCGCTGATCGCCGGCGGACAGCTGGTCAAAGCCGCCGCACAGCCGGGCCAGATCGTGCCCGTCGACAGCGAGCACAGCGCGCTGGCCCAGGCCCTGCGCGGGGGCAGCGCCGACGAGGTCCGCCGCCTCGTGCTCACCGCGAGCGGCGGGCCGTTCCGCGGCCGCCGCCGCGACGAGCTCACCGCGGTCACCCCCGAGCAGGCACTGGCGCACCCGACGTGGTCCATGGGGCCGGTGGTCACCATCAACTCGGCCACTTTGGTCAACAAGGGCCTGGAGCTCATCGAGGCGCACCTGCTGTTCGACATGCCGTTCGACGCCATCGAGGTCGTCGTGCACCCGCAATCGATCGTGCATTCCATGGTCGAGTTCGTCGACGGCTCCACGCTGGCTCAGGCCAGTCCGCCGGACATGCGCATTCCCATCGCGATGGCACTGACCTGGCCGGACCGAGTACCCGACGCCGCGCCGGCCTGCGACTGGAGTACCGCGTCGACGTGGGAGTTCATGCCGCTCGACCACGAGGCGTTCCCAGCCGTGCAGCTCGCCCGCGCCGCCGGTGAGCGCGGCGGGCTCGCGCCTGCGGTGTACAACGCGGCCAACGAGCAGTGCCTGGCCGCGTTCGTCGAGGGGCGGCTGCCGTTTCTCGGCATCGTCGACACCGTCGCTCGTATCCTTGACGAGTACCGTGACGGCGACGCGACGAGTGTCGACGACGTCGTCGCCGCCGAGGACTGGGCGCGGGCCCGCGCCCGCGAGATCGTCACACCGGAGGACCGCTGAATGGATCTGCTCGCCGTCGCAGGCATTCTGCTGTTCCTCGTGGGGTTGATGCTCTCCATCGCCCTGCACGAGATCGGCCACCTGGTGCCGGCGAAGTTGTTCGGCGTGAAGGTCACGCAGTACATGGTCGGCTTCGGGCGCACGATCTTCTCGCGCCGCCGAGGTGAGACCGAGTACGGCATCAAGGCGGTCCCGCTCGGCGGATACGTGCGCATGATCGGGATGTTCCCGCCCGAGCCCGGCAGCGAAGACGGCCAGCTGCGCCAGTCCAGCACCGGGCTGTTCCAGACCATGGCCCGGGACGCGCGCACCGCCGCGCGCGAAGAGATCGGGCCCGGCGACGAAGACCGCGTGTTCTACCGCCAGGCGTGGTGGAAGAAGCTCATCGTCATGCTCGGCGGCCCGGCCATGAACGTCGTACTGGCCATCGTCCTGGCCGGTGGAGTGCTGATGACCTTCGGCAATCCGGACAAGCCGGTCCATTCCACCGTCGTCAGCTCGGTCAGTGAGTGCGTCAAGTCGCAAGAGCAGGCCGATCGCCCCTGCACCCCGGGCGATCCGGAGGCGCCGGCGAACGAGGCTGGGTTCCAGCCGGGCGACAAGGTGATCGCGGTCGGCGGCACCGAAGTGTCGTCGTGGCCGGCCACCTCCGCGGCCATCGCGGAGGCCGGCCCGGGACCCATCGACGTCGTGGTCGAGCGTGACGGCGAGCAGCTGACCCTGACCCCAGAGCTCATCGTCACCGAGCGGCCCGACCCCGACGGCGAGATCGGCGACGTTCGCGAGACGAGCTTCCTGGGCATCGCGCCGACCTTCCAGCACTACCAACGCGAGGACGTCGGCGGAGCGTTGGTGTGGACCGGCGACTTCGTCAGCCGCACGGCCGAGGCGATGTCGCGGGTTCCGCAACGGATGGTCGACGTCTGGGACGCCGCGTTCGGCGGCGGCGAGCGTGGTCATGACACGCCGGTCAGCATCGTCGGCGCGGGCCGGATCGGCGGCGAGATCGCCTCGGCCGACGAGTTCACCGCCGGACAGCGCATCGCGACGTTCGTCATGCTCCTGGCCTCGTTCAACATGGCCATCGCATTGCTCAACCTGGTGCCGCTGCTGCCACTGGACGGCGGGCACGCGGCCGGCGCCATCTGGGAGGCGCTCAAGCGCGCGTTCTGCCGGGTCTTCCGGCGACCCGAGCCGCAACCGGTCGACGTCGCCAAAGCCCTGCCGATCGCCTATGGCGTCGCTGTCGTCCTGGTCTGCATGAGCGCCCTGCTGATCTACGCCGACTTCGTGAACCCGGTTCGATTGTTCGGCTGATTCGACGGAGAATGGAAACCATGAGTGTCGCCCTGGGAATGCCCGCGCTTCCGCCGCCGGTGCTTGCGCCGCGCCGCAAGTCCCGCAAGGTCAGCGTCGGCAAGGTCGACGTCGGCGGTGACGCGCCGGTCAGCGTCCAGTCGATGACGACCACCCCCACCACCGACATCAACGCCACCCTCCAGCAGATCGCCGAGCTCACTGCGGCCGGCTGCGACATCGTCCGGGTCGCCGTGCCCAGCGCCGACGACGCCGAGGCGCTGCCGGCCATCGCGAAGAAGTCGCAGATCCCGGTCATCGCCGACATCCACTTCCAGCCGAAGTACGTCTTCGCCGCCATCGACGCCGGCTGCGCCGCCGTACGGGTCAACCCCGGCAACATCAAGAAGTTCGACGACAAGGTCGGCGAGATCGCCAAGGCGGCCGCCGACGCCGGTGTGTCGCTGCGTATCGGTGTCAACGCCGGCTCGCTGGACAAGCGCCTGCTGGACAAGCACGGCAAGCCGACGGCCGAGGCCCTGGTCGAATCCGCGGTCTGGGAGGCGTCTCTGTTCGAGGAGCACGACTTCCACGACTTCAAGATCTCGGTCAAGCACCACGATCCCGTCGTCATGGTCCAGGCCTACGAGATGCTCGCCGAACGCGGCGACTGGCCGCTGCATCTGGGGGTCACCGAGGCCGGCCCGGCGTTTCAGGGCACCATCAAGTCGTCGGTCGCCTTCGGCTCGCTGTTGTCGCGCGGCATCGGCGACACCATCCGGGTGTCGCTGTCGGCGCCGCCGGTCGAGGAAGTCAAGGTCGGCCTGCAGATCCTGCAGTCGCTCAACCTGCGCGAGCGAAAGCTCGAAATCGTGTCCTGCCCATCGTGCGGACGGGCTCAGGTCGACGTCTACACCTTGGCCGACAAGGTCACCGCCGGGCTCGAGGGCATGGAGGTGCCGCTGCGCGTCGCGGTCATGGGATGCGTCGTCAACGGCCCCGGCGAGGCTCGCGAGGCAGACCTCGGAGTGGCCTCGGGCAACGGCAAGGGGCAGATCTTCGTCAAGGGCGAGGTCATCAAGACCGTGCCGGAATCGGAGATCGTCGAGACCCTCATCGAGGAGGCCATGCGGATCGCTGACTCGATGGCCGACACCGCCGAGCCAGGGCAGCCCAACGTGACGGTCGGTTAGGTTCAGGGAGTCGCGGTGCTGGGGACGTCGCCCGCCGTACGGACGCTGGGTCCGCAAGATCTGGGTGACGTGCTGCGTGTGCTCGACCGTACCCCGTACCTCGACGTCTTCGTGGCCTCGCGCGTGCACGCCTCCGGCCTGGTGCCCTCGCGGCTGGGCGGTGAGCTCTGGGGCTACTACGAATCCGACCAGTTGCGCTCGCTGTGCTACTCCGGCGCAAACCTGGTGCCCGTGGCCGCCGACGGCCTGGCGACGAAACTGTTCGCTGACCTCGCCGGCCGACGTGGACGTCGGTGCTCGTCGATCGTCGGGGCCGCCGACGCGGTCCTGGCGATGTGGGACCTGCTGCGTCCCGAGTGGGGCCCGGCCCGCGAGGTCCGGTCGTGCCAGCCGGTCATGCAACTGACCGGCGGGCCGATCGTCCCGCCGGACCCGAAAGTGCGGCGGGTCCGCCCGGGCGAGATCGACATCCTCATGCCGGCGGCGGTGGCGATGTTCACCGAAGAGGTCGGTATCGCGCCCACCGGCAACGACGGCGGCGCCTACTACCGGGCGCGCATGGTCGAGCTCGTCCGGTCGGGACGGGCCTTCGCCCGGTTCGACGACGGCGCCATCGTGTTCAAAGCCGAGGTGGGCGCCGTGACTCCGCGGGCCTGCCAGGTGCAAGGGGTGTGGGTGCATCCGAACCGCCGCGGCGAGGGCCTGTCGATCGGCGGGATGGCTGCCGTCGCCGCGTTCGCGTTGCGCGACATCGCCCCGACGGTGTCGTTGTACGTCAACGACTTCAACGTGGTCGCCCGCGAGACCTATCGGCGCGTAGGGTTCACCGAGGTCGGCCGCTTCGCCACCGTCATGTTCTAACCCCCGCGCTGTCTGAAATGATCATGTTCACTTGGCGATTCCCTGCCACACCACCCGTGCACGCCTGTTGGTGCAGCAGAACTCCGCGTGGTGCACCCGGCCGATAGCGCATGGATGCGATGATCTCTCCTGTGCGCCTCCCGGTCTTGGTCTCCGGTTCCGTTGCGCTGGTACTCCTCGCAGTGGGCTGTTCCGGCAGCGGCACCGACGACGACAGCGCCGGTTCGTCGCCGAGCCCGCCGCCGGCATCGGCCAGCTCGCCGCCGGCGGCCACCCCATCGGCATCCCCGACGCCTACGCCGCAGCCCCGGACTTTCACACTGGCTGCGACCGGCGACGTGCTCTTGCACGAACGGCTGTGGGTGCAGGCGCGCAAGGACGCCGCAGCCGGCACGACGATGGACTTCGCCCCTCAGCTGGCCAGCATCAAGCCGGTCATCAGCGCCGCCGACCTCGCGATCTGCCACCTCGAGGTGCCCCTGGCCCCCGCCGACGGCCCCTACGAGGGCTATCCGACGTTCTCCGGCCCCCCGCAGGTCGTCACCGGGCTCGCCGCGACCGGCTACGACGCCTGCACCACCGCCTCGAACCACACGTTCGACCAAGGCGCCGCCGGCGTGGACCGGACGCTCGAGATGCTGGACCAGGCCGGTCTGGCCCACGCCGGTTCCGCCCGGTCGCCGCAGGAAGCACAGCGCACGAGCATCCTCCAGGTCGACACGGACGGCGCACCGGTCACGGTGGCCCTGCTGTCGTACACGTTCGGCTTCAACGGCATCCCGTATCCGGACGGCGAGACGTGGCGGAGCAACGAGATCGTCGAAGCGGACATCGTCGCCGACGCGGCGACTGCGCGGGCTGACGGCGCGGACGTCGTCGTCGCGGCGCTGCACTGGGGCGACGAGTACGTCCACGAGCCGAACGAGCTCCAGCGCGACCTCGCTCCGCAGCTGATCCGTTCCCCGGACATCGACCTGCTGCTCGGGCATCACGCCCACGTCGTCCAGCCGGTGCAGAACGTCGACGGTGAGTGGATCGTGTACGGCATGGGCAACCTGATGGCCAACCACGCCGAACCACAAGGCCCCAAGTCCGAGGGGTTGCTGACGAGGTTCACCTTCACCGAGAACCTCGACGACGGTGGCTTCGACGTCAGCGCCGCGGAGTACCTGCCGCTGTACCAGACCTACGAGCCGCCGGTCGAAGTGTTGGACGTCGTGACGGCCCTGCGTACCGGCGACGTCGGCACCGCGGGGAAAGCCCGTCTCGAGCAGGCGCTGGCGCGTACCACGCAGGTCGTCGAAAGCCTCGGCGGCGCCGACGACGGACTGCGGATGCTCGCGTCGAGCTGAAGCGGGCACCGTCTGGTCGGCCCGGAGCCGAGAATCCGGTTCGTTGCCGGCATGGCGACGGATATCCTCGACGAAAGTCTTGCACCGTGTCCGCACTCACACCGTTACAGGAGTACTCGTGGTCCTGCGCATGTCGACACTGTTCCTGCGAACCCTGCGCGAGGATCCGGTGGACGCCGACGTTCCCAGCCACAAGCTCCTGGTGCGCGCCGGCTACATCCGCCGCGCCGCCCCCGGTATCTACTCCTGGCTACCGCTGGGCTACATGGTGCTGCGCAACATCGAAACGATCGTGCGCGAAGAGATGAACGCGATCGGCGCGCAGGAAGTGCACTTCCCGGCGCTGTTGCCGCGCGAGCCCTACGAGGCGACCAATCGCTGGGAGGAGTACGGCGACAGCCTGTTCCGGGTCAAGGACCGCAAGGGCGGCGACTACCTGCTCGGGCCCACGCACGAAGAGATGTTCACCTTGCTGGTCAAGGACCTCTACTCGTCGTACAAGGACCTGCCGCTGTCGCTGTACCAGATCCAGACGAAGTACCGCGACGAGCAGCGCCCGCGGGCCGGCATCCTGCGCGGCCGGGAGTTCGTGATGAAGGACTCCTACTCCTTCGACGTCTCCGACGAGGCATTCATGCGCTCGTACCAGGCGCATCGCGAGGCCTACATCAAGATCTTCGACCGGCTCGGCCTCGACTACGTCATCGTCGCGGCGATGTCCGGCGCCATGGGCGGTTCGGCCAGCGAGGAGTTCCTGGCCATAGCCGACAACGGTGAAGACACCTACGTCCGCTCTCCGGGCGGCTACGCGGCCAACGTCGAGGCCGTCCGGACACCGGTTCCCGCGCCGGTGCCCTACGACGACGTCCCGGCCGCCCACGTGGAGGACACCCCGGACACGCCGACCATCGACACTCTCGTCGATCACCTCAACGGGCACTTCCCGCGTTCGGACCGCCCGTGGGGCGCCGCCGACACGTTGAAGAACGTGCTGGTGGTCCTGCGCCATCCGGACGGGACGAGGGAACCGCTGGCCATCGGCGTGCCGGGCGACCGCGAGGTGGACGAGAAGCGGCTGGCCGCGCAGGTCGAGCCGGCCGAGGTCCAGCCGTTCACCGACGAGGACTTCGCCGCGCATCCGACGCTGGCGAAGGGCTACATCGGCCCTGGCGTGCTGGGGGAGAAGAACGCGTCGGGAATCCGCTACCTCGTCGACCCGCGAGTCGTGGAGGGCACCCGCTGGGTGACTGGTGCGGACCAGCACGGCAAGCACGTCATCGATCTGGTCGCCGGCCGAGACTTCACGCCCGACGGCACCATCGAGGCCGCCGAGGTGCGTGACGGTGACCCGGCCCCGGACGGGTCCGGGCCGCTCGAGACCGCGCGCGGCATCGAGATGGGGCACATCTTCCAACTCGGCCGGAAGTACTCCGAGGCGCTGGGTCTGCGCGTGCTCGACGAGAACGGCAAACTCGTCACCGTCACCATGGGCTCCTACGGCGTGGGGGTGTCGCGGGCGGTCGCGGCGATCGTGGAGAACTCCCACGACGAGGCCGGCATCATCTGGCCGCGCGAGGTCGCGCCGGCGGACGTGCACCTGGTGGCGACAGGCAAGGACGACGCCGTGTTCGACGCCGCCGAGCGCCTGGCCGGCGAGCTGGACGCAGCCGGCGTGCGGGTCCTCTACGACGATCGCCGCGGCGTCAGCCCGGGGGTGAAGTTCAAGGATTCCGAACTGGTGGGTGTGCCCACCATCGTGGTGGTGGGCCGCGGGCTCGCCGACGGTGTCATCGAGGTGAAGGACCGCCGCAGCGGCGAGCGTCGTGAGGTGGCTCTCGACGCCGCGGTGACCGAACTCGTCGATCTGTGTAGAGCGGGGTAGATGCAGCTCACGCGGCACGACGGTGACACCGGGTGGTGGGAGATGGCTCGCTGCCTGCCACACCCGGCGTTGCGCCGCGACGTCCTCGGTTACACCGGATACACCGAGCACACGCTGCAACCGGTGCGCCGCCGTGAGCTGCCGGGCCCGCGGGTCTCGGTGATCATCAGCTTCGGACCCAGCATCGACGTGCTGAGCTCCGGCGATGGACTGCTCGGCCGGCTGACCTCGTTCGTGGCCGGCTGCGCGGATCGCCACGCGGTGACCGAGTACGTGGGCGGTCAGCAGGGCCTGCAGATCGAGTTCACCGCGCTCGGGGCGTTCCGGCTGCTGGGGCTGACCGGTGACGAGATCCGCGACGGCGTGCTGGACCTGGCGGACCTCTTCGGTCACCGCCGGGTGCAGGAACTGACCGACCGGCTGGTCAGCGCGCCGGACTGGCCGGTGCGGTGCTCGATCATGGATCATCACGTCCTCGAACTGGCCGAGGACGCTCGTGCTGTGGACGACGCGATCGGCTGGGCTTGGCAACGCCTGGTCGACTCCCGCGGGCAAACGGCCGTCGGTGGGTTGGCCGCCGACATGGGCTGGAGCCGCCGCCATTTCATCCAACGCTTCCAGCGCCAGGCCGGGCTCAGTCCGAAGACGGCCGCGCGGGTGATCCGGTTCGACCACGCGGCTCGCCAGCTTGCCCGGCGTCAGCGGATCAGCGACGTCGCAGCCGCTACCGGGTACGCCGACCACAGCCACCTGGTCCGCGACTTCCGGGCGATGGCCGGCTGTACGCCGTCACAGCTGCTCGCCGAATGGGGGCTCGACGACGCCATCCCGCCCGGTCAGTTGTGATCGGTGATCGTTGCCGAATTCTGGTGGCCAGGGCAGCCACAACGCGCCAACGATCACCCCCTGAGTGGCACGGTTCTGCCGGGAGCGTCAAGCTTGGAACTACCGACGCCGGCGGAGGAGCGAACTGTGGACGAACCGGAGTACGACTACGACCTGCTTGTCATCGGCTCCGGGCCAGGCGGGCAGAAGGCGGCGATCGCCGCAGCGAAACTGGGTCACCGGGTCTGCATCATCGATCGGCGCGACATGGTCGGCGGTGTCTGCGTGAACACCGGGACGATTCCGTCGAAGACCCTGCGTGAGGCGGTCATCTACCTCACCGGATTGTCCATGCGGGAGTTGTACGGGCAGTCGTACCGCGTCAAGCGCGACATCACCGTACAAGACCTGCTCGCCCGGACCCATCACGTCATCGGCCGTGAGATCGAGGTCGTCCGGTCGCAGCTGTTCCGCAATCACGTCGACCTCGTCATCGGCACCGCCCGGTTCACCAGCGCCCACAGCGTGGTCGTCGAGGGCTCGGGGGAGCGCCGGAACATCAGCGCGGCCAACATCATCGTCGCGACGGGGACCCGCCCGGCCCGGCCGGAGCACGTGGAGTTCGACGAAGGACGAGTGGTCGACTCCGACGGCATCTTGTCGCTGGAGCGCATCCCCGAGTCGATGGTCGTGGTGGGGGCCGGGGTCATCGGCATCGAGTACGCCTCGATGTTCGCCGCCCTGGGGACCAGGGTCACCGTCGTCGAGCGGCGCGAGCGGATGCTCGAGTTCTGCGACCCCGAGGTCGTGGAGTCGCTGAAGTTCCACCTGCGTGACCTCTCCGTGGCCTTCCGGTTCGGAGAAGAGGTCGAGAAAGTACAAATCGGGCAGCGCGGTACGGTGACGACGCTGGCCAGCGGCAAGCGGATACCGGCGGAGACCGTCATGTACTCGGCGGGACGCCAAGGCGAGACCGACCAGCTCGATCTGCCGGCAGCCGGGCTCGAAGCCGATGCCCGCGGGCGTATCCAGGTCGACGACGCCTATCGCACGGCGGTCCCGCACATCTTCGCCGTCGGCGACGTCATCGGCTTCCCCGCGCTGGCGGCCACCAGCATGGATCAGGGCCGGCTGGCGGCGTTGCACGCCTTCGGCGAGCCGGTCAGTCAGATGCGCGACATCCAGCCCATCGGCATCTACACCATCCCGGAGATCTCCTACTGCGGGCGGACGGAGGTCGAGCTGACCGAGGAGTCGGTGCCGTACGAGGTGGGCATCGCGCGCTACCGCGAGCTGGCCCGCGGGCAGATCGTCGGTGATTCGTACGGCATGCTCAAACTGCTGGTCGCACCGTCCACGCGCCACGTGCTCGGGGTCCACGTGTTCGGCACCGGCGCCGCCGATCTCGTGCACATCGGGCAGGCGGTCATGGGCTGCGGTGGCACGGTCGACTACCTCGTGGACACTGTGTTCAACTATCCGACGCTGTCCGAGGCGTACAAGGTCGCCGCGCTGGATGTGACGAACAAGCTGCGCGCGCTCGACCGGTTCGACCTGTAGTCCGCGCCGGGTTGCCGCTCACTGCGGCGATTCGGGTGTTTCGGTATCGCTGGGCGTCTGCGGTGTCGGGGACGCCTGCGTACCAGGGGTGCCTGGGCGGCCGCTCAGCCCCGGGAAGGCGACCGGCTCGCCGCCCCAGCGACCACGCGCGACGGAGGCAGCGACCAACGCCTGCGCGGCGAACTCGCGGAGCTCGCCCGATTGCGCCGCGCCGACCAGATCGGCGTACAGCGCCGCGAGCCGGGTTTCCATGAGCACGGCGAGCTTGCTGGCGCTCGCGGCGTCGGTGACCGGTTGCGGCAGTTCGTACGTCGGCGCCGACGCTTCGGGCTCGCCCCCGCCCGCGCGGATCAGCGCCGCGAGATCGTCGCGGCGGTCCCGGTGGGCCTGCAGGGCCCGAGCAGCCGTTTCAGCGTCGTCAGACAGGTGTGCGCCGACGACGCCGTAGCCGTAGACGCAGGCGTGTTCGCCGGCCAGTGCGGCCTGGGCGGCGGTGAGTTCGTCTTCGGCGTTCATCGCGATCTCACGCCGATTCCAGGGTGGCGGCATGGGCGGCTTCGCATGCGGCCACCGAGGCCAAGACGGCGGCGAAGCGTGAGCCGCTGGCGGCGAGGCAGTCGGCGACACGGGCCTCAGCGGCGGCGCTCTCGGCTTCGGCGACGGCGGCGAGCGCCGCGGCGGCATCGGCGGGTACGTCGGCCGATCCCGGCGAGGGCGGCGCCAGGGGATCGGATGCGCTGAACGGCAACGGTCCACCCTCCACGAGGACGTCCAGGTGCTCGGTGTGCCGCGCGGTGAACGGCGCCAGCGTGTCGGACAGCCCCGGGTGGGCGGTCAGTGTCGCGGCGTACAGGCCCAACAGCGCGCGCTCGGCCTCGACGGCTCGCCACCGCACTTTCACGTCCATGTCGACGTCGAGGCGGTGACCGGGTGCGGACTTCGGCACGGCGTCGTCGGCACAAGCCGCCAGGGCCGTACCGAGCATCGGGAGGCCGGCCAGGCAGATGAGCAAGCGCCGCCTGCGGACGTCCACCGTGTTGGTCACGCCGGTCACCATAGTCGTAGGCTCCGGGGCGGGTCGGAGCCGACCGCGCCGGCCGGGGTGGCCGGGAACACGCGGTCACCGCGGGACGCCGTGTCTGCGCACGTGTTCGGCTATTGTTGATGAACCGGCGCAGGTCGCGCCGGACGGCTGAGGGTGTGCTGCGCGCGTCGCGTACGCCGGTGGATGACAATTCGACAGCGAGGAGGGCACGGATGAGTTCCGCCAGTCGTGACCTTCTTCAACAGGTGATCGCCCCTGTTGTCGCGGCGGAGGGCCTCGACCTCGAGGAACTCGATCTCGCCCAGGCGGGTAAACGAAGCCGCCTGCGCATCATCGTCGACGCCGACGGCGGCGTCGATCTCGACCGATGCGCCGAGACCTCCCGGCTCATCTCGCGTGCGCTCGACGACAGCGATGCCATGGGCGACATGCCCTACACCCTCGAGGTCAGTTCCCCGGGGGTTTCGCGCCCGCTGCGGCTGCCTCGGCATTGGGCGCGGGCCGTGGGCCGGCTGGTCCGAGTCCGGTTGCACGACGGCACCGATTTCACCGGCCGGGTGGTTCGCGCCGACGACACGCAGGCCGTTCTCGATCTCGACGGCGCTGTACGTGAGGTCGCGTTCGTCGACGTCCGCAAGGCCAAGGTCCAGGTCGAATTCCGTCGCGATGACGACGACGGCACCGAGGAGTGAGGGCGACGTGGACATCGACTTGTCGTTGCTGAGGGCGCTGGAGCGCGAGAAGGACATTTCATTCGACCTCGTGGTCGAGGCGCTCGAGCGTGCCTTGCTCCTGGCTTATCAGCGATCGGAGAAGTCGCAACCCAAGGCGCGCGTCGAGCTCGACCGCAACACCGGCCACGTCACGGTGTGGGCCCAAGAGGTCGACGAGGACGGCAATGTCGTGCGCGAGTGGGACGACACCCCCGAAGGCTTCGGGCGAATCGCGGCGACCACGGCCAAGCAGGAGATTCTGCAGCGTCTGCGTGACGCCGAGGACGAGATCACCTTCGGCGACTTCCTCGACCGTGAGGGCGACATCGTCTCGGGCACCATCCAGCAAGGCCACGACCCGCGCAACGTGATGGTCAATCTCGGCAAGGTCGAGGCGGTGCTGCCCGCGGCCGAGCAGGTGCCGGGCGAGCGCTACGAGCACGGCAGCCGGATCCGCTGCTACGTGCTGCAGGTCCGCAAGGGCGCGCACGGCCCCATCGTCACGGTGTCGCGTTCGCACCCCAACTTGGTGAAAAAGCTGTTCATGTTCGAGGTGCCCGAGATCGCCGACGGCACGGTCGAGATCGCCGGCATCGCACGCGAAGCAGGACACCGCACCAAGATCGCAGTGCGAGCCACGGTGCCTGGCGTCAATGCCAAGGGCGCCTGCATCGGTCCGATGGGGTCGCGGGTCCGCGCGGTGATGACCGAGCTGAACGGTGAGAAGATCGACATCGTCGACTGGTCCGAAGACCCCGCCGAGCTGGTGGCCCACGCGCTGTCGCCGGCCCGAGTCCAGCGCGTCGACATCGTCGACGCCGAAGCGCGGTCGGCTCGCGTCATCGTTCCCGACTTCCAGTTGTCGCTGGCCATCGGCCGCGAAGGGCAGAACGCCCGGCTGGCGGCCCGGCTCACCGGCTGGCGCATCGACATCCGGTCTGACACCGACCCCGAGGCGATCGTTCAGCGCGCTGACGCACCTGCGTGACGGATTCGCGTCCATGAGACGCTAGACTGTCCGCGTGGAAGACCGCGCGGACGGCCGGCCGCCTGTGCGCACGTGTATAGGTTGTCGGTCTCGTGCGGTGAAGTCCGACCTGCTCCGTGTCGTCGCGGGCGGTGCCGGCTCATCTGGAAAACCGGGTGAACTGGTCCCCGACCTCGACGGCCGGCGTCCGGGACGTGGGGCGTACCTGCATCCACGTCCCGAGTGCCTCGACCTTGCCGAGCGACGTCGAGCGTTCTCACGCGCATTGCGCCGCGAGGGCCCGCTCGACGTCACAGAACTGCGTCGATGGTTCGCTGAGCAGGCGGATCGATCCGGTCGACCCCGACGGTCGGCTGGCCAGAACGAAGGAGACACGACGTGACGCTCACGAGCGCTCGATGAGCACGCAGCGATGAGCACGCGCAACACCTAGCCGGTCCGAGCCGTACGCGCCCGGGCCGAGAAGGAGAGCAGTGGCAAAGGTCCGGGTACACGAGCTCGCCAAAGAGCTCGGCGTAACGAGCAAGGACGTCCTCGGCAAGCTGGGCGACCTCGGCGAGTACGTCAAATCGGCGTCCTCGACCGTAGAGGCTCCCGTCGTCCGCAGGTTGCGAGAAGCGTTCGAGAACGATCAGTCAGCAGCCCCGAACAAGTCGGCCGGTAAGTCGGCCAAGGGCACCAAGACCGCGGCTGCGGAGGCGCCGGCCACCGGCGCACCGCAGGCTCCGGCGGCGACCAAGCCTGCACCGCCCGAGGCGCCAGCGGCGCCGACACCGGAGTCGGTCAGTGAGGCCGCCGCGGCTGCCGGGTCCGC
Organism: Actinomycetes bacterium; assembly: GCA_021793295.1. Taxonomy (GTDB): domain Bacteria; phylum Actinomycetota; class Actinomycetes; order Jiangellales; family Jiangellaceae; genus Haloactinopolyspora. The sequence goes on from JAJYTA010000018.1 coordinate 16,785, forward strand.
GGCGCCGGCTGAGCCGGCGGCACCGGTCGCACCGCAAGAGCCGGCCGCGCCGTCCAAGCCAGCGCCCAAGCCGGGCCCGCCGGCGCCTCGCCAGGACCGGTCGGCGCGCGATGTTCCCGCGCCCGAGCGTCCGGCCGCCAAGGGCCGCACACCCTCGCCGGGCGATCTGCCCCCGAAGCCGGGTGGGTCCGCCCGTCCGAAGCCCAGCGCCCCCAAGCCGGGGCCGAGCGCCCCGCGCCCGGCCGGCCCGCGCCCGGGCAACAACCCGTTCGGTGGCGAGAGCACCGGCATGGGACGCCGCCAGGGCGGCGGTCCACGTCCGGGCAACAACCCGTTCTCGTCCGGCGGCTCCACTGGCATGCAGCGGCCGTCGTCGCGCCGTGACGGCGGCGGGGCCGGAACCGGCGCGCCCAAGCCTTCGCCCGGCTCGATGCCCGAGCGTCCGGCGGCCGGCAGCGGTGGTCCCCGTCCCAACCCAGGCATGATGCCCACCCGCCCGTCCAACCGTCCTGGCGGTGGCGGCGGTGGCCGTCCCGGCGGTGGCGGCGGAGGTCGTCCCGGCCGCGGCGGCGGCGGTGGCGGCGGTGGCCGTCCCGGCGGTGGCGGCGGGTTCGGCGGACCCGGTGGTGGCCGTCCTGGCGGCGGCTTCGGTGGTCGTCCCGGTGGCGGTGGCCGTGGCCGTGGTGGCACGGCCGGTGCCTTCGGTCGTCCCGGCGGGAAGCCGGCGAAGAGCCGCAAGAGCAAGCGCCAGAAGCGGCAGGAATACGACAACATGCAGGCGCCGAGCATCGGCGGCGTGCGTCTGCCTCGCGGCAACGGGCAGGTCGTCCGGCTACCGCGTGGTGCTTCCCTGGCCGACTTCGCCGAGCGCATCGACGTCGACCCGGCGCAGCTGGTCCAGGTGCTGTTCGGCCTGGGCGAGATGGTCACGGCCACGCAGTCGGTGGACGAGGACACCTTCCAGCTTCTCGGCGGCGAGCTCGGCTACGACGTGCAGATGGTCTCGCCGGAGGACGAGGACCGGGAGCTGCTGGAGTCTTTCGACATCGACTTCGCCGAGGACGGCGGCGACGGCGAGTTGTTGCCGCGGCCGCCGGTCGTCACCGTCATGGGCCACGTCGATCACGGAAAGACCAAGCTGCTCGACGCGATCCGCAACGAGGACGTCGCGCAGGGCGAGGCCGGTGGCATCACGCAGCACATCGGTGCCTACCAGGTGCACGTCGAGCACGAGGGCCAGGATCGCGCTCTGACCTTCATCGACACCCCGGGTCACGAGGCGTTCACCGCCATGCGTGCTCGTGGTGCGCAGGTCACCGACATCGCGATCCTGGTGGTCGCCGCAGACGACGGCGTCATGCCGCAGACGATCGAGGCGCTCAACCACGCGCAGTCTGCCGGTGTGCCCATCGTCGTGGCGGTCAACAAGATCGACGTCGAGGGCGCGAACCCGGACAAGATCCGCCAGCAGCTGACCGAGTACAACCTGGTGGCCGAGGAGTACGGTGGCGACACGATGTTCGTCGACGTCGCGGCCAAGCCGGGAATCAACATCGACAAGCTGCTCGAGGCGGTCCTCCTGACCGCTGACGCCACGCTCGACCTGCGGGCCAACCGTGACATGCCGGCCCGTGGTGTGGCTATCGAGGGACACCTCGACAAGGGCCGCGGCCCGGTGGCGACGGTGCTGGTCCAGCGCGGCACGCTGCGCCCCGGCGATGCGATCGTGACCGGCCAGTCGTACGGGCGCGTGCGGGCCATGCTCGACGAGTCCGGCCAGCAGATCGAGGAGGCCGAGCCGTCCAGGCCCGTGCTGGTCCTGGGTCTGACCGCGGTGCCCGGCGCCGGCGACAAGTTCCTGGTCGCCGACGACGACCGTACGGCTCGCCAGATCGCCGAGAAGCGCGAGGCGATGGAGCGCAACGCCGCGTTGGCCAAGGCGCGCAAGCGGGTCACGCTCGAGAGCTTCATGGCCGAGAGCAAGGTCGAGACACTGAACCTGATCCTCAAGGGTGACGTGTCCGGTTCGGTGGAGGCCCTGGAGGGCGCCCTGGCCAAGATCGACGTCGGCGACGAGGTGAATCTGCAGATCATTCACCGAGGCGTCGGTGCCATCACGGCCAACGACGTCAACCTCGCCTCGATCGACCGCGGCATCATCATCGGGTTCAACGTCCGTACGCAGAGCCGCACGGTCGATGAGCTGGCCGAGCGCGAAGGCGTCGAGATCCGGTACTACTCGGTCATCTACGCCGCCATCGAGGAGATCGAGGCCGCGCTCAAGGGCATGCTCAAGCCGGAGTACGAGGAGAGCACGCTCGGGACCGCCGAGGTCCGCGAAGTGTTCCGCTCCTCGCGGGTCGGCAACATCGCCGGGTGCATGGTGACCAGTGGTGTCATGCGGCGCAACGCCTCGGCCCGGTTGATCCGGGACGGGGTCGTGGTGGCCGAGAACCTCAACGTCGCGTCGCTGCGCCGGGTCAAGGATGACGTCACCGAGGTCCGCGAAGGATTCGAGTGCGGTATCAGCCTCGGTAACCACAACGACATCCAGATCGGCGACATCATCGAGACGTACGAGATGAAGGAGAAGCCGCGCGACTGATCCTGGTCGCTGCTGGTCGCTTGGTGGCTTCGTTGGCGGTGGTGCCGGGTTTCCTCGTGGGCTGCTCGCAGGCTCGCTTGACGCCCGCTCCGGAAATCCCGGCCCCACCGCTGCGTGCGGCCCTGCGACGGTCACCTGCGTGGTTCCGTAGCCACGCGGGCTCCTGTCATCTGTAGGTCGGTGGGGAGCGATAGGTGTTCGTGGGGACGCTGAGGTTCGACCTCCTGCTCGGTGACGTTCGGTCGCTGAAGCAGAAGCGCGGCGTGATCCGACCGGTGATCGCCGAGCTGCGCCGGCGCTTCGACGTGGCCGTGGCCGAGGTCGGTCAGCTGGATCTGTACCGCCGATCCGAGATCGGCGTGGTGGTCGTGGCCGCCGACATACGCCGCTGCGTGGAAGTGCTCGACCTCGTGGAGCGACACGTCGCCGAACGCCCGGAGATCGAACTGTTGTCGGCACGGCGTAGGTTTCACTCTGACGAGGACGACCCGCACGTCTTCCCCGAGGCCATCGGGGGTACGGACGACGGTGGCACGAGAGAACGAGGAGGGACCCATGGCTGATCCAGCGCGCGCCCGCAAGTTGGCCGACCGGATCCGCGAGATCGCGGCGGAGACTCTGGAGCGCAGGGTCAAGGATCCGCGGCTGGGGTTCGTGACCATCACCGACGCCAAGATCACCGGCGACCTGCGCGATGCGACTGTCTTCTACACCGTCTACGGCGACGAGAACGAGCGCACGGCCACCGCCGCCGCCCTCGACAGTGTGAAGGGGCTGGTCCGGTCCGAGGTCGGGCGTCGCACCGGGGTGCGGTACACGCCGACCTTGCAGTTCGTGGCCGACGCCATCCCGGACAACGCCGCGCACCTCGACGACCTGTTGCGTACCGCCCGCGAGGCGGACGAGCAGGTGGCCCGGGTGGCTGCCGATGCTCAGTACGCGGGGGAGCGTGATCCGTACCGGCGAGCCGATGACGACGCGGGCGCGGACGATCTCGGCGACGACTCGACGGAAGGCGTCGACGACGACCGTGCCTGAGCACAACGGGCTCGTCATCGTCGACAAGCCGGCCGGCTGGACCTCGCACGACGTCGTCGCCCGGTTGCGTCGGCTGGCCGGCACCCGCCGCGTCGGCCATGCCGGCACCCTGGATCCGATGGCCACCGGTGTTCTGGTGGTAGGCGTCGGCCGCGCGACCCGCCTGCTGGGTCATCTCGCGTTGACGGACAAGACCTACGAGGCGACCATCCGGCTCGGGGCGACGACGGTGACCGACGACGCCGAGGGCGAGGTCACCGGAGGCAGCAGCGCAGCAGCGGTCACCGACGAGCAGATCGCCGGCGGCGTGGACGCGTTGACCGGCGAGATCCAGCAGGTCCCCAGCGCCGTGTCGGCGATCAAGATCGACGGTGTGCGCTCGTACAAGCGGGTGCGCTCTGGCGAGGACGTCGAGTTGGCGCCGCGACCGGTCGTGGTGCACCGTTTCGAGGTGTCCGACGTGCGCCGTGTCGGCCCGTTCGTCGACGTCGACGCGCACGTCGTGTGCTCGTCGGGCACCTACGTCCGGGCCCTGGCCCGCGACCTGGGCGCCGCACTGGGCGTGGGCGGACACTTGACGGCGCTGCGGCGCAGCGCGGTCGGGCCGTACGGGCTCGACGACGCGCGCACTCTCGACGAGCTGGCCGAGCGCTTCGAGGTGATGCCGCTGGCCACCGCTGCAGCTGCGGCTTTCCCGCGGTTGGACGTGGACCACGAGACGGCGGTGCGGGTAGCGCACGGGGCGCCGTTGGAACCGATGGGCCTCGGTCCAGGTCCGGTGGCGATCTTCGGCCCGGACGGTACGCTGCTCTCCCTGGCCGAGGACCGCGGCTCTCGCGCCAAGCACATCGCCGTGTTCGCAGGATGAGGCGCAGACCATGACCAGGGCCGATCGTCAGCAGGTGCACGAGCAACTCGAGTCCGAGCTCACCGTGTTGTGGCGCCGGGTCAGGCGGCTGTCGATCGCCTTGGCGCGCCAGGTCGACGCCGGCATCGACGTGGCCGCCTACGGATTGTTGAGTGCGCTGAACGACGCCGGCGACGTGCGCGCGGGTGATCTGGCCGATCGGTTCGGTCTGGACAAGTCCACGGTGAGTCGCCAGATCGCGCAGATGGAATCGTTGGGCTTCATCGAGCGGGTGCCGGATCCGCTCGACGGGCGAGCGCGCCTGATTCGCACCACCGAGGTCGGCCGGGCTCGGGTGCGCCAGTTGCGCGGAGCGCGGGGGGAGTGGTTCGGCTCGGCCCTGCAGCATTGGGACGCCGCTGACGTCGACCAGTTGGTCGAGCTGCTGGGCCGGTTGAACGAGGCGCTGGAGTCCCGCGACCCGTGAGGTGAGCGGCCCGCCTGCTGCCGGGTCCAGGCACCACACAAACAAGTTGCGTGCAGCAACCAATGAGGTTATAGTTGCATGCGTCAACCAAACGTATAACTCACGCGGAGCTCATGAATGAGCGACGACGTCTGGGGCGAGGTCGTCGAACAGGCGCGGCTGCTGATGCGGTCGACCAAGCACCTCGCGCAGCGGCATCTGGAGATCTACGAAGGCATCGGGCCCACTCTCGCCGGGATGCTCGGCCTGCTGGCCAAGGAAGGGCCGATGCGTCTGACCGAGCTGTCCGGCCGGTTGCACGTCGACCCCTCGGTCGCCAGCCGGCAAGCTGCCGAGTTGGTCGATCGGGGCCTGATCGCCCGGCGTCCTGACCCCGCTGACGGGCGAGCCGGCCTGTTCGAGGCCAGCCCGGCCGGCAGCGCGATCCTCGAGCGGGCCCACCGCCGGCGTACGGCCGTCCTGACCGCCGCGCTCGGCGACTGGAGCGAGGACGAGGCCCGGCACCTGGTCGCGTTGATGTCCCGGCTCAATGCCGACTTCCGCCATGCGCTGTGCCGCGATGCGGAAGCGGCGAGCGCCGATACGAGGGTTCCCGAACCCGAGAGGATCTCATGACGAAGCCGACCGGCACCCACGACACCTCGCTGGCCGCCAGCGACGTCGAAATGACGCATCGTCAAGTGCTCGAGGCGCTGTCCGGGCTGCTGACCGCCATGTTCGTCGCGATGCTGTCCGGCACCATCGTCGCCAACGCCTTGCCGCGCATCATCGGCGACCTGGGTGGCAACCAGAGCCAGTACACCTGGGTGGTGACGGCGACGCTGCTCGCGGCCACGGCCACGACGCCGATCTGGGGGAAACTCTCGGACCGGATGAGCAAGAAGCTGCTGGTCCAGCTGTCCATCTGCGTCTTCGTCCTCGGCTCGGTGCTGGCGGGGTTCTCACAGAACACCGAGATGCTCATCGGGTTCCGTGTCCTGCAGGGCCTGGGCATGGGCGGGCTGCAGGCGCTGGTCCAGATCGTGCTCGGGTCGATGGTCAGTCCCCGCCAGCGCGGGCGTTACATGGGCTACTTCGGCGCCGTCATGGCCGTGGCCACCGTCGGCGGACCGCTGCTCGGCGGCGTGATCGTCGATTCTCCGCTGGGCTGGCGGTGGTGCTTCTGGGTGGGCGCGCCCGTGGCCGTCGTCGCGCTGATCCTGCTGCAGAAGACGCTGCACCTGCCCGTCCTGACCGCCGACACGCCCATCGACTGGAAGGGCGCGCTGCTCATCCCGGGCGGTATCAGCGTCCTGCTGGTGTGGGTGAGCCTGGCCGGCGGCGACTTCGCGTGGGTCTCGTGGCCGAGTGCCGCCTTCGTCTTCGGAGCGCTGGCGCTCATCGTGGCTGCCGTCGTGGTGGAGCGGCGGGTACCCGACCCGGTCGTACCGCCGCGGCTGATGCGGCAACCCACCATGGTCTACGCGATCGTGGCCAGCGTGGCAGTCGGCACCGCGATGTTCGGATCGTCGGTGTTCCTCGGGCAGTACTTCCAGATCGCGCGCGGACACAGCCCGACCGAGGCCGGGCTGCTGATGCTGCCGATGATCGCCGGGCTGATGTTGGCCACCACCATCACCGGGCAACTGGTGACGCGGACCGGGAAGTGGAAGCGGTTCCTCGTCGGTGGCACGTTCTTCGTGGTGGCCGGTCTGGCGATGCTGGGCACCATCGACCACGCGACGCCGCTGTGGCGGGTCGGCATCTTCATGGCCGTCATGGGCATCGGAGTCGGCTCCACCATGCAGAATCTGATTCTCGCGGTGCAGAACGGTCTGGACTACCGCGATCTCGGCGCGGGAACGTCGACGGTGACGTTCTTCCGCACCCTCGGCGGTGCCGCGGGCGTATCGGTGCTCGGCGCCGTGGTGGCCGCGCGGGTGTCCGCGCTGATCGCCGAGGGCCTGGCCGGGACACCCGGGGCCAGCGAGGCGACCCAGAGCGGTGGTTCCACGTCGCTGGATGTGGCGTCGATGCCGCCGCAGGTCCGTACCGTCGTCGAGCATGCCTATGGCGACGCCACGGCCTTGGTCTTCCTGATCTCGGCGGCCCTGGCCGTCATCGGCTTCGTCGCCGTGCTGTTCATGCGTGAGACGTCGCTGCGCACGACCATCGGGTTCACCGCGTCGTCGCCGGATGCCCAGGCGCCGGATGAACAGCCGGTGCGCACGTAGGGTTGCCCGACGTCGAAGGCCGACGGAACCGCCTGGCTTGCCGCCGGGGTTGTCGGGAAGAATGACAAGCGGTCGCGCGAAACTCGCGCGGCGCTGAGGCCGTCGACCGGGAGAGCACGTGCATCGTTGGACCGATCTCGCCCAGGTGCCGCGCGACTTCGGCCCCTCGGTCGTGACCATCGGCAACTTCGATGGCGTCCACCGCGGCCACCGCAGCGTGCTGACCCGCATGGTCGCCGACGCCCGCGCAGCCGGGGCCAAGGCCGTCGTCGTGACATTCGACCCGCACCCGCGGATGTTGCACAACCCCGACGACGCCCCGGAGCTGATCTGCGGCATCGAAGACCGCTTGGAGCTGCTGGCCGAGACCGGGCTTGATGCCGTCCTCGTGCAGCCGTACACATGGGAGTTCGCTCGGCAGTCGCCTGAGGAGTTCGTCCGCCGGTTCCTCGTCGACGGGCTGCGAGCCGCCACCGTCGTCGTCGGGCGTGACGTCCGGTTCGGCTGGCGCAACGAGGGCGACCTGTCCACGATGCTCGCCCTGGGCGAGCGCTACGGCTTCTCCGTCGAGGTCATCGACGACGTCCGTCCCTCATCGGAAAAGGCCCACCGGCGGTGGTCGTCGACCTGGGTCCGTGAACTGCTGGCCGAAGGACGAGTCGCCGAAGCGGCGGAGATCCTGGGGCGTCCGCACCGGGTGCGAGGGGTCGTCGTCCGCGGCGATGCGCGCGGGCGTGACCTGGGATTTCCCACGGCGAACCTGTCGCCGGACAGCGTCGGCATGATTCCCGCCGACGGCGTCTACGCAGGCTGGCTACGCCGCACGTCAGCAGCCGATGCGGCCGAGCCGGAGCCGCGGATGCCCGCGGCGATCTCGGTGGGGACGAACCCGACCTTCAACGGCACGACGCGCAGGGTCGAGGCTTATGTCCTGGACCGCACCGATCTGGACCTCTACGACGACGAGGTCCTGCTCGAGTTCGTCGACGCCATCCGCCCGACACTGCGCTTCGGCTCGGTGGACGAACTGGTCGCGACCATGACCGACGACGTCGCCAAGGCCCGGGCCATCCTCGGCGTCTAGGGAGCGGTCGCTCCGCTGCGCTGGTGAAAGTCGTGGGCGGCCGGCGCACCCCGAGGTGTGTGGCCGTAGCCCGGGTACGCTGGTGTTGCGGCCGCGCGCGCCGGTGACCTGGAGCGCTTTGTCGATGAAGTGCATCGGGCCTGGTTCGGCGACGCGAAGTTCGCTGCCGGCATTGCGCCTGGCCGCGGGGGAGCGGACGAACACGCAGGTGGCGATTCGTTCTCGGCCCCGGTGCGCTGGTATCCTTGGCGCCGCCGTCAGAACGGCCGCGGATTTCAGTGCCCCGGTGGACATGCCCGGACGCGCCGCGCAACGATCAAAGACAAGGAGTTCCGTGCCGACCGACACCGCCACGAAGCAGAAGATCATCGCCGAACACGCACGTGCCGAGGGCGACACGGGCTCGCCCGAGGTCCAGGTCGCGCTGCTCACGCACCGCATCAACCACCTCACGGAGCACCTGAAGACGCACAAGCAGGACCACCACAGCCGTCGTGGGCTGCTGCTGCTGGTCGGCCAGCGCCGTCGGCTGCTCAAGTACCTGCAGAAGGCGGACATCACGCGTTACCGCGCACTGATCGAGAAGCTCGGTCTGCGCCGTTAGCCGTCGCCGAGGGAGCGGTCTCCCGCCGTGGGAACCGCTCCCTTCGCCGTAGCAGTTACTTTCACAACTGAACATCCGAACTCGAACAGGGCGGGCAGCCTCGATCGATGCAGGGCCGGTCCTCGGTAGTGGCTCTCGGGGATTCATCCGCGGGCTTCCATCGAAGACCGGCACATACCAGATCACCTTCGTGGCGCCCTCCCGTGATTCATCAGGAGGACGACCCATGACGGGTCCGCAGATCCACAGCGCCGAAGCCGTGATCGACAACGGTCGCTTCGGCAAGCACACCATGCGGTTCGAGACCGGTCAGCTGGCCCAGCAGGCCGCCGGCTCGGCAACCGTGTTCTTCGACGACGAAACGATGTTGCTGTCGGCCACCACGGTGTCCAAGCAGCCGAAGGAGCACCTCGACTTCTTCCCACTGACCGTGGACGTCGAGGAGCGGATGTATGCCGCGGGCCGCATTCCCGGCTCGTTCTTCCGGCGCGAAGGCCGGCCCAGCGAAGAAGCCATCCTGACCTGCCGCCTCACCGACCGTCCGCTGCGCCCGTCGTTCGCGAAGGGCCTGCGTAACGAGGTCCAGGTGGTCATGACGGTCATGTCGTTGCACCCCGACCACCTGTACGACGTCATCGCCATCAACGCCGCCTCCGCATCCACGCAGTTGTCGGGGCTGCCGTTCTCGGGCCCGATCGGTGCCGTGCGCGTCGCGTTGATCGAGGACCAGTGGGTGGCCTTCCCGAACCACTCGCAGCTCGCCGAGGCCGTGTTCGACATGGTGGTGGCCGGACGGGTACTGCCCGACGGCGACGTGGCCATCATGATGGTCGAGGCCGAGTCCACGGCCGAAACGTGGAACCTCGTGCAGGCCGGGCGCACGGCCCCCACCGAAGAGATCGTCGCGGCGGGCCTCGAGGCGTCCAAGCCGTTCATCACCGAGATGGCGAACGCGCAGCGCCGTCTGGCCGACGCCGCGGCGAAGGAAACCCAGGAGTTCCCGCTCTTCCTCGACTACACCGACGAGATCTACGCCGCCGTCGAAGCTGCCGCCCGCGACGAGCTGGCCAAGGCGCTGACCATTGCCGGCAAGACCGAGCGCGAAGACCGTCTCGACGAGATCAAGACCGACGTCAAGGCGCAGCTGGCCGAGCAGTTCGAGGGCGCGGAAAAGGAGGTCAGCGCGGCCTTCCGGGCGCTGACGAAGAGCGTGGTGCGCGAGCGGGTGTTGCGCGATCAGGTACGTATCGACGGACGTGGCGTCACCGACATCCGTACGTTGTCCGCGGAGGTCGGCCCGATCCCGCGCGCGCACGGATCGGCGCTGTTCGAGCGGGGAGAGACCCAGATCCTCGGCGTGACCACGTTGAACATGCTCAGCATGGAGCAGAAGCTGGACACCCTCTCTCCCGAGACGTCCAAGCGCTACATGCACAACTACAACTTCCCGCCGTACTCGACCGGTGAGACCGGCCGCGTCGGCAGCCCGAAGCGGCGCGAGATCGGCCACGGTGCGCTGGCTGAGCGCGCGTTGCTGCCGGTCCTGCCGTCGCGCGAGGAGTTCCCGTACGCCATCCGGCAGGTCTCCGAAGCCCTCGGCTCGAACGGGTCGACGTCCATGGGTTCGGTCTGCGCGTCGACGATGTCGCTGCTCAACGCCGGCGTGCCGCTGCGCGCCCCGGTCGCGGGCATCGCCATGGGCCTCATCTCCGGAGAGGTCCAGAACGAGTCCGGTGAGACCGAGCGTCGCTACGTCACGCTGACCGACATCCTCGGTGCCGAAGACGCCTTCGGCGACATGGACTTCAAGGTCGCCGGCACTCGAGAGTTCGTCACGGCGTTGCAGCTGGACACCAAGCTCGACGGCATCCCGGCCTCGGTGCTGGCAGCGGCGCTGCAGCAGGCTCGCGACGCGCGGCTGACCATCCTCGACGTCATGGCCGAGGCCATCTCCGAACCCGACGAGATGAGCCCCTACGCCCCGCGCGTCATCTCCATCACGATCCCGGTCGACCAGATCGGCGCGGTGATCGGGCCCAAGGGCAAGATCATCAACCAGATCCAGGACGACACCGGCGCCGAGATCGGCATCGAGGACGACGGCACGATCTTCATCGGCGCCACCGACGGCCCGGCCGCCGAAGCGGCTCGTACCGCGATCAACGCCATCGCCAACCCGACGATGCCTGAGGTCGGCGAGCGCTACCTCGGCACTGTGGTCAAGACGACCAGCTTCGGCGCGTTCGTGTCCCTGCTGCCCGGCAAGGACGGCCTGGTGCACATCTCCAAGCTGCGGGTCCTGGCCGGTGGCAAGCGGGTCGAGAACGTCGACGACGTCGTCGTGGTCGGACAGAAGATCCAGGTGGAGATCACCGAGATCGACGACCGCGGCAAGCTGGCGTTGACGCCGGTGACCGACGAAGAGTCGGAGACCGCGGAAACCGCCGGCGTCTGACACCCCACGTGAGCGCCTTCACGCGCACGCTGCTGGGAGAGGACGATGGCGGCCTGGTTCGCCGCAGCGTCCTTCCCAGCGGTCTGCGCATCGTGACCGAAGCCGTGCCGACGGTGCGGTCGGTGTCGATCGGTATGTGGGTCGGCGTGGGCTCGGTCGACGAGTCACCGTCGGAGGCCGGCGCCACCCACTACCTCGAGCATCTGCTGTTCAAGGGCACGGCGAAACGCAGCGTGCTGGACATCTCCTCGGCCATCGAGTCTGTGGGCGGTGAGCTCAACGCGTTCACCGCGAAAGAGTTCACCTGCTATTACGCCCGGGTGCTCGACACCGACCTGTCGCTGGCTGTCGACGTCGTCGCCGACATGGTGACCTCGTCACTGATCCAGCCGGACGACGTCGAGAGCGAGCGCGACGTCGTGCTCGAAGAGATCGCCATGCGCGACGACGACCCGTCCGATGCCGTCCACGACCTGGTTTCCGGGCAGATGTGGGGCGACAGCCCGCTGGGCCGCTCGATTCTCGGCACGGTCGCCAGCATCACCACGATGACACGAGACACCGTCCACGCCTATTACCGCAAGCACTACCTGCCGCGGAACATCGTGGTCGCTGCCGCTGGCAACCTCTCGCACGACGAAGTCGTCGCCCTGGTGGAGCGAGCTTTCGCCGACGCGGGCTTCGGCGTCGAGGACGACGAGCCGGCGCGGCCGAGAATCGGAGGATCAGCGCCGGTCAACGCCAGCGGGGCGACTGTGCTGAACCGGCCGACCGAACAGGCCAACGTGGTGCTCGCGGTGCCGGGACTGGCCCGTAACGACGAGCGCCGGTTCGCCCTGGGGGTGCTGAACGCCGCGCTGGGCGGAGGCATGTCGTCGCGGCTGTTCCAGGAGATCCGCGAACGGCGCGGCTTGGCCTACTCGGTGTATTCCTACGCCGCCCAGCATGCGTCGACCGGCATGTTCGGGGTCTACGTCGGCTGTCAGCCGAAGAAGATCGACCAGGTGCTCGACCTGTGCCGGTCGATCCTGAACGACGTCGTCACCTCCGGCATCACCAAGGAAGAGCTGGATCGAGGCAAGGGGCAAGCGCGCGGCGGGCTGGTGCTCGGTTTGGAGGACACCAGCGCCCGGATGAGTCGCCTGGCGAAATCGGAGCTGGTGTACGACGAACTGCCCAGCGTCGACGAACTGCTCGCCCGCGTCGACGCGGTGACCATGGACCACGTCCGCGAGCTGGCCGAGTCCATCCTGTCGGCTTCGCCGGCCCTGGCCGTCGTCGGGCCGTTCGACGAGCCCGCGAGGTTCGACACCGTCCTCACCTGACGCCGGTTCGAATGATCATGTTCACTTGGTAATTGCCTGCCCCACCACCCATGCACGCCTCGTGATGCGACACAAGTCCTCGTGGTGTGCGGTCTTGCGACAAGGCCCGATCAGCTCATCAGGGGCGTCCGGCTCACTGCGTGCGTTGAGCGTCGGGCGTCGGGCGGGGTCGTGTCACACGCCGTCCTCGCCAGGAAACGTGAGACGTGTCGTGAAGATCGTCGTGCCTGAATGTGCGCCCTATGGCGGCTGTTTCGGGCACGACGATCTTCACGACAGCGAAATCAGCCGCGCGCGATCCGGCCGCACCGCCGACACGACGTCCGCCCGGGAGGTCTAGCAGGTCAGCCGGACGTTCATGCGCCCGGGTAACCGTGCTGGCGCCACGCCTCGTAGGCGGCTACGGCCGCAGAGTTGGACAGGTTCAGCGATCGCCGTCCCGGCCGCATCGGGATGCGGACGCACTCGGTGACGACCGGATCGGTCAAGACCTCATCGGGCAGCCCGTCCGGTTCTGAACCGAACAGCAGGACGTCGCCGGCCTGGTAGGCGATGTCGCTGTGTCGCGTGGACGCCGTCGTGGCGAAGGCGAACACGCGCGTGGGCTCGATGGCCTTCCACGTCGAGTCCAGATCAGCGTGGACGGAGACGTCGGCGAGGTCGTGATAGTCCAACCCCGCTCGGCGGAGTTTGGCGTCGTCGAGATCGAAGCCCAGCGGCTCCACGAGGTGCAGGTGAGCGCCGGTCGCTGCGACGAGGCGGATCGCATTGCCGGTGTTCGGCGGGATCCGCGGCTCGAAGAAGACGACGTGGAACACCGGCGGCTCCGTTCGCTGCTCGCTGGACACGGGTCGGGACACGCAGCAGCTTATGCCGGTGGCGTCCGTGGCGCGTAGCGGAGGCTTCGGTGTCGACGACAGTGACGGGGTCGACGACGGTGACGGGGTCGACGACGGTGACGGGGCCGACGACGGCGACGACACCACGAGGTCTTGTGTCGCACCACGAGGCGTGCACGGGTGGTGGGGGAGGCAATTACCAAGTGAACATGATCATTCGACCCGGGTCGGGGGCGGAGAGTCGGCGCGCACAGCGGCGGCGATCTTGCGTACGGCACGGCTGCAGCGCTGCCGCGCGGCCGCCCAACTGAGGCCGTGCAGCTGAGCTGCGGCGCTGCCGCCGCGGCAGCCCGGACCGGGTGCGTAGACGTCCAGGACCAGCGTCGCGTCTTGAGCAGTGACCGTGCCGGTGTCGACAGCCCACGCGAGGAGCTCGACGAGCTCGAGGTCCGGCGGCACGTCGCGGTGCGGTGCGTCGACGCGGTGCAGATCGTCCGGCGTGGTGGGGGTCTCATGGCGCTGGTGGGCATGGTCGGCGACGGTGAGGTGCAGCGTCTCCATGGCGATGTTGGCTGCGACCTTCGATGTGCGCCGATCGACGGGATAGGTGGCGATCACGGTCCACAGCGCGGTGATCGCGGCCTCTTCCAACGCCGCAGGGACGTCCCGCCCGGCGTGCGAGGACGCGATGCGGATCGCCTTGCCGAGCATGAGCTGAAGCACCGTCCGGCTCGCGAGCTCGTCGCCGCGGCGGCCGAGACGAAGCAGGGCGAGCAGGATGTCGTCGGCTTGTGCACGGCCCGCTCGAGCGACCCGCCGCTCCAGCGCCGGTAGGTCCGCGCACCCGGCCAGCGCCGGGTGCGCGCCGGCCCACGCGCGCACAGCCGCACCCGTGGTGGGATCGGCGCACAGGTGGGCCCACTCGGCGTTGAGGCGCCCGGCGAGCCCGGTCTCACGGCGGCGAGGTGTAGGTGCGGGGGGTGCGGACGGGACGGCGAGGGTGGCGGTCACGGTGGCTCCTTCCGGATGAACCGATGCCGCCAGGCAACACACCCGCTCTTGCCGAGAGACTTGCCCAGCCGCTGGGCCGGGCGGCAACCGTTCTTGCCCGCCTCAGCCGCCACCCGGGCAAGGCTTGTCCACAACCGCGTGACCAGCGCGGAGTTGTCCACAGATCGGGTCTGCGCCGTTGTGCCGAGGAAACCGCGCGGACAGGCTCGGGGCATGGTCAAATCACGCTTCAGTCAGCGCCGCACCAAGCGGCGAGCCAACGATCCCCGTTCCGGTGAGCAGATCCTGTCGGTCTCGATGGCCGAGTTCGAGCTGATGCTGACCGACGCCGACCTACGGTTGCTCGACGAGGCCGCCAGGGCAGAACAGTGTGGCGATCTTCGCCACGCGTTGGCGTGCCTGCAACACACACCTCGACCCATCGGCAACCCGTGGGAACGCGACCTGACCGAGATGATCGAGCTCGGGCCGGACGCCGAGCCGTGGCAGTGGGCCCGATTCACCGTCAGCGCGGCGAGTCGCTGGGTGCGCAGCCTGCACGTCCCGTTGGTCGCTCGCATCCTTCGCGAGGTCAGTATCGCCGCCGACGGTGCACCAGGCCCGTCCTGTCCGCAGTGCCCCGGCTGGGTCGCTGGCCAGGCTGCCGTGCACACGGCCATCGGGGGAACCCTGCTCTTCGACGAGCTCCTCCTGGAGGTCTTCCTCGTCCAAGTCGCCCCCGTCCTGGCTGAACGCGGTGGCGGTGGCCGGACGTGGGCACAGACGCGGGCCAAGGTGTACGAACTGATCGACGTGCAGGGCATCGAACTGCAGGTCCGCGACCACGCCGAGCACACCATCCGCACCGTCCGTCACCTCGGCGAGCTCGTCGGTCTCAGCCGCCACGACCTCGTCTACGGCCACGTCATCGACGTACCGGGCGAGCCGGATTCGATGTTCGCCATGCCGCCGATCGTGGTGGACGAGATCGTGGCGCAGCGCCTCGAACGCATGCACACACCCGACTTGGGCGACATCGACCAGCGGTGCGAGGTGCTCGGCGCAGCCGTGCGATCCGGACCGCCTCGGCTGGTGCGGCTTGCCGAGGCGAGCCAAGGCTACGAGGACGCGTCATGACCGCCCAGCGCGTTGCGGTCCGGGCCTTCCGGAATCACCCCAGGGTGGGGTGTGGACGCCGACGCACGGACAGGTCGGCCGGCACGAGCTCACGGATGCGAATCGCGTGGGCGACACGACCTCGGGGGAGGGCTCGCCCACCATGATCGTGCGCGAGTATGGGGGCATGAGCGTGCGTGTAGCGGTGATCGGCGCGGCCGGTCGGATGGGACAGCAGGTGTGCGCGGCCGTGGAGTCGGCCGGCGATCTCGAGCTCGTGGGTCGATTCGACGCCGATGACGAGTTGGCCGACCTCGCCGGTGCCGACGTCGCAGTCGACTTCACCGTGCCGGACGCCACCCTGGGCAACGTGCTGCACTGCATCGAGCGTGGCGTCCATGCCGTCGTCGGCACCACCGGCTGGACCGATGATCGCTTGGACGAGGTTCGTCGTGCGTTGGCTGCACGTCCGGACGTGGGCGTGCTCGTCGCGGCGAACTTCGCCATCGGCGCGGTGCTCACGATGAAGTTCGCCGCCGAAGCGGCTCGGTTCTACGAGTCGGTGGAGGTCGTCGAGCTGCACCATCCCGACAAGGTCGACGCTCCCAGCGGGACGGCGGTGCGTACGGCGCAACTCATCGCGGCCGCCCGCGCCGAGGCGGGTGTGCCGCCAGCGCCCGACGCGACGTCGAAGGAGTTGGCCGGAGCTCGCGGCGCCGACGTCGACGGCGTACCGGTGCACGCGGTACGGCTGCGCGGCATGGTCGCCCACGAGGAGGTGCTCATGGGTGCACCCGGCGAGACGCTGACCATCCGGCACGACTCGTATGACCGGGCGTCGTTCATGCCGGGCGTGCTCACCGGCGTGCGGCAGGTGGCCCGACGCCCGGGGCTCACCGTCGGGCTCGAGTACTACCTCGACCTCTAGGACGCCCGAACGGGGCCACGCGAGGTATCGTCCGGATCTTTCGTCCGGGTCTTTGCGTCGGGGTCTTTCCATCCGGCCCGGGAACCGCCAGGGTTGGAGATCCAACGCCCCGGAACGGCCGAGGAGGAACGTCATGGCGTTCGGACGGACCAGTCGGCTCAGCGCCGTCATCGCAGCAGCGACCCTGGCCGGCACGGCCTTGCTCAGCCCAGCTGGCGAGGCCGACGCCGCCGGGACAGGCAGCGGCAAGGACGCCCAGCGCAAGGACGCGGTGGCCACCGGCTTCGGCGGCGCGGTCACCACCGTTGATGCCGACGCCACGGCGGCGGGGCTGGAGATGCTGCGCCGGGGAGGCACGGCGGCTGACGCCGCTGTCGCCGCGGCGGCGGCGCTCGGTGTGACCGAACCGTTCTCCGCCGGGATCGGCGGCGGCGGGTTCTTCGTCCACTACGACGCCAGCAGCGGCGACGTGTCCACCATCGACGGGCGGGAGTCCGCACCTGCGGCTGCGACGCCGGAGCTGTTCGTCGACCCCGAGACCGGCCAACCGTTGCCTTTCGACGAAGCCAGGGTGAGCGGGCTGTCCGTCGGCGTCCCGGGCACGTTGGCGACCTGGGACGAGGCGCTCGGGCGGTGGGGCCGTTACTCGTTACGCCACACGCTGCGTCCGGCGATCCGGTTGGCCTCGCGCGGATTCGTGGTGGACGAGACGTTCCGATCGCAGGTCGAAGGAAACCAGGACATCTTCGCCGACTTCCCGGCCTCGGCAGAGCTCTTCCTCCCGGGCGGTGAGCTTCCCGAAGTCGGGTCCAGGCTGCGCAACCGTGATCTGGCGCGCACCTACCGGCAGATCGCTCGGCAGGGCACCGGCGCGTTCTACGGCGGCGACATCGGGGCCGATGTGGCCGCCACCGTCCAGGAGCCGCCGGTCGCCGACGACGCTGACCGCGTCGTCCGGGCGGGATCCATGACCGAGGCCGATCTCGCGGGCTACGAGGCGATCGAACGGGAGCCGACCCAGACGCAGTACCACGGCCTCGAGGTCTTCGGGATGGGCCCGCCGTCGTCAGGCGGCTCGACGGTAGGCGAGGCGCTCAACATCCTCGAGAACGCCGACCTGTCCGCAGCCGACGAAGCCAGCTCGTTGCATCACTTCCTCGAGGCCAGTGCCCTGGCGTTCGCCGACCGCAACCGCTATGTAGGCGACTCGGACTTCGTCGACGTGCCGCTGGCCGAATTGTTGTCGCAAGGCTTTGCCGACGAGCGCTTCTGTCAGATCGACCCGGAGCAGGCCGCGCCGAAGCCCGTCGGCCCGGGCGACCCGGACGGCGACTACGCCCCGTGCGGCGACGTGGCTGCCGTCGGTGGTGCCGGCGAGGAAGGGATGTCGACGACCCACCTCACCACGGCGGACCGGTGGGGCAACGTCGTGGCATACACGCTGACCATCGAACAGACCGGTGGCAGCGGGATCACCGTTCCCGGGCGTGGATTCCTGCTCAACAACGAGCTCACTGACTTCAACTTCGCGCCCACGCAGGGTGAGGCGCCCGATCCGAACCTGCCGGGCCCGAACAAGCGGCCTCGCTCGTCGATCTCGCCCACCATCGTGCTCGACGACGGTGAGCCGTTCCTCGCGCTCGGCAGCCCGGGCGGTTCGACCATCATCACGACGGTCTTGCAGACGCTGCTGAACCGGCTCGATCTCGGCATGGACCTGCCGGAAGCGGTCGCCGCGCCACGGGCATCGCAGCGCAACACCCCGGCGGTCACCGCCGAACCGGCGTTCATCGACTCATCGGCCGGCGCCGAACTCGAGGCGATGGGTCACGACTTCGAGGCCATGCCCGACATCGGAGCCGTCACCGGCCTGGAGTTTCTCGGACACGGTCTCGTGCAGGCTGTCGCCGAGCCGCAGCGTCGTGGTGGGGGTAGCGCCGCGGTGCTCGTCCCGGTGGGGCGCCGATAGGGCCAGAGCCGGTCGTTTCAGGTGAGAGCGCGCAGGAGGGCGGTGGTCGCGGCAGCGACGAGGATCACCACGAGGAACGACTGGCGCAGCAACAGAGCGACCACCGCAGCTGCCATACCGGCGAGCAGCCGATAGTCGACGGCGAGCCGCCCGCCTGCGTCGAACAGGCCCGTCGCGACGAGCGCGGCAAGCATCGCCACCGGCAGGAACAGGGCCACCCGACGCACCGCGTGGTGTTCGAGCCAGGCTGCGGGAACGGAGACGCCGGCGAGTTTGAGCAGGTAACAGCCGAGTGAGGCGGTGACGACGGCGAGCCAGATCATGACGACTCCTCGTGTCGGCGACGCGGTAACAGGCCGGCCACCACCGCGATAGGCGCCGCTGCGAGTACCGGCAGCCCCGCCGGGACGAGCGGGACGAGCAGCGTGGCGACGAGCGCGCCGCCCGCGGCGACCCACCGCGCGGTGGCCACCCGCAATCGCGGCCACAACAGAGCCAGGAACGCTGCAGGAGCCATGGCGTCGAGCCCCAACGCGCCCACGTCGCCGACTCTGGAACTGGCCAGCGCGCCCACGAGCGAGCCGATGTTCCACAGCGAGAACAGCATCGTGCCGGTGGCCCAGAAGGCGTATCGCTGTTCGTCGGGTTCGTCGCGGGCGATGGCCATGGCCGTGGTCTCGTCGATCACGAGGTGGGCGGCGACCAGGCGCCGGGGCCCGCGCAGCCCGGCGCGGCCGAGGATCCGGGTGATCGGCACGCCGTAGAAGGCGTTGCGGGCCCCGAGCAGCAGCGCTGTCGGGATTGCCGCCAGCCCGCCGCCGCCACCGCCGATGACGCCGACCAGGGCGAACTGAGACGCCCCACTGAACATGACCAAGCTCAGCACCATGGTCTGGGCGATGTCGAGGCCAGAGGCGATGGAGACCGCTCCGAACGAGGCGCCGAATGCGCCTGCGTAGGCGGCCATGGCGAGAGCGTCACGGCGAATCTTCGTGCGGTTGTCTGAGCTCACCGCGACGACAGTAGTCAACATGCCCGACACCGCGGAACCGCGGTCACCCGCCTGCGCGGAACAATCGGTCGCAGCCCGGCCCGCCCGCGGTCGGCTACAGTCACGAACGTGCTGTTCGCGAAGCGTTTCTGGCCTGGTATCGCGGACGGGTCGGTGACGCTGACCTTCCGTCGATGGAAGCAGCGTCAGGCCGTGCCCGGACGGGCCTACCGGACGGCGGCCGGCATCATCGACGTGAACGCGGTGACCGTGGTCGACCCGAGCGAGATCACCGATGACGAAGCACGCGCCGCGGGTTACCCGGATGCGGCCGCCTTGGTCGCCGATCTGCGCGGCGAACCCGGCCTACCGGTCTTCCGCATCGGGTTCGCGTTGGCCGCACGGCCGGATCCGCGCACTGAACTCGCCAATGACGCACATCTGAGCAGCGACGACGTCACCGCCATCACCCGACGGCTCGACCGCCTCGATGCGGCGTCGCCCTGGGGCGCGTGGACGCGGAGCACACTCGAGCTGATCGCGACGTACCCGGAACGCCGCGCCGGTGATCTGGCCGAGATGGCCGGGCGCGAGCGCGCGCCGTTCAAACTCGACGTCCGGAAGTTGAAGAATCTCGGGCTGACCGAGAGCCTGCCGGTCGGTTACCGGCTGTCGCCGCGCGGGCGTGCTTACCTGGACGCGGTCCGGCCGCACTGAGCCCCGGGCGTCACTTCGGTGGTGTCTGCGCGGGGCCGACGTGGTCGTCGAGCCACTGGCTCACTGGTGCGAGCTCGCGCCAGGCCGTGGCCACCCGCTCGGCGGCCTCGGCCGAGTGCAGCCACGGCGGCGAGCCGTAGTCGGCATAGCCGACCAGTGATTTCAGCCGCAACAGCTCGAGCCGCTGGTGGTCGGCAGGGTAGCCGCGGGGCCGGGTCTTCAGCGCTTCACCATCGACGACGTACCCCTTGGCTCGCACGGCCTCGACGCGTTCGGCCAGGTCGATGCCGCTGTGCTCGACGTCGACGGCGGTACGGAAGCGCTCGATCTGGTCCGGCGACATCCGGTAGTAGCCGCTGGCCACGAACAGGCCGGCTGCGCTGATGTGCAGGTAGTTCCCGCCGATCGTGACGCCCTGCTGGGTCTTGTACGGGGATTTGTCCTTGGCGAAGCGGACGTCGCGGTACGGGCGGAAGAAGTGCGCCGGTCCGAACTCGGCGGCCAGGGCGTCGGCGAGGGCCCGGAGCGGGTCGCGCACCGAGTTCTCGTACACGGACTTGTTCTTGGCCCAGAACGATTTCGTGTTGTCCGCTTCGAGATCTTCGTAGAAGTCCAGCGCCTCGACCGGGATGCCGTTGAACGTCATGCCGCGTCCTCGCGCAAGTCGGTGTGCAGGCGTACCTGGCGCAGCGTGGCGTGGGCGTCGTCGGTGAGATCGAGCGTGCGGTGGGCGGTGTCGGCGGCCCAGCCGGCGGGTTCGAGAAAGCCGCGCAGAGCGTCGTCGCCCACGACGAGCCAGATGCGACCCCGCGTGAAGCCGTCGGCGCGCAGCGTGTCAGCCGCGGCGGCGAGCAGCCGGGAGCCGTGGCCTTCGCCGAGCTCGTCGGGGTCGATGTGGAACGCCACGATCTCACCGTCGGTCGGCTGGGCGTCGGGGTCGTCGGACGGTGCGGTGGCAGCGAATCCGACGACTCGGCCGGCTTCGAGAGCGACCAGGACACGGTGCTTCGCCGTGGGTGGACGGATGACCGCCTGGCTCCAGGCGGCGGCGAACTCCGCGTCGTCGATGTCGTCGATCAGTTCCTGGGGGAGGAGGTCGGCGTAGGAGTGCTTCCACGCGCGGGCTTGGAGACGACCGATCGCGTCGGTGTCGGCCGCCCACGCCAGACGGACGCTGCGATCGGCGACGGGCTGTTCGGACACGCCGTCCACTCTACGACCAGGTGCCACCGGCCCGGGTCGGCCCACCACGCAACAGGCGCGGCCCCGGGTGGGTGGCACGTTGAACTGCTCCACGAAACGGGCGAAACGGGCGCGATCACTCGCATTCAGCGTGCCAGGTGGTCACATTCAGCGTGCCAGGCGCCGGGGAGAGGCGGCCGGGGCTCGGGGGGCGGCGAAGGGTATTACACCATCACGGCACATATGCTGGACAGGTGTCACATGCGCCGCATAGCCTGGCCCCATGGACGGCAGCGACGAGCAGGAAGCGGCGTTCTACGCGATCATCGACGCCGACGGCCGAATCGAGCCTCGCGACGACATGCCCGAGGCGTATCGTCGCTCGCTGGTCCGCCAGATCGCCCAGCACGCGCACTCCGAGATCATCGGCATGCAGCCGGAAGGCAACTGGATCAGCCGGGCGCCCAGCTTGCGGCGCAAGGCGATCCTGCTGGCCAAGGTGCAGGACGAAGCCGGGCACGGCCTGTATCTCTACGCCGCGGCCGAAACTCTCGGCGTCTCCCGCGACGAGCTGCTCGACAAGCTGCACACCCGGCGCCAGAAGTACTCGTCGATCTTCAACTACCCCACGCTGACCTGGGCGGACGTAGGTGCGATCGGCTGGCTGGTGGACGGGGCGGCCATCACCAACCAGATCCCGCTGACGCGCTGCTCCTATGGCCCCTACGCCCGGGCCATGGTGCGCATCTGCAAGGAGGAGTCGTTCCACCAGCGGCAGGGGTTCGAGGCGCTGCTGGCGCTCACGCGCGGCACGCCCGAGCAGAAGGCGATGGCACAAGACGCGCTGAACCGCTGGTGGTACCCGAGCCTGGCGATGTTCGGCCCGCCCGACACCGAAGGCGGCGGCGCGAAGCGAAGCACGCACACCGAGCAGTCCATGCGGTGGGGCATCAAGCGGTTCAGCAACGACGAGCTGCGGCAGCGTTTCGTCGACATGACGGTCCCGCAGGCCGATGTCCTCGGGCTCCGGATGCCCGACCCTGACCTGCGGTGGAACGATGAGCGCGGGCACTACGACTTCACCCCGCCGGACTGGGACGAGCTGTTCGCGGTGATCAACGGCGACGGTCCGTGCAACGCCCAGCGCATCGAGCACCGGGTGTCCGCCCACCACGAAGGCCAGTGGGTCCGCGACGCCGCGTCGGCCTACGCCGCGAAGCGTCAGCGTCATCTGGAGGGGGTCGCATGAGTGGAATGTGGCCGCTGTGGGAGGTGTTCATCCGTGCGCGCCGGGGCATGTCGCACATCCACGTGGGCAGCCTGCACGCGCCGGATGCCGAGATGGCGCTGCGCCATGCGCGCGACGTGTACACCCGGCGTGGCGAAGGGGTGTCGATCTGGGTCGTGCCTTCGAGCCAGATCACGGCCAGCAGTCCGGACGAGAAGGACGCCTTCTTCGATCCCGCGGCCGACAAGATCTACCGGCACCCGACGTTCTACGACGTGCCGGCTGACGCGCCGCACCTGTGAGGAGAGGCACGTGCGATCTGGCAACGCGAACAGCGGGACGAGGTGGGCTGACGCCGAGCTCACGGCGCGGGCGCAGCCGCTGGTCGAATACACCCTCCGGCTGGCCGACGACGCCCTCGTGTTGTCCCAGCGGCTGGGGGAGTGGATCACCCGCGCTCCCGAGCTCGAGGAGGACGTCGCGCTGGCGAACATCGCACTCGACCTGCTCGGGCAGGCCCGCGCGCTGCTGACGTACGCCGGGCAGACCGAAGGCGCCGGTCGGGACGAGGACGCGCTGGCCTACCTGCGCGACGATCGTGAGTTCCGCAACGTCTTGTTGGTCGAGCAGCCGAACGGCGATTTCGCCGTCACGATGGCGCGGCAGTTGGTCTTCGCCGCGTACCAGTACGAGCTCTACGACCGGCTGCGGGCCAGCGCCGACCAGACCCTGGCCGCGGTCGCTGCGAAAGCGGTGAAAGAGGTCGCCTATCACCGCGAGCACGCCGCGCTCTGGGTGCGCCGGCTCGGTGACGGCACCGACGAGAGTCGATTGCGGATGGTGGCCGGGCTGGACGCGATCCGCCCGTTCGTCGACGAGCTTTTCGACACCGACGACCTGATCTCCCAGCTCGGTGCCGTCGCGGTCGATCCTGCAGACCTGCGCGAGCCGTGGGCGGCCTACGTCGACGCGGTCCTCATCGACGTGGGTCTGGAGCTGCCCGATCCGGACCACACGGCGCGCGGCGGGCGGCTCGGGCTGCACGGCGAGGCTCTGGGTTATCTCCTGGCCGAGATGCAGCACCTGCACCGATCTCATCCGGGGGCGTCATGGTGACCTCCACCGCGCACGTGCGCCGCATCGCCGCCGAGGTCCCCGACCCCGAGATGCCGATGATCGGCATCGGCGACCTCGGAGTCCTGCGCGACGTCGTCGTCGAGGACGATGGCCGCGTCGTCGTCAACCTCACGCCCACCTACTCCGGCTGCCCGGCGATGGAGGCGATCCGCGCCGACGTGCTCGCCCGGCTGGCCGAGCACGGCGTGCACGACGCCGAAGTCCGCCTCGTGCTCGCCCCGGCGTGGAGCACCGACCGCATCACGCCGGCCGGGCGCGCGGCACTGCGCCGTCACGGGATCGCCCCACCAGGCCCGGCCGGCTCCGGGCCGGTGCCGATGCAGCTGACCGTGCGGTGCCCGCAATGCGGCTCGCCGGACACCAGGGAGCTGTCCCGGTTCGGTTCCACGGCATGCAAGGCGCTGTGGACGTGCTCGGCCTGCCACGAGCCGTTCGACCACGTGAAGGCGCTATGACCACGAGCACTGCCCCCAGCCAGAC
>JAJYTA010000176.1 GCA_021793295.1 Actinomycetes bacterium
CGAACGAGCCGAGCCACGCACCGGCCCAGATCGAGCCGTCCGCCGTGGCGGCAGCGTGGACGTCCTCGTCGATGCCCAGCGCGAAACCGGCGACCCAGATCCATCGCGTCGCGGCGTAGACGACCGGGACGCCGGCGGCGACGTACACCGGCCACCGCGCCCAGCGTGCGGCCGCATCCGGTGTCGTCCAACGGCGACGGTGCTCGCCCCGCCCACACCGGACGCAGGTGCCGGCCGTGCGGCGTGCGTACACCAGCGTCGCCGCCGCCCAGAGGAAGCCGCCCACCACGGCCGCGGCCTGATGAGCGTGCTGGACGGTGAGGGCATCTGCCAGATCGGCGCGGATCGTCGCGTCGAACGGCGCCTTCACGATGATCATCGGGAGGTACCCGAGCAGACCCAGCGCTCGCATGTCCGGGATGACGAACAGCAACACCGCACTGAGCGCAGCACCGAAGCCGATGAGCCACGGCCGCCCGAACCGGCTGACGGGAACGAGCATCCGAAGTCCCACCACCACAGCGGTCACGGCCGCGACGGCGAAGATCACTGCGCCTATGTCGGCCGGCACGCCACCCAGCAGGGACATCTGGGCTCCGGGGTCGTTGGTGCCCATCGGGAAGCCGGAACCGGTGACCATCCACGCCGATGCCATCACGGCGTATCCGAAGGCCCATACCAGCGCAGCGTACGGCGCCCAGCGGGTCCACAGCTGCCACCAGCCGCGCCGGTCCTGGGCACTCGCCGCGCTCGATGCGGTAGACGTCGTCGTGTTCATACCGGCCACGATGCCCTCGCTGAGCATGCGGCGGATCCCGCGAGGCGGTGACGTCCGTCCCTCTGCCGGGGGACGGTTCACCGAGGGCTGATGAACCCCGACTCGTAGGCCGCGATGACCGCCTGCGTGCGGTCGCGGACACCGAGCTTCGTCAACACGTTGCCCACGTGTGTCTTCACAGTCTCGTGGCCGACGAACAGCTTCTCCGCGATCTCGCCGTTGGACAGTCCGGCCGCGACCAGGCGCAGAACCTCCGCCTCACGGTCGCTCAGCCCGGCGCTCGCCAAAGCGTCCCCGCCGCCTCCCCGGCGCGAGGCGGCCAACTGCCGGATCGCTGCCGGGAAGACGAGCGAGTCGCCCTGGACGACGGTCCGGATCGCCTGAACGATCTGTTCCGGCCGGGTTCGCTTGAGCAGGAATCCGTGCGCTCCGGCCTGCAACGCGTCGTACACGTAGTCGTCGTTCTCGAACGTCGTGACCACCAGGATGCGCGGCGGCTCGTCGTAGCGGTCCATCAGCAGTCGCGTCGCCTGGATGCCATCGACGGCCGGCATCCGGACATCCATGAGGATCACGTCGGGGCGATCCCGCGAGACGATCGGGCCGACCTCGGCACCGTCGGAGGCTTCGGCCACCACGCTGAGGTCGGGCTCGACGTCGATGATGGCCCGTAGCCCCGCGCGTACCAGCGGCTCGTCGTCGACGAGCATGACGGTGGTCGATCCGGTGATCGATTCGGTGCTCATCACGCACCACCGCGCGCGTCGCTGCGCGCCGGCAACCGGACGTGCACGCGCCACTGGCCGGCTTGGCCCTCTGCGCTGAACTCGCCACGGAGCAGGCGCACCCGTTCACGGATGCCCCGCAAGCCGCGCCCACCGCGAGAACTGCGACGCGGCATACCGGGCGGCATCGGGTTGGACACCTGGAGGTCGAGGCCGGCGGAGGTGGCGGCGACGCGGAGTACGACGGGCACCGGTCCAGCATGCCGCATCGCGTTGGTCAAGCATTCCTGGACGATGCGATACGCCTCTCTGGACACCGCCGGTGGAATCGTGTCGAGGTCGCCTTCGACGACGGCGTCGACGGTGACACCGGCGGCGCGCGTGTCGTCGACCAGGCGCGCCAGGTCGGCGAGGGTGCGTTGCGGGCCTGCCGGGTCATCGGTTGCTGCGTCGGCGGCCGAACCGGTGCGCAGGACCCCCAGGACGTGATCCAGGTCTTCCATCGCGCTGCGCCCGGCCTCCTCGACCGCGCTCAACGCTCGGCGGACGAACTCCGGGTCGGTCTCCAGCACCCGCCGCGCGGCAGCGGCCTGCACCGTCGTCACCGTCAGGGCGTGCCCGACGGAGTCGTGTAGCTCCCTCGCCAGCCGGTTGCGCTCGGCGAACTCTTCGGCCTGCGTCTCCAGGGCCGCCATCAATTCCGCTGGGGACGGGCCGAGCAGCAATGGCGCCAGCTGCGCCAGGCCGGCACCGAGCAAGGCGAAGATGGCGAAGGCCGCCAGAACGAGTGCCGGTGCGGCGAGGAACGCGAGCGGCCCATCGATGCGATCCACGATCGGCATCGACGCCGTCGAGCTCCAGCCCTCGTCAGCACCGAATCCCTGCGCGATGAGCATCACCGCCAGCGGCGCGACGATCAGGACGGTCAGGATCGCGAGTCCGCCACACAACAGATGCAGCACGTACCAGGCGGCACCCAGCAGCCGGGTCTCCCACGGCGGGTCGGCCACGGGATCGGGCAAGTCGACGTCCAGCAGGTTCCGCGTAGCGGTGATCTCGAGATGTCGCATCGCCGGCAACACTGGCGGAATCGCGCCGATGAGCACCGTGACAGCGACCAGGACGATGAGCGGAACTTTCGGGACGTCCGGTTCCAGGAACATCTGGACGAACCCCACACCCAGCAGCAGGTACGGAATCAGGATGACGCCACCGAGCAGCAGGTGGACGCCGCGGCGCAGCGTCGTGCGCACCACGTTCGTCATCGTGTTCCGGTCGAGGCCCACGGCTCGATTGTTCCAGGTGGACCGTCGCAGCGAGCTGAGCCGCTGTGGTGTCAGCTGGTCAGCGCGGCGCTGCTCGTCTCCTGGCGCTCCGCCGCCCGGCGACGGTCGTAGTCGGCGCGAGCGCGTTCGATCGCGTTGCGCTGAGCCACAGTCCACCGCAGCATCGCGCAGACCGTCTCGACCAGGCCGACGCCCAGTGGCGTCAGTTCGTAGTCCACGCGCGGCGGCACGACCGGGTGAATCGTCCGTTTCACCAGGCCGTCGCGTTCCAGCCCGCGCAGCGTCGCCGTCAACATGCGCTGGCTGATGCCCTCGACGCTGTACTTGAGCTCGGTGAAACGACGCGGGCCCCACCCGAGTTGGTGCACGACGGCCAACGACCACTTGTCGCCGATTCGGTCCAGCATCTCTCTGGCCCGACAGGACACGTCGTCGTGGTCGTCTGCCCGGATGGTTCGCGGCAACTGCGCCGGCTCGGTGTCCGGCTTCGGGTCCAGCACGGTTACCTCCGCGTCACTCAGGCACTCGAAAGTGCGGTCTTCCCCACCCCGGACGCCATTCTTCATGATGGCGGCAGCCGCCAGGAGATCTTCTCGAAGGGGTCCACCATGACGATCGATGCACCCGACATCGACATGTCGTTCGCCGAGCCCGCGGACGCCGACCAGCTCGAACGTGCCGCCAAAGCGCTGCGGGGTAACGGCTTCACCGTCGACATCGTCGACACGGTGGCCGAAGCGCGAGCCCGGGTACGTGACCTGCTCCCCCGCGACCAGGGAATCTTCACGGCCAACAGCCAGACACTGCAGTTGTCCGGGATAGCTGCCGACATCGAGGAGTCAGCGGACTTCGAGTCCGTCCGCCGGCGCGCGGCGCGACTTGGCGACGACTTCGCCGCTCAGCTCAAGCTGGGGGCCGCGCCCGACGTCGTCGTGGGCAGCGTCCACGCGATCACCGAACAAGGTCAGATGGTGGCCGCGTCAGCCACCGGCAGCCAGCTCGCGTCATATGCCGCCGGAGCGCTGCGGGCCATCTGGATCGTCGGTGCGCAGAAGGTGGTCCCCGACCTCGACACCGCGCTGCGGCGAGTTCGTTCGTACAGCCTGCCGCTGGAGTGGCGACGAAGTCGGCAAGCCACCGGGCAACCGTCGTTCATCGGCAAGATCTTGATCTTCGAACGTGAAGCACTGCCTGACCGCGCGACCGTGATACTCGTCCGCGAGGCGATCGGCTTCTGACGAGCCGCCGTGGCCAGCAAACGCCTTCACCAGGAAAGTCAGGGGCGACGCGGACGGCACCTCGCCGTCTGCGTCGCCCCTGCGCGGTGACACACGTCGTCAGGACGAGGGGACGACCTCGATCTCGATGTCGGCAGCCACCTCGGGGTGCAGCCGAACGGTGACGTTGTGCTTTCCGACGGTCTTGATCGGCTTGCCGAGCTCGACGCGCCGCTTGTCGATCTCCGGGCCGCCCGCGTCGGTGACCGCCTTGGCGATGTCGGCCGCCGTGACTGCACCGAAGAGTCGGCCCGCGTCGCCGGCCTTGGCCGACAGCCGCACCGTCGTGTTCTCCAGCCGAGTCTTGACTTCGCGCGCGCTGTCGAGGTCGGCGAACTCCCGAGCCTGGCGCGCCCGACGGATCGAGTCGATCTGCTTCTGGGCACCCTTGGTCCAGGGGAAGGCGAACCCGCGCGGAAGCAGGTAGTTACGGCCGTAGCCGTCCTTCACCTCGACGATGTCGCCGGCCGCACCGAGGCCCGACACTTCCTGAGTGAGAATGAGCTTCATGACGTCCTCGACCTTCCTCAGCGAGCCGTCGAGGTGTACGGCAACAGAGCCATCTCTCGGGCGTTCTTGATAGCGATCGCCACGTCGCGCTGATGACGCGTGCAATTGCCGGTGACGCGGCGCGCGCGGATCTTGCCGCGATCGGAGATGTACTTGCGCAGCAGCGACGTGTCCTTGAAGTCGACGTAGTCGACCTTGTCCTTGCAGAAGGCGCAAACTTTCTTCTTCGGTTTGCGCACAGCGGGCTTCACCATCGTGGTGCTCCTCCTTCGAAGAGCCCGGTCACCTCGCTGGCCGTGGCGGACCGGGATGGGGTCGGATGTGTGATGTGCCTACCCGAGCGGCATGCGCCGAGTGGCACGTGGTTGATCAGAACGGAGGCTCTTCGGCCGCGCCGCCGCCTTGGTTCGCCCAGGGGTCGTTGCCGCCGCCCTGGGGGGCGCCGGCGCCTTGCGTGGCCCAGGGGTCATTGCCGACCGGCGCACCGCTCGGCGAGCCGGCGCCGTAACCGCCGCCACCACCGCCGGAGCGCTGTGTCTTGGTGACCTTCGCCGTGGCGAAGCGCAGGCTGGGGCCGATCTCGTCGACCTCCAGCTCGACGACCGTTCGCTTCTCACCCTCGCGGGTCTCGAACGAACGCTGCCGAAGCCGGCCTTGCGCGATGACGCGCATGCCTCGCTGCAACGACTCCGCAACGCTCTCGGCCGCCTGCCGCCAGACCGAGCACCGCATGAACAGCGCGTCGCCGTCCTCCCAGGTACTGGTCTGCCGGTTGAACGTACGTGGCGTGGACGCGATGGTGAAGTTCGCGACGGCAGCCCCGCTCGGCGTGAACCGGAGCTCGGGGTCGTCGGTCAGGTTGCCGACGATCGTGATGACGGTCTCGCCTGCCATGGATGCTCCCAATCGTTGCGGGCGCGAGAGTGCTGGGATGAACCGGCGAAGCTCAGTGAGCCTCGGGCCGCACGACCTTGGTGCGCAGCACGGACTCGGAAAGGCCGAGTTGCCGGTCGAGCTCGGCCACGGTTTCGGCCTCGCACTTGACGTCGAGCACCGCGTAGATGCCCTCGCTCTTCTTGTCGATCTCGTACGCGAGCTTGCGGCGGCCCCAGATGTCGACCTTCTCGACCGAGCCACCGGCTTCACGTACGACCCCGAGATACTGCTCGAGGCTTGGGGCGACGGTGCGCTCCTCGGACTCCGGGTCCAGGATCACCATGACCTCGTAACGACGCATGCCGGATCACCTCCTGTGGACTTCGCGGCCACGGTCTCTCCGTGGCAGGAGGGCTATGTCGTCTGGCGGCCCGGGTCGACGCACTCATGTCGTACGTGACCGGGCCGTGAGTAAGGCTATCAGCGAAGTCGGCAAACTCCGATTCGGTTATCCACAACCCCGCTGGGACGGCCGGGAATGTCCGTTCCGCTAGCGTCAACACGACTCGTTGCCGCTCGAGGAGACTGCTGTGCCCACCACCGCCGGACCTGACGACGCCCGGCCGGGCGCTGCTGTCGGCCACAGCGTCGAGTCCATCGCCGCAATTCAACGCCGCACCCTGATCCTCTTGGTGAGCGCGCAAGTCGTCGGTGGGCTGGGCATCGGAGCGGCGGTGTCCGTCGGCGCGGTCCTGGCCCTGCAGCTGTCCGGTTCCGACGAATGGTCCGGGCTCGCCGGCACCATGATCACGCTCGGCGCAGCGTCTCTGGCGATTCCCTTGGCTCGGCTGGCGGCGCGCCGCGGCCGCCGGGTCAGTCTCAGCGCCGGGTGGATTCTCGCCGCCGTCGGGGCAGCCGTTGCGGTGGTCTCGGCCGTCACCTCGTCGTTCGTGCTCTTCCTCGTCGGGTTGCTGCTGATCGGCTCCGGGACCGCGACCAACCTGCAGTCGCGGTACGCCGCCACCGACCTGTCTCCGCCGAGCTCGCGCGCCCGGCACCTGTCGGTCGTGGTCTGGTCGACCACCGTCGGTTCGGTCCTGGGACCCAACCTCACCGGGCCGGGCGAGGTGGTCGGACGGTGGCTCGGCATCCCGGAGATCGCCGGCCCGTTCGCCATCTCTACTGCTGGGTTCACCGCAGCAGCCATCGTGATCGCCGTCCTGCTCCGTCCCGACCCATTGCTCGTCACACTGCCGTCCAATCCTCGCAACACCCCGGTGAACCCGGCGATGACGCAAGCCTCCGGGTCGGCGATGCGCGAGCTCGCGCACAGTCCAGCGGCGCTGGTCGCGTTGTCCGCGGTGGTGCTGGGCCACGGGGTGATGGTCTCGGTGATGACCATGACCCCGGTGCAGATGACGCACCACGGCGCCGAGCTCAAGATCATCGGTCTGGTCATCAGCCTGCACATCGCGGGCATGTACGCGTTGTCGCCGGTCTTCGGCTGGCTGGCCGACCGGCTCGGGAGACGGCCGGTGATCGTCATCGGGCAACTGCTGCTGATCATGTCGGCGGTCGTGGCCGGCACGGCCGGACATTCCACTCCGCGGCTCATGGTCGGGCTGGTGCTGCTCGGTCTCGGCTGGTCGGCTGGACTCGTCGCCGGCTCGACGCTGCTTGCCGAGTCGGTGACCGACGAGCACCGGCCGGCGATCCAAGGCGTGTCCGACCTGCTCATGAACCTCGTGGCCGCGACCGGCGGCGGCTTGTCCGGCGTCGTTCTCGGCCTTCAGGGGTACGGCGGGCTGAACGCCCTCGCCGTCCTTCTCGTGGTTCCGACGGTGGTGCTGCTGGCCATCGAACGGCTACGGGCCCGCAGTTCGGCACGAACTCAGGGCTAGTCACCTCACTGACAGCGGATTCAGTCGAAGTCGGCGCCGGCCGCCAAGCGCTGCTCGAGCAGCTCGTCGAGCGGGATCGACTCGCCGTCGCGGGCGCCTTCACCCACCACCAGCGGCGGATCCGACGGTTCGACGTCAGCGCCGAAGAACCTCGCGCGCAGACTCGGCGGCACGTCCAGGATGTAGAACTCGCCGTCCACGCCGACCCCCAAGGCGTGGTTGCGACGCACGTACCAACCGGTCAGCCCGGTCCGGTACGTGCCTCGTCCACCGGCAACCCGGGCCCGCAACGGGTGGGCCGGCACGGACCGAGCCGACATGCGGGCCACGAAGTCGGCGATGATGGCCCGCGCGCGATCGGTCTCTGCCGCTTTGCGTCGCGCCAGCGCCGCCGCATGCGCCTCGAAGGCCTCCCGACGCTGGTCGCGCCAGGCCTCCCCGCGTCTCGTCTCGTCACTCATCGTCGTTCACACGGCGGGAGCGAAGTTCACGATGTGCACGCTTCGGCGACGGCCAGACTGTCCTCGTAGACGTGATAGCGGCTGATCATGTCGTCGTCCACGGTGAAGTGCAGTGCGACTCGTGCGGAGTAACTCTTGCCGGTCGATCGCACCGTGTTTCCGATCACGCCGAAGACGACTGCGTCCGCACCGTCGACCAGCACACCGGTAACTTCGGCTGACGCACGCTGTGGATCATGAGCCAGCGCGATCTCGCGGAAATGCTCGGCGACGTCGGCGCGCTTCGAGCGATGCCGGATCCAGGGAATCGTCCCGCCGTGCCGGTCTTCGGGCCAGTCCAGCGCCCAGTCGACGTCGTCGGTGAACAACTCGGCGACCCGCTCCGGGTCGCCTTCGCCCAGCCTGCGTAGGAATTCGTCGATCGTGGTCCGAGTGCCCAAGGTTTCCGCCTCTCACGCTGATGCCCGCCCGGACCGCGACCTCGTCGTCGGCGTGGCGGTGAGTCCCATCGTCGCCTGCCGGCCTGGAGCCCGGTATGCCGCCCCATGCGTGAGGCGGTCGCGCCGGTGTGCTGT
>JAJYTA010000019.1 GCA_021793295.1 Actinomycetes bacterium
CGACCGATCACTCGACACCTCCCGCCGCTTCGATGCGCTCAAGATCCTGGTGTCGCTGCGAACGACCGGGCGCCGCCGGCTGGGCGCGATGGTCGAGCACGTCGTCGCCTTGGCCCATCGGGCCGGCGACGTGATCCGTGCTCAGGACGGCCTCGAGTTGCTCAGCGAACCGCAGACGGTGACCGTGCTGTTCCGCTGCCACCCGCCCGGCGCATCCGACGACGAACTGGACGCGCTGAACATCAACGTCCAACGCCACCTGCTCGCCACCGGTCGCGCCGTCGTCGGGCGGACCCGCCACCGCGGTCGGGTCGCGCTGAAACTCACGTTCGTCAATCCGCTCACGACCCACGACGACGTCGCGGCCCTGGTGCTGCTCATCGCCGACACCGCGGCCGAGCGAATCGCCACCCCGTCGCGCCGCCCGCACCCGTGGGCCCTGCCCACACCGAGCCGAGGCGAAAGGACCACCGCATGAGCGTCCAGACGACGCCGCGCACCCGGTCACCGCACCAGGCCGCCGAGGACGCCACCAGCCGCGCACTGTTGACCTGCTGGCTTCGTGAGGTGCCCGGTTGGTCGGTCGATCAGTCCGCGAGCGGGCTCCACGCCGTGATCGCCCTGCCGCGATGGAACGCCCAGCTCATGGTCCGCATCCGCCGGTGGTCGGCGACGTTCCGGCACGACCTCGATCTGCCGGTGTACCTGCACGTCAGCGGTGCCGACGCCCGTCCGGTCGGGCTGCCCGCGCTGACCGTGTTGCTTACCGACGCCCTCAACGACCACCCGCGCGGCCCTGGCCGCCCCGACGCCCTGCTCACGCGCGCGCTCGACAGCGCGGCCGCCGTGAGCGAGTACCTCACCGAGCGCGACGGCGACGTCGATCACCTGTTCAGCGCGACACCACTGACGTTCGGCGAATCCGAGCAGGCCCTGCTGCTGGGCCACTTGTCGCACCCGACGCCGAAGGGCCGTGGCGAGATGAGCGTGGCGCAACGACGGCAGTACGCCCCCGAACTCGGCGGCCTGTTCCCGCTGCGCTGGCTCGCCGTCGACACCGACATCGTCCGCCACGCCAGCGCCGTCGGCACCCCCGCACCGCAGTTGACCGAGCAGCTGCTGCGCGACGACCCCGCCACCGACGGCCACGCGCTCGACGCCACCCTGCGCGGCGTCGGGGCGCGTCGGGTCCTGCTGCCGGCGCACCCGTTCGAAGCCGACCGGCTGGCTGCCGATCCCGCCACCGCCGCGCTGTTCGACGACGGCGCCGTCGTCGACCTCGGCCCCTGGGGATCGCCGTACGCCCCGACGACCTCCGTCCGCACCGTGCACCGCCCCGAGGCGCCGTGGCAGCTGAAGTTCTCGCTGCACCTGCGGGTGACGAACTCGATGCGAGTGACGTTGCCGAAGGAGCTCGACCGCGCGGTGGAGTCCGCCCGTCTGGCCGGCACCGCGATCGGCCGGCGAGCTGCGGCCGTCGCCCCGCACTTTCACCTGGTGCAAGACCCCGCGTACCTGACGGTGGCCACCGCAGAACGCATCCACGACGGCTTCTCGGTGCTGTTGCGTGAAAACCGGTGGAGGCCCGGCGGGCCCCGCGACGTCAGCGCGCTCACCACCCTGTGCCAGGACCACCCCTACGACGGGCGCAGCCGCCTCGCCGCGATCGTGGCCGCCATCGCCGCCCGTGAGCACCGCCCGGAGCCGGACGTGGCGCGCGACTGGTTCGCCCGGTTCTGCGACGTGGTCGTGCGCTCGCTGGTGCGGCTGTATCTCGACGTCGGCCTGTGCTTCGAAGCGCATCAACAGAACACGCTCGTCGAGCTGTCGGACGGCTGGCCGGTGCGCGGCGTGTACCGCGACAGCCAGGGCTACTTTCACCGTGAAGCCGCCCACCCCGACCTGACCGCGGTGATCCCCGGCCTCGGTGAGGCGAGCGAGTCGATCTTCGGCGAGAAGCTGGCCGACGAGCGGTTGGTCTACTACCTGTTCGTCAACCTCACCCTCGGCGTCGTGAACGCGCTCGGCCCCTGCGTCGACGAATCGGTCCTCCTGGCCGACCTGCGCCGAGTCCTCACCGCGGAGCGCGCCCGCGGCGGGCGATACCCCGCCACGTTGCTCGATCGACTCCTCGATGACGACCAGTGGCCGTGCAAGGCGAACCTGCTCACCCGCGTGCACGACATGGACGAACTCGTCGGCGACATCGCCACCCAGTCCGTCTACGTCAGCGTGCCGAACCCGCTGCGGTGCCGGGCGTGAGCGCGCCGTGGTCGGCGCAGCTACCGGGGACGCGGGTGCGGATCGACGTCGTTCCCGCCACCAGCCGCGCGCACGCCGAGCTGGTGCATGACTGGATGAACCGCCCGCACGTCGTCCCGTGGTGGCGACTCGGCCACTCCCTCGACGACATCCGCCGCTACCTCGACGGGCTCACCCACCTCACGCCGTGGATCGTCAGCGCCGACGGCGTCGCGTTCGGCTACGTCGAGACGTACCGGGTGAGCGACGACCCGCTCGCCGCGGCCTACGACGCCGACGATGACGACGTCGGCTGGCACGTGGCCGTCGGGCCGGTCGAGCTGCTCGGTACCGGGGTGCCGCGACTGCTGGCCCGGGCGGTCCTGGCTTACCTGCTCACCGACGCCCCGCGCGCGGTGTGCGAGCCCGACGTCGCGAACGCGCGCATGCTCGCCTTCTGCCGGCGCCTGGGCCTGGACCATCTCGGCGACGTGGATCTACCGGACAAGCGGGCGGCGCTGATGGCGTGCACCCGGGCGGCGTTCGACGCCCGCTGGCCCGGCGATCGTGCCGCCATCCAGCACAACACCCGGTGATCGTTGGCGCGTTGTGGTGCCCCGGGCAGCCAGATAGCGCCAATGATCACCGCAGGGAGAGGAGGAGAAAACGATGCGGGAACTCGATGTCGTCGGCGTCGGGCTCGGGCCGTTCAACCTGGGCTTGGCCGCCCTGCTGGATCCGGTGACCGACGTTCGGGCGGCGTTCTTCGAGGCCGCGCCGGGCTTCGCCTGGCACCCGGGCCTGATGCTGCCCGGCACCACGCTGCAGGTGCCCTTCCTCGCCGACCTGGTGAGCTTGGCCGACCCCACCAGCCGGTACTCGTTCCTGAACTACCTGCATGACCGCGGGCGCCTGTACCGGTTCTATTTCTACGAGCGCTTTCACGTCCCGCGCCGCGAGTACGACGCGTATGCCCGCTGGGTGGCCGAGCAACTGGCGTCATGCCGGTTCGGCCGCCGGGTGGAATCCGTCGTTCCCGCCGGGCCGCGCGGGTGGACGGTGACGGTACGCGACGCCGCCGGCGACGCCGCGAGCTACCGCGCGCGGCACGTGGTGTTCGGGGTGGGCAGCCGGCCGTACGTCCCGGAGGTGGCGGCTGGTCACTTGGGCGACAACGTCTTCCATTCCGCGCACTATCTGAGCCACCGGGAGAAGGCGGTCACCGCGGACGCCGTCACGGTCGTCGGCGCCGGGCAAAGCGCCGGGGAGATCGTCGCCGACCTGCTGGAGACCGGGCTGGACGACGGCATGGCGCTGGACTGGTTCACTCGCGCCCGGGGCTTCCTGCCGATGGAGTACTCGAAGCTCGGGCTGGAGCACTTCACGCCGGAGTACATCGCGCACTTCCACCACCTCGCCCCGCAGGTACGCGACGAGATCCGCGCCGGGCAGGACCTGCTCTACAAGGGCTTGTCCGCCGAGACGAGCGGGCGGATCTTCGACCTGCTCTACGAGGCGACCATCGACCGGCCCGACCCGCCGGTGGCCTACGCCGGCGGCTGCGAGCTGGTGGGCATGGAGCCGTCACCCCGGCCCGGCCGGCGCTGGCGGCTGACGTGGCGGCACCGCGACGAACGACGGACGTTTCACCGCGACACCGACGTCGTCGTGCTGGCCACCGGGCACGTCCCGGCGCCGCTCCCCCTGCCCGACGACGTCGTCGCGCTCGATCACGCCGGGAGGCCGGACGTCACGCTCGACTACCGGCTCCGCCGCGCCGACGGCACCCCGTCGACGTTGTTCGTGCAGAACGCAGAGCTGCACACCCACGGCGTCGGCGCGCCCGACCTCGGTCTCGGTGCACACCGCAACAGCGTCATCGTCAACGCGATCACCGGCCGCGACGCCTACGCCGTCCAGGACCGCACGGTCTACCAGCGGTTCGGCACCGCGTTCTCGACCGAATCCGCCCAGCCCGTGGAGGAACCGGCATGACCTCGCCCGACCCCGCCAGCACCGCCCTGACGCCACACCTGTGGTCCACCGCCAACCGCGAACTCGTCGCGAAGATGCTCACCGAGTTCAGCTACGAAGAGATCATCACCCCCGATGTGGCCGACGACGGCACGCTGCGGTGGGACCTGGGGACCGGTGTGCTCACCGCGACCGCCACCCCGCGCGCGATGGGCTGGTGGCGGGTGCATCCGGACTCGCTGCGCTGGAGCGCCGGTGCGTTGCCGGACGCCGCCGACCTGCTGTCGCTGGTACTCCAGCGCGCCGGTGCCGACGCGTCGATCATCGCCGCCGTCATTGGTGAGGTGTCGTCCACTCTGTTGTCCGACGTCGTGCAGCTCTCGCGGGCCCGAGCCGCGAGCGAGCTCGTGGACCTCGACCCGGTACTCGTCGAGAGCGAGCTGCGCGGGCATCCGTGGATCGTGGCGAACA
This sequence comes from Actinomycetes bacterium, assembly GCA_021793295.1. Classification (GTDB taxonomy): domain Bacteria; phylum Actinomycetota; class Actinomycetes; order Jiangellales; family Jiangellaceae; genus Haloactinopolyspora. The sequence goes on from JAJYTA010000019.1 coordinate 4,687, forward strand.
AGGGCCGAGTCGGCTTCGGCGCGCAGGACCTGTTGGCGTATGCACCCGAGACCGGCCCGGACATCCGGCTGCACTGGCTCGCAGCCGACCCGGCGATCGCCGATGCCGTGTCGGTCGACGGCCTCGGCCACCACGACGTCGTCCGCGAGCAGGTGGGCGACGCCGATCTCGACCGGCTGCGCGCCCGCGCTCAGCTCGGCGGCCTCGACCCGGACACATGCGTCTACCTGCCGGTACATCCGTGGCAGTGGTCGAACCGCATCGTGCCGTTGCATGCAGTTGACCTGGCCCGCGGCGCGCTGGTGCCGCTCGGCGAGGGCAGCGCCCGTTACCGGGCCCAGCTGGCCATCCGCACCCTCACCGACATCGACCACCCGGAACGGCGCTACCTCAAGCTTCCGGTCTCGATCCTCAACACCTCGGTGTACCGGGGCCTGCCGCGCGAACGTACCCTCGCGGCCCCCGAACTGACGCAGTGGCTGGCCGGCACCGTCGCCGCCGACCCGTTCCTGCGCGAGACCGGGATGATCCTGCTGGGCGAGGTGGCAGGCGTCAGCGTGGCGCACCCGACGTACGCGGCCCTGCCGGGCGTGCCGTACCAGTACACCGAGATGTTGGGCGCGATCTGGCGCGAGCCGGTCCAGCCGTACCTGCGCCCGGGCGAGCAGGCGGTGTCACTGGCGGCGCTGCTGCACGTCGATTCGGCGGGGAACTCGTTCGCCGAGGCACTGGTGCAGCGCAGCGGGCTCGAAGCGTCGGAGTGGATCCGGGCGCTGCACGACGCCCTCCTGCCACCGTTGCTGCACGTGCTGTACCGCTACGGCGCGATGTTCTCGCCGCACGGGCAGAACTGCATGATCGTGCATCGCGACGGCGTGCCGACCCGGCTGGTGGTCAAGGATTTCGTCGACGACCTCGCGATCTGCTCCGAGCGGCTGCCCGAGCACGCTGGGCTGACGCCGGCGGTGCGCGCCGCATTGGCCGACGTGACGCTCGAGGCGAAGAGTTTGATCAAGTACCTGCAGAACGGGCTGCTGGTGTGCGTGTACCGGTACCTGGCGGAGATCGTGGCGACTCGGCTGGGGATGAGCGAGGCCGCGTTCTGGGCTTCGGCGCGGGCGACGCTGTCGGCGTACCAGGAACGCTTCGCCGCCGAGTTGGCCGACCGCTTCACCATGTTCGACCTCGAATCGCCGTCGTTTCCCAAGTTGTGCCTGAACCGGCTGCGCCTGTTCGAGCGGGGCTACGCCGACGACCCCGACCGCCCCGTCATCGCCGCCCGCGGTCACGTCCCCAACCCCCTCGCCGCCAGCATGAAATGATCATGTTCACTAGGCAATCCCCAACTCCACCACCCGTGCACGCCTGTTGGCGCGGCAGAACGCCTCGTGGTGTCTCCGTTGCCGGCAGCCGCGGGCGGCTTCCACTGCCAGGCAGCGGCGGGCGCCCCTTCCCGGCGCCCACGGGGCCTAATGTGGAGCACGTGGTCAACCTGACGAAGATCTACACCCGGACCGGCGACGACGGCACCACCGGCCTCGGCGACTTCTCGCGCACCAGCAAGAACGACCCCCGCCTGGCCGCCTACGCCGACGCGAACGAAGCCAACGCCGTCATCGGGGTCGCCATCGCCACCGAACGCAGCACGGGCAGCGGCGATCTCGGCGACGACGCCCTGGCCACCCTCACCCGTGTCCAGAACGACCTGTTCGACGTCGGGGCCGACCTGTGCATGCCGCTGCGCCCGGAGTACGAGCACCCGCCGCTGCGGGTCGACGCGGCGTGGATCGGCGAGCTCGAAGCGGACTGCGACCGCTACAACGCCGAGCTGGGGAAGCTGCGCTCGTTCATCCTGCCGGGCGGCACCCTGACCGCTGCCCACCTGCACGTCGCCACCACGACCACCCGCCGCGCGGAGCGCTCGGCCTGGCTGGCCATCGACACGTACGGCACCGAACCCGACGGCGGCGTCAATCCACTGACCGCGAAGTACCTCAACCGGCTCTCGGACCTGCTGTTCATCCTGTCGCGCTACGCCAACCGGCACGAGGGCGACGTGTTGTGGCAGCCCGGCGGTGGCCGGGTGGAGGCGCCGCCGAAGCGGGGCCGGACGAGCTAGCCTCGGGGCCTATGAAGCTGACCAAGTACGAACACGCCTGTGTACTCGTTGAGGACGGCTCGGCCCGCGTCTTGATCGACCCCGGCGCGTACTCCCACGGATTCGAGCAACTCACCGGGTTGACCGCGATTCTCATCACCCACCAGCACCGCGATCACCTCGACGTCGACCGGCTGCGGCCGCTGCTCGAGCGCAACGAGGGCGTGCAGCTGCGAACCGACGCGGGGTCCGCGGCGATTCTGGCCGAAGCCGGCATCGCCGCGAAGGAGGTCCGGCCCGGCGACGAGTTCGACGTCGGCACGAAGGTCAGCGTGCACGGCAGCCAGCACGCGGTGATCCATCCGGACGTGCCGATCGTGCCCAACGCCGGCTATCTGATCGGTGACCGCTTCTTCCACCCGGGCGACGCGTTCACCATCCCCGATGTCGACATCGACGTGCTCGGCCTGCCGACCGGCGCGCCGTGGCTCAAAGCGAGCGAAGCGGTGGAGTACCTGCGCGCCGTCACGCCGAACATCGCCATCCCCATCCACGAGGCGGTCCTGGCTTTCCCGAAGATGCACTTCGACCTGTTCGAACGACTCGCTCCGGAGGAAACCCGGCTCACCGTGGTCGAGCCGGGCACGACCATCGAGGTGTGAGATCGTCGACGGCGCCGACGATGATCCGGCCCGCGCCATCGGGCGGGGTCGACGGCGACGGTGAGCATGCCCGCGGTCAGCGAGGGACAATGAAACGGTGAACGACAGCGACTTCGAGCACCCGCGGCGACCGGTGCTGCGCGGCGACCTCCCCGACGTCGCTGATGACGCCGATCCCGCCGACCGTACGGCCGTGGCGCACGCAACGGCCGCGGCGGTCCTGCATGCCGCGCGTGACGACGACTCCGCACCGGGGACGACCCGCCGTCTCCTCGACCTGGCCGACCGGGTCGGCCTGGACGAGATCGCCGAACTGTGGCGGGAGTCCGGGCCACAGACCCTTCCGGGCACGCTGTGGTCGCTGTACCTCCTACGCAGCTGGGTTCATCGCAACGGCGCCGAGGCCGCGCGCGTGTTCGCCGCGGGCGAGAAGGTCGCCGAGGTCTCCACCGTGGTGGCCGGCGTGGCTCACCCGCCTGGACCCCACGAGGTCGCTGCGCTCGGCGACGCCATTCTCACCAGCGCGTTCACCGGCGATTTCGCCGTGGCCCTCGAGCGAGCCAGCGCATTCTGCCGGGTGGTCGCTGCCGGGCGTGCCCACCTCGCCGACCACGAATTCGACGACGAGGGGCAGCGCCAGACTCGGCTGGCGCGCGGAAACCTGCGGATGGCCGAAGAGCTCCAGCACGCCGCTGCGCTCTGGCGACGCCGCGAACTGCACTGACCTCAGGCGCCCCTGGCACGCTGAGTCGCGCTTTTCAACGTGAGTCTCGACACGTCGCACGGTTGGGCCAGGCGCTCTCGTTCGGGTATTTTCGAGTCTGGCGACAGCCCTTCGGGGCCCTCGCTGGGCGTCGGGCCGCGGTAACCCCGGGTCCCACTATTTAGCCGCTACGAGCGGCCGTTGCGCCGAGAGGCGTTCCCGGTCCGGCGTCCGTTCCACTCTTTCCGGCTGGTGCCGCCACACCAGAGCCGGTCGATGACCGGCGTCAGGACCACCCGAGCTCGTGTAGTCGGTCATCATCGATGCCGAAATGGTGAGCGACCTCGTGCACCACGGTCACCAGCACTTCCTCCACCGCATCGGTCCATGTTTCGCACAGCCGCAGGATCGGCAACCGGAAGAGCCTGATGACGTCGGGCAACACCCCGCTGTAGAACTCGCCGCGCTCGGTCAACGGCGTGCCTTCGTACAGCCCGAGCACGTCGGCGGCGTCGGGCGGCGGTTCGTCCTCGACCAGGACGACGACGTTGTCCATCATCTGCGCAAGCTCGCCCGGAATCTGGTCCAACGCCTCGGCGACCAGCTCTTCGAACTCCGACTCGGTGAGTTCCAGCACGGCTCCAGTGTCACGTGCCGACACCGATGATGCCGATGCCGGGGGGCCGATGTGTTAACAACGATGATGTGGAGACGACCAGCGTGGCCGGTGGGCCCCCTGCGCCCGAGCCTCCCCGGCCGCGCCGGGTGGGGCTGCGCCCGGAGACGTGGCCGTCCTGGATCCGGCGCGCTTTCTCGATCATCGCGCCGGTGGTCCTGGCCCTCGGCGGCGCGTGGGTCGCGCTCGTCGTCGCCGGCACCACACATTCGTACGTCGGCCCGTTGGCCGTGGACGTGGCGTTCGAGCCGTCACTGTCCGGCGAGTCGATCATTCATCTCGACCCCGTCGGGGCAGTCATCCTCGACACGCATTCCGGCCCGGTCACGCTCAACATCTCCGTCCGGCAACTGGATCTCGACGGTCTCAGCGGTATCGTCTCCGACCCCTATTCGCTGACCGAGCTGGACGACCAGGTGGTCAGCGGACTTCAGGACCTCATCATCGATGCGGCGATCCGCTCGGCCATCATCGCCGTGATCGGCGGGACGCTCGGGGCTGCGCTGGTCCTGCGATCCGTGCGGCGCACGCTGCTGGCCTTCGCCGTCACGGTCGCGGCGCTCGTGGGCACGGCCGGTCTAGCCGCCGTCACGTTCGACCGCGAGGCGGTGCGCGAACCCACCTATGCCGGCCCGCTCACCGCCGCTCCACAGTTGATCGGCAACGCCGAGGACATCGCGACGAACTTCGACGCCTACGCCGAACAGCTCGCCGGCTTCGTCACGAACGTGGCCCGCGTCTACAACACCACTTTGAGCCTGGACACCTTCCAGCCGGCCGACGACACGATCCGGGTACTGCACGTCTCGGACCTGCACCTGAATCCGGCGGCGTGGGGCATCATCGGCTCGGTGGCCGAGCAGTACGACGTCGACGTGATCGTCGACAGCGGCGACATCGTCGATCAGGGCTCGCCGGCCGAGAACGCCTATGTGCGCAGCATCAGGACCTTGTCCGGCTACCCCTACGTCTTCGTCAAGGGCAACCACGACTCTGCCGCCACAGCCGCCGCGGTCGCCGCGGAGCCCAACGCCGTCGTGCTCGACGGGGAGCCGGTCGAGGTCGCCGGCCTGCGCTTCGTCGGCGCTCCGGACCCGCGTTTCACGCCGGACAAGTCCGTGCGCGGGGTGCCTGACGACACCATCCGGCTGGGCACGGAGGAACTCGCCGACGCCGTGGACGAGCTCGATCCACCGCCCGACGTGGTCGTGTATCACGACCCCAGCCACGTCGAGCTGTTCGACGGAATCACGCCGCTGGTCCTGTCCGGGCACATGCACCAGCGCGACACCTACACCCTGGACGAAGGCACTCGCGTGATGGTTCAAGGCTCCACCGGCGGCGCCGGGCTACGCGGCCTGCGCAACGAGGAACCCACGCCGGTCGAGCTGTCGGTGCTGTATTTCGATCCCGACGACCGGCAACTCGTTGCCTGGGACGACTTGACTCTGGGCGGGCTGGGGCAGACGAGTGCGCAGATCGACAGGCATCAGGCCGAAGCCGACGTCGCCGCCAAGTCCCCCGAGACTCCGTCACCGTCGCAGGATTTGGAAAACTGAGCATCCGCCCCCTATGCTTTCGATGTCCCCGACGGCGACGAGCCATGGGCAATGTCGTCCAGTGGTCTAGTCCCCATCGTCTAGCGGCCTAGGACACCGCCCTTTCAAGGCGGCAACGCGGGTTCGAATCCCGTTGGGGATACGGGTGCTCCTGCTCCAGCAGGATCATCTACAGTAAGACACTGCAAGGTCCTGTGGAGCAGTTAGGAGTGCTCGCCACCCTGTCAAGGTGGAGGCCGCGGGTTCAAATCCCGTCAGGACCGCACGGACGACAACGCGGGCCCGGAGATCACCTCCGGGCCCGCGTTCATGTCTGCGGTGTCAAGCGATCGGCGGCAGGCTACGACCACCGCAAGAGCGCGGCGATCCCGTCCTGGGGCAACGATGCCGCGCCCAGGATCACGAGGTCGGCATCGGTCGCTGCGGCCGCGCAGACGGCGACGAGATCCGCCCGGAGCCTGGCGTGTTCCAAGGCTTGCTCCGGCAGGGGCAAGCCCGGGTACTCCGCCGGGGCCACCTCGCGCTGCGCCGCGATCCGCGGTGCGAGCGCCAGGGTGCGGACTCGGCCTTGGACGAGATTCTCGATGACCTCAGGCAGGCCATGGACGGCGTCGCCGCGCTGCCCGGTGCCCTCCTCGATCTCGCGCACGCTGTGCAGATGTTCCTCGATGACGGTGTCGCGGACGGCTTGGTCGACGGCGTCGTCGAGCATCTCGCGTGAACTCCCCTCGGCGCGGCTGCCGTCCTCGAGCACCACGACCTTCGACGCCGCGGGCTCGCTCAGCGCCTCCCGGATCTCCCCCACCGCTCGCACATCTCCGGTCAGCGCGATCAGCGGGACACCACCCCGCGCCCGGTGATCGATCTCGGTGGCGACCTCGTCGGCGTTGCGGCGCCACACCTCCTCGGTACGGCGCTGGTACTGCTTGTGCGCCCAGCCGCCGGCCGGGACCTTCTTGATGTGCAAGGTCTCTCCGTGGATGCTGTCCTCGTCCGTGGGATACCCGGGCCACCCGTCGTAGTACTCGATGTCCGCCCCTTCGCGGTCGGCGATCACCAACAGGACCGGGATCATCATGTCGCGATCGCTGAGCCAGCTGGTGACGTCCGGCAACGGACCCCAGGTCACGACGTCGGCAGGGTCGGTTTGACGAACCTCCTCGTCAAGCAGCACATCGCCATGGGCCGCGACCACCATCCGGTTCACCCGACCGGGGGCCGACGTGGGCCGGAGAACGTGCCCCTCCACCAGGTCCGTGAGTCCGTCAGGTGCACCGTCGCGACTGACGCGCTCCCGAGCGGAACGCCAGGCCAGCTCGATCCGATGCTCGGCGTCGGCGGTGTCCCGGGTGACGTCGACGTAGGCGGTCAGATACGGGCCGGGGTGCTGGAGCAGGGCGGACACGGTCTCGAGATCCATCGCGCCTCCTCGTCGGGTGCTTGGGCGGCACGTACCCAGCTCCCCGGGGGCCAACACGACGGGCCGGCGTCGACTCAGTCCGCCTGGCGGTCGGGGAGGCAGCCGTCGCAGGTGCCGGACAGCGCGACATGGGCAGCGTCGAGGTGAAAACCGCTGTCTCGCGCCAGCTGGCGGCCGATCGGATCGAGCAGATCAGCCGGCAGGTCGATGATCCGTCCGCACACCCGGCAGTTGGCGTGCAGGTGATCGCTTCCGCCGGAATCGGCCAGGTGGTAAGTCGTCGCGGCCCCGCCGATGTGAACGTGGGTGACCACGCCCAATTCGGTCAGCCGGTCCAGAGTTCGATACACGGTGGCCCGGTGTACCGCCGGGTACCGCTCGCTCACCCATCCGCACAGTTGGTCGGCGCTGGGGTGATCCGAGGTGCTCGCCAGAACCTCGATGACCGCCCGGCGAGCTGCGGTGATGCGGTGTCCTCCGCTGCGCAGCGTCGCGATGGCACGGGCAACCGCGCCGGAGCTGTCCGGCTGGGATTCGCGCACCCTGTGCTGCACCGTCACGCCCCAAGTGTCGCCGCGATCACGGTCGCGCGCCAGTTCGGCCGGCGTCGCGGCGAGACGTCGCCGCACCGGTTCTGGCGCCGCAAGCCCTTGGCGGGCGCGAGCAGGAGGTTTACCGTCGTTTCATGGATGATGAGGTGCACACGGCGCCGCGCGGCACGATCAGGGTGTTCCTGCTCGATGACCACGAGGTCGTCCGTCGCGGTGTCGCAGCTCTGCTCAACTCCGAACCCGACATGCAGGTGGTCGGTGAGGCCGCCACCGCAGCACAAGCCGAGGCCAGGGTTCCGGCGCTGCGACCCGACGTGGCGATTCTCGACGTTCGCCTCCCCGACGGTGACGGCGTCTCGGTGTGCCGGGCCCTGCGGTCCCGCATGCCCGAGCTGGCCTGTCTCATGCTGACGTCGTTCGCCGACGACGAAGCGCTGTTCGACGCCGTCATGGCCGGTGCGGCCGGCTACGTGCTCAAACAGATCCACGGCACCGACCTGGTCGGCGCGGTGCGCACGGTCGCCTCCGGACGCTCCCTGCTGGACCCGGAGAGCACCGCCCGGATGCTGCAGCGCCTGCGCGATCGCGGCAACCGCAAGGATCCGCTGGCGACGCTGTCCGAACAGGAACGGCGCATCCTCGATCTCATCGGGGCGGGCCTGACGAACCGGCAGATCGGCGATCGGATCTTCCTCGCCGAAAAGACGGTGAAGAACTACGTCTCCAACATCCTCACCAAGCTCGACATGCAGCGCCGCACCCAGGTCGCGGCGCTGGCCGCCCAGTTGAAGGCGGAAGCGAAGGACGAGGAGTCCGGCCACCGCTCGTCGTGAGCGGCTAGGTCGTGAGCAGTTAGACCGGTACGTGCCACCGGATGATCGTGCCGCCCTGCGGACCGGCCTGAACCTCGAATCCTCCGCCCCGTCGGCGGGCTCGCTCGCCCAGGTTCGCCAGGCCGCTGCGCGGACCACCATCGGCCATGCCGATGCCGTCGTCGGTGATGGTGACTCGGACCTCGCCCTGGTCGAGATTGACCCAGACGTCGACATGGGCCGCCCGGGCGTGCCGGACGACGTTGGCCAACGCCTCCTGCACCACCGCGCAGATGTCTTCAGCCAGGTCGTCCGGGACATCGGTGTCGAGCGCGCCTTCCAAGCGCAGACTCGGGGTGAACCCCAGCTGCTCGGCGGCGGTATGGCTGAGGTGCAGGATGCGACTGCGCAATCCCTCGTCCTCGCCGCCGTCGTCGTGTCTCGTCTGTAGCGCGAAGACCGTGGACCTGATCTGGCGGATCGTGACGTCCAGATCTTCGACCGTGCTCTCGATCCGGCGTGCGACGTCGGGCCGGTCGACCATCCGCACGACCCCGGACAGCGCCATCGCCGAGGCGAACAGCCGCTGAATGACGACGTCGTGCAGGTCGCGAGCGATCCGAGCCCGGTCGTCGATCAAATCGGACTGCTCGGCGCGCCTGCGGGTGTCGGCCAGCTCGAGGGCCAGACCCGCCTGGTCGGCGTACTGCATCAGCATCCGGGTGGTCCGGGGGGTGAACGGCACGCTGCCGGCGGCGCGGCCGAGCAGGACCGTGCCCCGGATTCGTTCCGGCGCCTTGAGCGGCATCACCACGGCGGGGCCGGCTGGGAGGCGCGTCACGAGCGGAGCGGCGTCCTCGGACTCAGGCAGTCGGTTGACCGTCACCGGTTCACCGCTGGTGAAGACCGACCCGGTCATCGAGCCCTCGATGTCCACCTGCACGCCGATGAGTTCGTCGTCACCGTCGGCCGCCACGACGGACATCGTGCGGCCGTCAGCATCGGGAACGGCGACGACGGACACAGCGGCTCTCGCCATCTCGCGGGTGCGGGTGGCGATCAGCCGAAGCGCGTCGAAGGTGTCCCGGCCGGACAGCAGTTCACGGGTGAGCTCCGCCGAAGCGTCGAGCCACCTCTCCCGCCGACGAGTGTCCTCGTACAGCCGCGCGTTCTCGATCGCGATACCGGCCGCCGTCGCCAGCGCGTTGACGATCAGCTCGTCTTGCTCGTCGAAGTCCTGGCCGTTGTTCTTCTCGGTCAGGTAGAGGTTGCCGAACACGGAGTCGCGGATGCGGATCGGCACCCCGAGGAAGCCGTGCATGGGCGGGTGACCAGGGGGAAAGCCGTACGACTCTGGAGATTCGGAGATCTCGCGCAGCCGCAGGACCTGGGGCTCTTTGATGAGCAGCCCGAGGATGCCGCGACCCCGCGGCCACTCGGCGATGGCGTCGATCTCCTCGTCGGACAGCCCCACCGGAACGAACTGGGCCAACTGGCCGTCCTCGCCGATCACACCCAGCGCGCCATAGCGGCAGTCGACCAACGACGTGGCCGCCTCGACGATTCGATGCAGCAGCGTGTCGAGGTCCAGGTCGCGCCCGATAGCCACAACGGCCTCGAGCAGCGCATGAACCCCGTCACGCGCGGTCAGCACCGCCTGCAACCTGGACTGCAACTCTTCGAGCAACGCGTCCAACTGCATGCGCGGCAGCAACCGCTGCATTACATCTTTCTCCATGCTCCCCCCCGTGATTGTCCTAGGTTGACAAACCGAGGCCGGACCTGTCCATTGTCCGGACGTATGTCGCTTTCGTGCCCTCTACCCACAGGGCTGGCTCTTACGCATGGCGTCGCCGCGCCACGACGTCCGGCAGACCCGGCCAAGAGGTGACCTACGGCCTGTCGGAGCCCTGACCTTCGCCTCCCGCGACGGCGTCGCGAATGCGGTGCACTGACCATGAGCACCGCACTTTGTTCGATCCACCGAGCTGAGAAGGACCCTGGTGATGATGGCGTTCGAGTCGTTGCCACGCCATGACCCCGAGACCAGTGAGTCGGCGCAGACGCACGCCGCTCCCCGACCGGCCACCACGTCCGACGTGATCGCCCCGGCCGCCGGCTACGTTCTGGGACTGCTCCGCATCGCGATCGGCTGGTACTTCCTCTGGGCCTTCCTGGACAAGACGTTCGGACTCGGCTACTCGACGCCGTCGGAGGGCGCCTGGATCGACGGAGGAAGCCCCACCACCGGATACCTCAGCGCCGTCGAAGGCCCCTTCGGTTCGCTGTTCAACGACCTCGCCGGCCAGACCTGGGTGGACTGGCTGTTCATGATCGGACTGCTGGGCATCGGTGTGGCCCTGATACTCGGCATCGGCATGTGGATCGCCGCCGGCTCGGCAGCCGTGCTGTTGCTGCTGATGTACGCCGCTTCGCTGCCGCTGGAGACCAACCCGATCATCGATGATCACGTGACACAGGCCATCACGGTGGTCGCCCTGGCGATGCTCGGCGCCGGGCGGTACCTCGGCCTCGGCCGAGCCTGGCAGCGTCTCACCGTGGTGCGTGAGCATCCGTGGCTCACGTGACCGCGAAGCCGGTCACCTGGACCGACCCCGGGCGCCGTGCCCCTCATGGCTCCCGGGGTCGCTGCTGAGTGGACCGACCGCGTCCGCGCCGAGTCGGCCGGACGAGTCGGCTAGACGGCCGTGACGGAACTTCGAATCCGGCGGCCGCGGACGATCTCGGGCACGATCCGGATGTAGTGCGGGCGCACGCCCAAGGCCCACGGTGTCAGAGCCAGCTGGCGCAGCCGCTCGAGCTCGGCGGCGTCCGCGACTGCCTCGGCTCGCCCGATCAACACGACAGACCAGCCGGTCAGACCCTCGCTGTCGTAAGAGTCCGCCTCGAACGCGACGACCGCCGAGCGCGCCGCGGCAGCGAGTTTGGAACCAATGCCGGTCCGCAGCACGATGGCGGGCCCGTCGACGACGAAATTCACCGGTTGGATAGCAGGCAGTGCAGCCTCGGTGAAGACGATGCGGCCGATGGGCACGGTTTCGAGGAGCGCGTAGCATTCCTGCGCACTCAAGGTCTCCAGCCCATCCGCTTCGAGGTCTACCGAATCCATGTGCACATGGTGACCGTTCGCGAATATCCACTGTCAGGGTCGAAGGTCCTAGGCGCCGGGTCGATCGACGGTGACGGCACCGTGTACTTCGGTCTATAACGGGTATGACCTGGCACATTGTCGACAAGAGGAGCGTGCGACTGTGTCGGACGTCATCGTCGGGGTGGATGGTTCAGCCGAGAGCGCAACGGCTTTGGAGTGGGCTGCCGATGCCGCGGCTCAACGCGGCAGTCCGCTGCGCATCATCTACGCCCTGCACATGCCGCTGGTCGTGATGCCGTTCGATCGCACGGTTCCGTTGCCGCCCAGCGACGACCTCCGTGACCGCGCCGAAGCCCTGTTGAAACACGCGCAAGAACAGGCCGAGCATCACGTTCCCGGCCTGCAGGTGCGCACCGAACTCTCGTTGCGCCCAGCCACGCCGACGCTGCTCTCCGCCTCCGAAGACGCTGACCTCGTGGTCGTAGGCAGTCGAGGGCTCGGCATGTTCGGCTCGGTGTTCCTGGGATCGGTGAGCACCCGGGTCGCGGCCCGGGCCTCGTGCCCCACGGTCGTCGTGCGGGAGGGGTCGTCCTCGCCGAACGCCGACGGCCCCGTGCTGGTCGGCGTCGACGGTTCGGTCCATGGTGCCGCTGCGATGCGCTTCGCCTTACGCGAAGCCAAGCTTCGCGACGCCCCGGTGATCGCGCTCACCGTGTACTCCGGACCGGAGTACGTCGTGACCTTGCACGACGCCAAGCTCGCCCAGCGCATCGACGACGACGCCCGCCGCGACGCCACCCGGTTGGTTGCCGATGTCCTGGAGCAGGCCCGGGAGGACGACACGGCGAACGTCGACGTCGAGCCTCGCGCGGTGCCGGGGCATCCGCCGACCGTTCTGGCCGACGCCGGCCGAGAAGCCGCGTTGACGGTGGTGGGCTCTCGTGGCCGCGGCGGGTTCCGGGGCATGCTTCTCGGCTCGGTGAGCCTGGCCGTCCTGCACCACGCCACCCACCCGGTGGCCGTCGTACGCGCTACTGACGGCGACTGACGGCGCCGCTTCCGCCTCCACCCAGGCGCCGGGTCAACTCCACAGCCGTCGCATCGACGGCGGCTGCCACCGACGACCAGTCGTCACCCTCTACCGCCTCGCGCGGGAACGTGACGGCGACCGCGGCCACCGGGTAGCCGGTGTGGTCGGTCGCAGCTGCGGCGACGGAAGCCAGGCCCGGCGTCACCTCACCGTCTTCCGTCGAATAGCCGCGCTGGCGCACGCCGCTGAGCACCCGCCGCAACTCGGACAGGCTGCGCGGCCCCGCGCCGTGCCGGTCGGCGAACGACGCCGCGTCCGGGAACAGGGCACGGACCTGTGCCGGTACCAGACCGGCCAGGATGGCGCGACCGCTGGCCGTCAGTTGGGCCGGCAGGCGCACGCCGACGTCGGTGACCAGCGAGGGTCCGCCCGGGACACGTTCCTCCAGCAGGTACAGCACCTCGCGGCCGTGCAGGACCGCCAGGTGCGCACTGTGGCGGACGTCGTCGACCAGGCGGCCCAACAGCGGCCGGGCGAGCCTGGCCAGCGGGGCTTGACGCGTATAGGCCGACCCGAGTTCGTAGGCCGCCAGCCCCAGCCCGTACCGGCGCTCCTCGTGCAGGTGCACCACGAGCCCTTCGCGTTCCAGTTCGGCGAGCAGGTGATAGACCGTGGAGCGCGGCAGGCCGAGTGCTTCTGCGATGGCCGAGGCCGGAGCCGGTCCGCCGAGCCGCGCCAGGTGCCGCACGATCCGGATCCCGTGCCGTAGCGCGGGCACCCTGCTGCTCTGCCCCATCGGCTCTCCTCGTCTGGCATCCCAGACATTACCGCCTGCCGTTAAATGATCATGTTCACTAGGCATTCGCCTGCTGCACCACCCGTGTACGCCTCTTGGTGCAGGCGAACGCCTCGTGGTGCTTCGGGGGCGTGCTGCCGTTCGTGGATGGGACGACCGTTCAGCGGCCCGCGTGGCACCGGCTGTCGGATGCCGATTCGCTGAGCTGGGCGCAGGCAGCTCGAGATGGTCGTGAAGATCGTCATGGTATGGCCGGCCGAGCGAGCCGGTCACGTCCGCCGGCCGTGAAGATCGTCGTGGGAAACCTGACCGCATGAGGGGTTGTGAAGATCGTCGTGCCCCAAAGTGCGCCCTATAGCGGCATTCTCCGGCACGACGATCTTCACAACCTCCGAAACCAGCACTTCCACGCACGACGATCTTCACCATTGACCGGATCAGGTGATCCTGAGGCTCATCGCCGGATCAGCCTGGCCGAACCAGCCGGTTGTGAAGATCGTCGTGCGGCAACCCGCCGAACCAGGCAGTCGTGAAGATCGTCGTGCCCCAAAGTGCGCCCTATAGCGGCATTCTCCGGCACGACGATCTTCACGACCCCCCAAACCAGCACTTCCACGCACGACGATCTTCACGACCCCCCGAACACCAGTCGACACCTCCTGCCGCCCCAACTCCGGGCGCGGACCGCCACTCTCCAAGAGCGCATCGTGCCTGGTGAAAAACCTGTTGGCCGCAGCCGGGAGGACCGGTAGCTTCGTCAGCATGTGATTTCTCCTGGGCGCCTGTCACAGCGATTCCGCTGACGGATCTGCGCCACCGCCATCCGCACTGTCCCCAGAGCATCGGTTCATGCCGTGGCTCGTGACAGACGTAGCGGTCTGGCCATGCTCTCGAGCATCACAGGAGGTCCCATGTCTACCAACCACCACGCCCCGCACGCCGACTCCGCGGCGCCGTCGAACCGGGCTGCGCGTCGCGCGCAGCGCAAGGGCAAGGCGGCACCGATCACCCCGACGACGGCGTCGCTGAGCAAGCGCCGTGAAGTCCGGCAGAGCCAGGTGATGGCCCAGCAGCGGTTCAAGGGCCGTCGCGGCAACCGCTGAGGCACCCGACCGCTGACCCACGGCCGCGATTGTGTCTGAAATCCCAGACACAATCGCGGCCGAAGTGGTACCACCGCACGAACGACGGCGGTGCAATGTGGGTATGTCGACCACTTTCTCCGTCGCTCCCGTCGAGGTGGGCGCCGGCCCGGTGACGGCAGCCGACGTGGTCGCCGTGGCCCGCCACGACGCACCCGTGACCCTCACCGCCAGCGCACTCGACGCTATCGCCGCCGGTCGCGACGTGGTCGAGGAGCTCGCCCTCGACGACGCACCGCACTACGGCATCTCCACCGGGTTCGGCGCGCTGGCGACCCGCCACATTCCGGCCGAGCGCCGCGCCGCGCTGCAGGCGAGCCTGATCCGTTCGCATGCCGCAGGCTCGGGCGCGCAGGTGGAACGCGAAGTCGTGCGTGCGCTCATGCTGTTGCGGCTGTCCACGATCGCCACGGGCCGCACCGGCGTCCGCCCGGTCACAGCCACCCGCTATGCCGACCTGCTCAACCACCACATCACCCCGATCGTGTACGAATACGGCTCCCTGGGCTGTTCCGGCGATCTCGCGCCGCTGGCCCACTGTGCGCTGGCGCTGACCGGCGAGGGTGAGGTACACGACGCCGACGGCATCCGGCGTCCGGCCGCCGAAGCGCTGGCGGCCGCACACCTGACCCCGGTGACGCTGGCCGAGAAGGAAGGCTTGGCGCTGATCAACGGCACCGACGGGATGCTGGGCCAGCTGATCCTCGCGCTGCACGACCTCGATCTCCTCCTGACCACCGCCGACATCGCCGCCGCAATGAGCGTCGAGGCGGCACTGGGCACCGATGCCGTCTTCTCGGACGACCTGATCCGGCTCCGGCCACATCCCGGCCAGGCCGCCGCCGCGGCCAATCTGCGCGCGCTGCTCGCCGAGTCGGCCATCATGGCCAGCCACCGCACGCCGGACTGCACTCGGGTTCAGGATGCCTACGCGCTGCGCTGCTCACCCCAGGTGCACGGAGCAGCCCGCGACACCGTCGAACACGCACGCGGCGTGGCCGAACGCGAGCTCGCCGCCGTCATCGACAACCCGGTCATCACCGCCGACGGGCGAGTGGAATCCAACGGCAACTTCCACGGCGCGCCGGTCGGCTATGTGCTCGACTTCCTCGCCATCGCGGTCGCCGACGTCGCCGGTATCGCCGAGCGGCGCACCGACCGGCTGCTCGACGTCGCCCGCAACCAGGGCTTGCCGGCCTTCCTCGCCGACGATCCCGGCGTCGACTCCGGGCACATGATCGCCCAGTACACCTCGGCGGGCATCGTGTCCGAGCTCAAGCGCCTCGCCGTCCCGTCGTCGGTGGACTCCATTCCGTCGTCGGCGATGCAGGAGGACCACGTCTCGATGGGCTGGGCGGGTGCGCGCAAGCTGCGCCGGGCTGTCGACGGGCTCACCCGGGTACTCGCCATCGAGATCCTGACCGCTGCGCGTGCCCTGGACCTACGCATGCCACTGACCCCAGCGCCCGGGACCGCCGCCGTACGCGACGCGGTACGCGACGCCGTTGCCGGCCCCGGGCCCGACCGCTACGTGTCCCCCGAGATCGACGCCGTCGTCGAACGCATCCGCGCCGGTGTGATCACAACAGCAGCCGCTGACGTCGTCGGTGCGCTGCGCTGAACTCACCACCCGAGGAGCCGACCATGACCGAGGCCGCCGCCCGAGTCGTCCGGGCCCCACGCGGTACCGAGCTCACCGCGCGTAGCTGGCAGACCGAGGCCCCGCTGCGGATGCTGATGAACAACCTCGACCCGGAGGTCGCCGAACGCCCCGACGACCTCGTCGTCTACGGCGGCACCGGGCGCGCCGCCCGCGACTGGCGCAGTTTCGACGCCATCGTCCGTACGCTCACCACGCTCGGCGACGACGAGACGTTGCTGGTGCAGTCGGGCAAGCCGGTCGGCGTGCTGACCACTCACGAGTGGGCTCCGCGGGTGCTCATCGCCAATTCAAACCTCGTGGGCGACTGGGCGACGTGGCCGGAGTTCCGCCGCCTCGAGCAGCTCGGCCTGACGATGTACGGCCAGATGACCGCCGGGTCGTGGATCTACATCGGCACCCAGGGCATCCTGCAGGGCACCTACGAGACCCTCGCCGCGGTCGCGGCGAAACGCTTCGGCGGCACGCTGGCCGGCACGCTCACCGTCACCGGCGGCTGTGGCGGCATGGGCGGCGCGCAGCCGCTGGCGGTGACGCTCAACGGCGGGGTCTGCCTGGTCGTCGACGTCGATGCCACCCGGCTGAATCGGCGGGCCGAGCAGCGCTACCTCGACGTCGTCGCCGACGACCTGGACGACGCGGTCCGGCGGGTGGAGGCCGCCAAGGCCGACCGGCGCGCGTTGTCGGTCGGGTTGATCGGCAACTGCGCCACGGTGCTGCCCGAGCTGCTGCGCCGCGGCGTCGAGGCCGACGTCGTCACCGACCAGACCTCCGCCCACGACCCGCTGTCGTACCTGCCCGAGGGCGTGACCGTCGAGGACTGGCACGACTACGCCGCCCGCAACCCGGCCGAATTCACCGAGCGGGCCCGCGCGTCGATGGTCCGCCACGTCGAAGCGATGGTCGGCTACCTCGACGCGGGCGCGGAAGTGTTCGACTACGGCAACTCCCTGCGCGACGAGGCCCGGCAGGGCGGCTACGACCGTGCCTTCGCCTTCCCCGGCTTCGTTCCGGCCTACATCCGCCCGCTGTTCTGCCAGGGCAAGGGGCCGTTCCGGTGGGCAGCGCTGTCGGGGGACCCGCGCGACATCGCGGTGACCGACGAGGCGGTGCTCGACCTGTTCGACGACGACCACCTGGCGCGGTGGATCCGCGCGGCGCAGGAACGCGTGCCGTACCAGGGGCTGCCGGCGCGGATCTGCTGGCTCGGCTACGGCGAGCGGCACCAGGCCGGGTTGCGCTTCAACGAGCTGGTCGCCGAGGGACGGATCTCCGCACCGATCGTCATCGGCCGCGACCACCTCGATGCGGGCTCGGTCGCCTCCCCGTATCGCGAGACCGAGGCGATGGCCGACGGTTCGGATGCCATCGCCGACTGGCCGCTGCTGAACGCGCTGACCAGCGCGTCATCGGGGGCATCGTGGGTGTCGATTCATCACGGCGGTGGTGTCGGTATGGGGCGCTCGATCCACGCCGGGCAGGTCAGTGTCGCCGACGGCACCGACCTGGCCGCGGCCAAGCTCGAACGGGTCCTGACCAACGATCCCGCGACCGGGGTGCTGCGCCACGTCGATGCCGGTTACGAGGATGCGGCAGCGGTGGCCCGTGAGCGCGGCGTGCACGTCCCGATGCTCGACGAGGCGCAAGCGTGACGACACCGGCGCGTATGACCAGCACTTTCGACACGATGTGGGCCGAGTTAGAGCCGATCGGCCGGAGCGCGGACGGTGGTTACCACCGGTTCGCCTGGACCGCCGAGGACGCCGCGCTCCGCGAGTGGTTCGCCGCCGAGGCGGCGCGGCGGGGCATGAGCTGCGTCGTCGACCGGGCGGGCAACCAGTGGGCCTGGTGGGGCGATCCGGACGCCGACGGGCCCGGCGTCGTCACCGGCAGCCACCTCGACTCCGTCCCCGGTGGCGGTGCGTTCGACGGACCGCTGGGTGTCGTGTCGGCCTTCGCTGCCGTGGACCTCCTGCGCGAGCAGGGGTGGACGCCGTCGCGACCGATCGGCATCGCCGCGTTCGCCGACGAGGAAGGTGCGCGGTTCGGCGTCGCCTGCACCGGGTCGCGGCTGCTGACCGGCGCCCTGCCCGTCGAGCGGGCGCTGGCGCTCACCGACGCCGACGGCGTCACCCTGGCCGAGGCGGTGACCCGCGCAGGGTCGGACGCCGCGTCGCTGGGCCCGGACGCCGAAGCGCTACGCCGCGTCGCGACGTTCGTCGAACTGCACGTGGAGCAGGGCCGTGGCTTGATCCACCTCGACCGTCCCGTTGGCGTGGCCAG
The DNA here is from genome assembly GCA_021793295.1 of Actinomycetes bacterium. Taxonomy (GTDB): domain Bacteria; phylum Actinomycetota; class Actinomycetes; order Jiangellales; family Jiangellaceae; genus Haloactinopolyspora. Next base: position 23,191 of record JAJYTA010000019.1, read on the forward strand.
CGGCATCTGGCCGCACGGCCGATGGCGAGTCACGCTGACCGGGGCGGCCAACCACGCGGGGACCACCCCGCTGGACGAACGCCGCGACCCGATGCTCGACCTGGCCACCTTGATCCAGGTCGCCCGCCAGGCGGCGGCGCAGCATGGCGCGCTCGCGACGGTGGGCAAGGTCGAGGTGACGCCCAACGGCGTCAACGCCATCCCCTCCCAGGTGCGCGCCTGGCTGGACTGCCGGGCCCGCGAGGAAGCCGCCGTCCACGCCGTCGTGAGTGAGCTGGCTGGGTTCACGCCCACTGGAGAGTCGTGGACACCACCGACGGTGTTCGACGCCGCCTTGGCCGCACGAGTCGCAGCCGCTGCGGGCGAACCGGACGCTCCGGCACCGCTGCTGGACACCGGCGCTGGACATGACGCCGGGATCTTCCACGCAGCCGGAATCCCAACCGCAATGCTGTTCGTCCGCAATCCGACCGGCATCTCGCACGCGCCGGCGGAGTTCGCCGAGCGCGACGACTGCCTGGCCGGTGTCCGAGCTCTCGCCGCAACCCTCGCCAACCTGACGTCGAAATGATCATGTTCACTTGGCGAATCCCTGCCGCACCACCCGTGCACGCCTCGTGAGGCGCCACAACGCCTGGTGGTGCGACGAACGCCTGCCGACATCAGCCGTCCGGACGGTGGATACAGTGGCAGTGTGCGTGGATTGGGACGTGGCCGAGCGCGGGTGACGCGCGGGCTCACCATGTCCGCAGCCTGTCTGTTCCTACCGACTGCGGCACATGTCGCCGCCGGGGGCGCCATGCCCACCCACGCGGGGTTCATCCTCGTCGCGGCGTTGCTCAGCATCGCCTGTGTCGGCCTGGCCGACCGACGCCGCTCCCCGGCCGAGATCGGTGCGCTCCTGCTGGCGTCCCAACCGCTGCTGCACGTCCTGCTGGTACTCGCCGGCCACCATGACACCGCCATCGTGCCCGACCACGCGATGCTCATCGCCCACGTCGTCGCCGCCGGTGTGCTCACGGTAGTGCTGTCCGGCGCCGAAGCCGTCGCCTGGTCGATGGCGGCGCTGTCGGAAACGATCCTGCTGACCCGGGTTCGACGGCTCCTGGTCGAGCCGGGCCAGCCGTGGCGCGCCCACGCGCTGCACACGCCGCGTCGCGCTCCGGCGCCGCACGTCGTTCTGCTGATGACCGCCACGCCGTGGCGCGGCCCACCAGCCCCTGCGCACAGCTGACGACACCCACCGCTGTGGGCCGAAGGCGGCACGCCTGCTCGGCCTGGCGGATTCATCATCGTGCGTAAGGGACTTTTCATGACCATGTTTTCTCGTGCGCTCACGCGCGTCGGGCTCGCCGCGGGCGGCGTCGCCGTCGTCACCGTGGCCTCCGCGGCAGCCGCTGCCGCTCATGTCACCATCCACCCGGACACCGACGCCGCGGGCTCGTGGACCAAGATCACCGTCCGGGTACCGAACGAATCCGACACCGCCGGGACCACCGCCGTACGCCTGGACCTCCCCGCGGACACGCCGTTCCCGTCCGTTCGCGTCCAGCCGCATCCCGGCTGGACGGCCGAACTCACCACCGAACAGTTTCCCGAACCGGTCGAGGTTGGTGACTACACGCTCGAGGAGGCCGTCACGTCGGTGACGTGGACCGCCGACGACGGCGTCAGCATCGGGCCGGAGGAGTTCGACGAGTTCGCCATCTCCGTCGGGCCGCTGCCCGAGCCCGGCACGTACTTGTTCCCGGCCATCCAGACCTACGACGACGGCGAGGTCGTCCGGTGGGACATGGAGCCCGCCGACGACGAGCCCGCGCGGCCGGCACCGGCGTTGACCGTCGTCGAGGCAGACGAGACAGCCGGCTCCGGCGGTGGGCATGGCCACGATGACCAGGCCACGACCAGCGACGTCAGCACGTCGGACGATCTCGCTCGCGGCGTCGGCATCGGCGGCGTCGTGGTCGGCGCAGCCGGCCTCGGTCTCGGGGCAGCGGCGATCAGGCGGCGACGTGCGTAGGTTCGCTACAGCCGTTGCCGCAGCGATGCTTGCCGGGCTCGCCATCGGTGGGCCCGGCGCGTCGCCGGCCGCAGCCCATGACGTTCTGGTGGGGTCGTCGCCCGAGGACGGCGCCACCGTCACCGAGGCGCCCGACGCCGTGACGCTGACGTTCAACAACGCCATTCAGGACCGCTTCGCGCAGGTGGCGGTCCTCGACGCCGACGAGACGCCGGTCCAGGACGGCGAAGCGCAGGTCAGCGGCCCCACCGTCACCCAGCCCGTCGGTGAGCTACCCGACGGTGACTACACGATCTCGTATCGGATCGTCTCGTCCGATGGCCATCCGGTCAGCGGCGAGTTGACGTTCACGGTCAGTGCGGGCGGTTCGGCCGACGAAGCCGCACCACCCACAGACACCCCGGCCAGTGAGCCGCCGACCGACGACGAGCCTGCCGACGCCGAGAGCGACGCCGCCGAACCCGCAAGCGCGGACGACAGCGGGGGCGGACCCAGCACGCTGGTCGTCGTCCTCGTGGTGGCGCTCGCCGCCCTGGTGGTCGCGGGGGTCACCTTCGTCGCAGTCGGTGGTCGCCGCGGCGGGGACACGGAGGACACTGGTTCTTGATGACGACGACAGCACGATCGACGACCGCCGACGCACCGCCGACGCGACGATGGGGCGCCGCGGCGGCCGGTGTGGCTGTCGTCGTGCTGGTCGTTGCGTTGTACCTCGGTGGTGGCGGCACGACGCCGTCGGTTCCCGGGCTGGGTGATCCCGGCGAGCTGACCCGGTGGGGACTGCCGATCGCGAAGGCGGTACTCGACGGGTCGGCGGCTGTGGTGATCGGCATGCTCGGGCTGGCGACCGTGCTGCCGGTCCGCAACGGTGAGCTCGGTGGCGACGCGTTACGCGCACTGCGGGCTGCCTCGTGGGCGGCGCTCGTGCTGGCGGGCGCCGCCGCCACCGTGCACCTGCTGACTCTGTCCGATCTCGTCGGGCGCCCGCTCGGTGAGGCGCTGGCCGGTCAAGCGTTCACGTCATACACCGGCAGCGTCATCCAGGGCCAGGCCTACGCCGCCGTGTTCGTCCTGGCCTTGACGATCGTCCCGGCGGCCCGGCTCACCGTCGGGCACGGCGGTGCGATCGCTCTGCTGTGTCTGGGCATCGGGACACTCGTGCCGTTGGGCCTGATCGGGCATTCCTCGTCAGGCGACTACCACCATTCGGCCACCATCTCGCTGCTGGTGCACCTGATCGCGATGGCGCTGTGGGTCGGGGGTCTCATCGCCGTCGCCTGGTACGCCGGACGGCGTGGGCGGGAGTTGCCGCGCGCCGCGCGGGCGTTCTCCGCGGTGGCGTTGGGCTGCTTCGTGCTCGTCGGCGCCAGCGGCGTGGTGAACGCGTGGGTCCGGTTCAACTCGATCACCGAGGTGTTCACGACCAGCTACGGCCTGATCATGTTCGGGAAGATCGTGGCACTGGTCGCCCTCGGCGTCGTCGGATACATGCACCGCAACCGGACATTGCCGGTGCTGGAAGCCGGGCGGCGGGGTGCCTTCCGGCGGCTGGCTGCCGGTGAGATCGTCATCATGGGCGCAGCCGTCGGCCTGGCGGTGGCCTTGAGCCGGTCACAACCGCCGGTCCCGGACACGCCGGCCGTGCTCACCCCGGCCCGCGACCTGCTCGGCTATCCGCTGCCGCCGGAATTCAGCGTCAGCCGCATCTTCACCGAGATCTACCCGGACGCGCTGTTCTCGATCGGCTGCCTGTGCGCATTCCTGCTGTACGCGGGCGGGGTGTGGCGCTTGCATCGCCGCGGCGACCGCTGGCCGGTCGGCCGCACGATCGCCTGGATGTCCGGCATCGCGATCGTCGCTTTCGCCGGTCTGTCCGGACTGCAGACCTACGGCATGACGATGATGTCGGTGCACATGGTCCAGCACATGACGCTGATGATGGTGTGCCCCATCCTTCTGGTGCTCGGCGGCCCGATCACCCTCGCCCTACGCGCCATCGGGCCAGCCCGTCGAGGCGACATCGGCCCACGCGAGATCATCCTCGCCGTCCTGAACAGCCGGGTGGTGCGTGTGCTCACCAACCCGCTGGTGGCGTTGACGCTGTTCGCGACCGGCTCGTTCATGGTCTACTTCAGCGGCCTGTTCGAGGCTGCGATGCGCGAGCACACCGGCCACCTGCTCATGAGCATGCACTTCCTGCTGGTGGGCTACCTCTTCTTCGAGATCCTGATCGGCATCGACCCGCTGCCCAAACGTCCCCCGTACCCGGCGAGAGTCGTCGTACATCTGCTCGCTGTCGCGATGCATGGGTTCTTCGGGTTGGCGTTGATGGAGTCGTCGCAGCTGATCGCCGGCGACTACTACCGCGACCTTCGCGACGGCATCGGGTGGCTGCCGGACACCCTCGCCGACCAGACGTTGGCCGGCCAGATCACGTGGGCCACCGGCGAGGTCCCCGGTGTCATCGTGATCATCATCCTGTTCGTCCAGTGGTATCGCTCCGACGAACGCGAAGCCCGCCGTTTCGACCGGCGCGAGGGTGACGACGAAGCCGAGCGGGCGGCCTACAACGCCTACCTCGCCCGGTTGGAGAAGGAGGCACAGCGGCGCGGCGAGTGATCTCCCCCGCGATTTCACCCGTACGCCGCCTGTCAGCTAAACTCGTCACGCCACACCGAGGACAGGTAGCTCAGTTGGAAGAGCGTCCGCCTGAAAAGCGGAAGGTCGGCGGATCGAACCCGCCCCTGTCCACCGTTTCACCAGCGTCGATACCGGGCGCTGGCTAGCGTGCACCGGTGTCGTTTCATCTTTTCTTGGTCGCACGCGCATGGCACATCGCGCGTTGGGCCCGGTGCCAAGCGATATATGCGGGCGAGGCAGCATGCGATGCGGGTGCCTGAGGCAGCGCGCTGCATGGCACGGCCTAGGCCTCAGACGGCTCTGTACGAATCCTGGTCGATCACTTCCTCGCCTTCGCCGTCCGGTTCTTCGAAGCCCGCCAGATACTGCTCGAGTACCTGGTCCGTGATCGGGAACGCAGCGTTGGCGTCGAACCGGCCAGCTCGCTCCTTGAGTCGCCGGCGCACTTCGTCGGCATTGACCTTGAGGTAGATCAGTCGCCACGTGCCACCGGCCCGCTCGACGAGTGACTTGTACTGGTCTCGACGTGCGCGCTGCCAGAAGCTGAAATCGACGACAACGTCTCGACCATCGGTGACCAGCCGAACCAGTCGCTCACGCAGTGCGGTCTCAGCCTCGCCCTGGAGCCTCTCGTACTCCTGTGGCTCGTAATCGATCCCGTACCGCCCAGCGTGCTGCCAGATGTGTTCGTCGATCGACAGCCGGGTGTAGCCGGAGGCCTCTAAGCGCTTGGCGTACGTCGTCTTGCCGGAACCAGCCACTCCACACAGAAGGACGACCTTCGACCGCGACCCGGTCGGGCAAGGACACATGGGACAACCCTAGGGCCGCCTCGTCTTGCGACGCGCACACGCGAGACGGAATTAGATGGTGGCGGGGTCACTATCGCCGTCAGGGACTGTGAACTGATACGCCAGGACGTACCGGTCTCCCGGGATGATGATGTTGGCGACCTCGACCGGCCGCCCGTCCGTCATGAGAGTTCGCCAGATGTCGAAGACCTGCACCCCGGCTGGAATTTCGAGAGTGTCGGCTTCTTCCTGGAACGGTGGTCGGATTGCGACTTCCTCGCTCACATGTGTGATGCGGACGCCGATCGAGTCCATGCGGGCGATGACGCCGGCCCCAGCCATCGGTCCATCCTCGGGCACTTCGACGGCCGTTCCCTCGGTGATGTTCAGAGGCTCGTAGGAGATCGAGGTCTGTATTGGACGCTCGTTGGCGAGGAATCTGTAGTGAGTGCGCATCACGGCACTGCCGATCGTGATCTTCAAACGCTCGGCGATGTCGGGCGGCGCCGTGGTCTTCTCACTGTCGGCTTCGACTCTAGGGTTCATTCCAGCCGCGCGCGCCTCGGTGGCGAACTCGCCAGCCGCCTTGGTCCGTCGGTAGCGGCGGGGCCGACGTTCGAGGCGTCGCCGGTCGGCGACGAAGGTGCCCACCTTCGGGATCTTCGTAATGAGTCCCAGGTTCGCTACAGCCGCGAGAGCTTCGCGCGCTGTCCACCGCGCGACTCCGTACCGGTCCATGAGGACGTTCTCACCGGGCACCCGGTCCCCCGGCCGCAGGTCGCCAGACTCTATGGCCTGTCGGAGCACAGCCGCGATCTGCTGATTCTTGGGCCGCTGGTCTTTGGGATCGAGTTCGGGCAGGTGGTTCATACCGACCATCCTTCCCGTGTTTCTCCGGAGAACACAATACGTTCTGGACTAGAACCTTGCCTTCTCCGGAGATGAGCGATATATCTATACGTCAACTTCTCCGGAGAAGTTGTTCTGACGAGCCCAGGCACGTAAACCGCACCTGTGGGTGGTGTGGTCGATGGAGGCGCATACCGGACTGATTGTTCGGGAGGCAAACCGCGGTGAGCCGGCCGGCGCTGGCAGAAGGCAAGCAGTCAGATGAAGCCCGTAGCGACTGTCACTGCTCCGGTTGGTCTTGGCAGATGAGATGGCCGGATTTGCATGCACGTACACCACCGGTGCAATCGCCGATCTGTTGGTGAAACAGATGGTGACCACGAGAGGGGCAGAGATGATCACAGAGACGGTAGGTTCGAGGACCGAATCGGAAGGCGGTGCATTGACCGATGCCCACCACGCAGAACCGGCTACTCGAAGCTGCGTTGTCGTACACACGACGCGGGATGCCCGTGACTCCTGCCAGCGGAATGGTCCGCCGAAGTGGACTTCGAACCTGGCTTTCGCCTGGCCAACGATGGCAGTGCGCGTGCGGGACAGAGCCGTGCATCAGTCCCGGCGATCACCCGCTCCCCGAGACGCAGCGATCATCACCCCTAAGGACCCTCGCCGACATCGAGGCAGCGTGGACGGGTCCAACGCCACCGAACGTGATGATCGGCCCATCGCCAACGGTCGATCTCTGGTGTACCGCGCGAGATCGGAGCCCTGGGAATGCGATATCTGGAGCAGAGCGGCCCACAAATCTGGCCGCCAGTCATGCGCCAGCCGAACGGGCGGTGGCTCATGGCAACCGCTTCATTGTCCGGCCCGGTCCCTCAGATCAAGGCGCACAACAGCGCAGTGAGCCGACTGGCCTCCGATGCCACCGTGCTGGCACCACCGTCGCGTCTACCGTCGGGAAAGGTCCGCTGGCTGTGGTCGCAGCGATTTCCTCATACGCCGTTGCCCGAAGCTTGGCCGGTGCTGTCAGCGCTGGCCACTGCCGCGGATCGGCTACACCCGTGGGAAGTGCGCGATGAAACCAGTCTGGCGACGCAGTCTGGATCGTGAGGCCGATCGCTCGAGACGATTTCCGCCGCCCGACCAAGGGCGCCTGCGAGTCGAAGCCCGGGACGACCCAATCACGGGATTGGTGGCGTGGACCAACTTCTACCCTGCCTTGCCGGAGATGCTGGCAACCGAGTGCCGGGCTCGAAGGACCGTCGGACTCGCGATCGGGGACGTGGACAATCTCAAGGCCTACGTCGAAGACGCCAACTCGGTCGACGTCGAGTCCTTCGGGCATCTTGCCGGGAACGCGCTGATGAGACGACTTGGGACGGTGGCACGATGCTGGCTGCATGAAGCTGGTCCCAACCATGCCTGCATGGCGACCTTCGGCGGCGACGAACTGGTCCTTGTCGCAGAGACCGGGAGTGGCCGCGAGTTCGACGACGACGTAAACAGCCTGCGCGATGCACTGTGCACCGCGCTCCCGTGCACGGTTTCGTTCAGCACGGCCGTCGTCACCGCGGACCACGCGCCGCCAGGAGCTGGTGCCGAACGGTGGAGAGAGTTCACCACACATGCGATTGCACGCGTCGATCGTGCGCTGTTCAATCACAAGAAAGCTCGTCGCGACGATCCCGATCTCATACCAGCAGGCTTCGTCGCGCCAGCCACGCTCAGCACCCGTGTCTGATTTCGCCCCGGCTGAGCATCGTCGGTACCGGCAGGCCGTTTCAGAGCAGCCGGAAAGCGGTAGAGTACCGCGTGCTAGGAGGGTGGCCGGATCGAGGGAGCAGCAACCGTGAGCATCGAGTTCCTCGTCACGTCACTGATCGTCGTCGCCATTCCGGGCACCGGCGTGCTGTACACGATGGCCGCCGGACTCTCGCGCGGCGCAAGGGCAAGTGTCGTGGCGGCGGTTGGATGCACGCTGGGCATCGTTCCCCACATGGTCGCGGCCATCACCGGCCTGGCCGCCCTGCTGCACACGAGCGCGACCGCATTCCAGGTCCTCAAGTACCTGGGTGTGGCCTACCTACTGTTCATGGCGTGGAGCACTCTGCGCGACACGGGTGCGTTCACTGCCGAGGCAGAGGCCGCGCCTCGATCCATCGCGAAGGTGATCGGCTCGGGCATTCTCATCAACATCCTCAACCCGAAGCTCACGATCTTCTTCTTCGCTTTCCTGCCGCAATTCGTCAGCATCGGAGCGCCCGGCGCGTTGCCGCGAATGGTCGAACTGAGTGCGGTCTTCATGGCGCTGACGTTCGTGGTGTTCGTCGGGTACGGCAAGCTCGCCGCAGTGGTCCGCTCTCACGTCCTCTCGCGCCCGCGCGTCATGGCGTGGATGCGCCGCACCTTCGCGGGCGCGTTCGTCGCGCTCAGCGCCCGGCTCGCCATCGCGCAGCAATGACCATCGAGCAGACTGCGACGATGTCCGAGCAGTTGCCAACCGTGTGGGTGTTGGCTCCGCACGCAACAACGCCCACCAGTTCAGTGCCGCGTATCGACGTTGACGAACGTCCGCGCTAGACCGGCCGGGAGCATCACAACGAGCTCGACCAGCCGAACATGTACGAGGTGAATCTGATTGCTGACTCGGACACGGGCGGCGATTCAGATCCCCGCCGCCCGTGTCGACGTCTGGCGGCTTCTCGGTGTGCTCGATCACGTCGAATCCTCGAAAGGACGACGGTTGATCGCACCTGCGACGCCGACCACTGCCCGTGTGATCCGCGCCTGACGAATCACACATGTTTCACGCGATGACGCGCACTGCCCCCTACCGGCCCGCCGCCTACGGGCCCGACCTTTGACTTCACCAAACACCGCTCGACACTCGCCAGGCGCGAGTACCTTGCCGAGCGGGCCTCACCCCTTCAGAGCTCGCCGACCTCAACGCGCTCCACAGCCGGGCCCTGCCCGTTGAGAAGCGCCCTGACCTCGGACTCACGGTACCGCCGGTGGCCACCGAGAGTCCGGATCGACGTGAGCTTGCCGGCCTTGGCCCACCGCGTCACAGTCTTTGGATCCACCCGGAACATTGCCGCCACCTCGGCAGGAGTGAGGAGGGGCTCGGCGTCTTGTGTCCTGGTCGCCATCGTCACCTCCTTAGAACCACAGCGGGTCGTTCCCGCCGCACGGGATATTTCACCGCATAACCAACCGCGAGGGGCACCGCCGTACGGTTGGACTCAATCGTCCATTCGGACGATGTCGCCCATGGCGTACGCAAGCCTACGTAAGGTTGACGTAAGCCGCGAACCAACCCAAGTCGTGTCAGGTCGGACTCAGTCAGCATGGGAGGTCGTCCCGGCGCCGACACCCTCGCCCGACGCGCCACGCCCCGTTCGCCTCCGCTTGACTGCCAGACACAGCACGGCACCACAAGCCACCGAAGCGATCGGAACGATCAACGTCGCCTTCATCGCATCAACATAGCCCTGAACGAACACATCGTGGGCCATTTCGCCGATCTTTCGCACGACTTCTTCCGGAACTCCCGGTGGAAGAGCTATGTCAATACCGTCCTGACCCGCGCTGACCTGCAGACCTCCCTCTGCGGCGCGGGAAAAACTCTGGACGAAAGGTTCACGTTCGGGCGACGGCAATTCAGTTGCAGCGTCAATCGCTTCGGCGTGAAGGCTGGCGGAAAGGCGGCTTTGCAACACCGCACCGACGACGGCACTACCCATCACCTGCCCCATCTGCCGGGTGGTGTTGAGCACGCCCGAAGCCGCGCCGGCGACCGTGTCACGCACGTTCCGCATCGCCACGGTGTTCATGGGCGCGAACAGGCAGCCGAGCCCGAAACCGGCGACGAGCAGCCACGGCAGGAAGACCGACCAAGTAGCGTCCGCACTGGCCACCAGCAGGAAGCCGGTGATGCCGCCACCGAACAGCGACAGGCCGCTCATCAGGATGAACTTGCCGCCGATCCGGTCGGTCAGCCGGCCGGCGAACGGCGACACCAGCAACGACATCCCCGACAGCGGCGCCATGGTCAGCCCGGCTTCCAAGGCGCTGAACTCGAGCACATCCTGCAGATAGATCGTCACCGGCAGGAAGGTTCCGATCATCGCGATGGAGACCAGGGCCGCGACGCCGTTCATGATCGAATAATTGCGGTCACCGAACAGCGTGAACGGGATGAGCGGCTCGTGCTGCTGCCGACGGGCCTGCACCAGCAGGAAGACGGCGCTGAGCACCACGCCCACCACCAGCAACGCCGGAATGGAGACGAACTTCCACACCTGGCCCCAGCCGAACCGCTCCCCTTCGACCAGCGCGAAGGTCACGCAGACCAGCGCGACGCTCGCGAGGAGCACGCCAGGCAGGTCGAGCGAACGCTGCGCCCGTCGACCCCGCTCCGGGATGATCTGCCACGCCATGACGAACACGAGGACACCGATGGGGATGTTGACGAAGAAGATCCACGGCCAGTCCCCGACGGTGACCAGTAGCCCGCCGAGCGTCGGCCCGGCCACGGTGGCCGCTCCTCCGACAGCTCCCCAGATCCCGAAGGCGGCGCCGCGCTTGTGCGGTGGGAACGTCGTGATGAGCAACGCCGACGTCTGCGGCAGGAGGATGGCCGCGCCCACGCCCTGGGCCACCCGGGCCGCGATGAGCGCGGCCGGCCCGGGAGCCAGACCGCACGCCAGCGACGACGCGGTGAACACCGCGATACCGAGCATGAACATCTTGCGCTGTCCGCGCATGTCGCCCAGCCGCCCGGTCGTGATGACGAGGACGGCGAGCATGATCACGTACGCGTTGATGACCCAGAGGATCTCGTCCAACGACGCGACCAGGCCGGACATCATGCTCGGGATCGCGATGTTGACGATCGTGACGTCGAGCAGCGTCATGAAGAAGCCGAGACACAGCGTCAGCAGAATCGCCCAGGGATTGCCACGCCAGCGTTTCATCGTGGCCTCCTTGATCCACCCCTCCGGGCGTTCCTGCCCCTGCGCGCAACACTAGAGTGAATGCGACATCGTCGTCGCCCGCACCACCCCGCGGGCCCGGACGTGAAAGGGTCGCCACCATGACCGACGCGTCGCCACTGGTTTTCGCTCGCACCACCGGGCACGAACAGGTGGTCTTCTGCCAGGACGCAGCCAGCGGGCTGCGGGCCATCATCGCCATCCACTCCACAGCTCTCGGGCCGTCGCTCGGCGGCACCCGGTTCTATCCGTACGGCTCCGAGCAGGCCGCGCTCGACGACGTCCTGCACTTGTCGCAGGGCATGACGTACAAGAACGCCTTGGCCGGGCTTGATCACGGCGGCGGCAAGGCCGTCATCATCGGCGACCCTCGCCTGCACAAGACCGAGACCTTGCTGCGCGCGTACGGGCGGTTCGTCGAGTCGCTGGGTGGGCGCTACATCACCGCGTGCGATGTCGGCACCTACGTGGCCGACATGGACGTCATCGCCCGCGAGTGCCAGTACGTCACCGGCCGCTCGCCGGCCGAGGGCGGTGCCGGCGACTCCAGCGTGCTGACGTCGTTCGGCGTGTACCAGGGCATGCGCGCGTGCGCCCAGCACCTGTGGAACACCACCAGCCTGGCTGGACGCAAGATCGGCATCACCGGCGTCGGCAAGGTCGGGTCCAAACTCGCCGGACTGCTGGTCGAGGACGGCGCCTCCGTGGTGGTCACTGACGTCTCACCGTCGGCGCTGGCCAGCGTGCGTGAAGCGCACCCCGAGGTCGAGGTGGTCGACGACACCGAGGCCCTGCTGCGTGCAGGCATCGACGTGTACGCGCCCTGCGCCCTCGGCGGTGCGCTCGACGACGACGTGGTCAAGGCCTTGGTCACCGGCGGTGTCTCGGCGGTGTGCGGTGCGGCGAACAACCAACTGGAGCACCCAGGCATCGAGAAGAGCCTCGACGGCTCCGGTGTCCTGTATGCGCCGGACTACGTGGTCAACGCCGGTGGCGTCATCCAGGTCGCCGACGAACTACACGGCTTCTCATTCGAACGCGCCAAGAACAAGGCGGCACGCATCTTCGACACGACCCGCGAGATCTTCACTTTGGCCGCCGGCGACGGCGTCCCACCGGCCGTCGCCGCCGACCGGCTCGCCGAGCGGCGGATCGCCGACGTAGCCCGCCTGAGGGACATTCACCTGCATAGATGACGACTCGCGGACTCGCTGTCCACCCGGATGAGGCGGAACAGCGCCGGCTCCTGTACCGTTATAGGTACGAGCAGATGTCATTCGAAGGGAAACGAGGGCGTCCGGATTGCTGGCCGCCCCAGTTTTGTGCGAGGGGGTCGACCCTATGGGGCGCGGCCGGGCCAAGGCCAAGCAGACGAAGGTCGCCCGTCGGTTGAAGTACCAAACGCTTGACACCGACTTCGACGCGTTGCAGCGAGAGTTGGGAACCGACGGCGACCGTGGCAACGACGACACCGAGGCCGACGACTACTCGCAGTACGTCGCAGACGAGGACGACGAGCCTCGTCGGCACGCGGGTTGACGAAGCCACGTACGACGATCGGGCACTGCCGGGCGGGGCGTACCCAAGCCCGGCAGACCCGGTCACCGTGCGGCGTCACACGACGCCGAATGCCGCCATGGCTTCTGCCACCCGGGTGAATCCGGCGATGTTCGCACCCAGAACGTAGTCGCCAGGCCGCCCGTACTCTTCCGCGGTCTCGTGACACGTCTCATGGATGTCGCGCATGATCTGGCGCAATCGCTCCTCGGTGTGCTCGAACGTCCACGAGTCACGTGAGGCGTTCTGCTGCATCTCCAGGGCGCTGGTGGCCACGCCGCCGGCGTTGGCGGCCTTCCCGGGCCCGAACGCGACCCCGTTCTCACGGAAGGTCCGGACGGCCTCGCGCGTACACGGCATGTTGGCGCCTTCGGCGACAGCCTTGACGCCGTTGGCGACCAGCTTCTTGGCCGCCGACTCATCGAGTTCGTTCTGCGTGGCACACGGCAGAGCGACCTCGCACGGCACGTCCCAGACCGAGCCGTCCGACACGAAGGTCGCCTCGGGGCGCTCCCGGAGGTAGTCGCTGATTCGACCGCGCTCGACCTCTTTGATCTGCTTGAGCAGGTCGACATCGATCCCCTTGTGATCGACGACGTAGCCGCTGGAGTCCGAGCACGCGACGACATTGCCGCCCAGTTGCCGGATCTTCTCCATCGCATAGATCGCCACGTTGCCGGAGCCGGACACCACGACGTCGAGGCCTTCCAAGGCGGTGCCGGTCGCGGCGAGCATCTCGTTGACGAAGTAGGCCGTGCCGTACCCGGTGGCCTCGGTCCGCACTTGCGCTCCGCCCCACACGAGCCCCTTGCCGGTGATGACCCCGGACTCGTACCGGTTGGTGATCCGCTTGTACTGGCCGAACATGAAGCCCAACTCGCGGCTGCCGACGCCGACGTCGCCCGCCGGCACGTCGGTGTACTCACCGAGATGCCGGTAGAGCTCGGTCATGAACGACTGGCAGAACCGCATGACCTCGCCGTTGGAGCGTCCCTTCGGGTCGAAGTCGGCGCCTCCTTTGCCGCCACCGATCGGCAGCCCGGTCAGTGAGTTCTTGAAGATCTGCTCGAACCCGAGAAACTTCACGATGCCGAGGTTGACCGACGGGTGGAAGCGGATGCCTCCCTTGTAGGGGCCGAGCGCGGAGTTGAACTCGACCCGGAAACCTCGGTTGACCTGCACCTCACCGGAGTCGTCGACCCACGGCACCCGGAAGATGATCTGTCGCTCCGGCTCACATATCGTCTCGATGAGCTTCGCGTCAGCGTATTCGGGATGCTTGTGGACGACGGGGGCGAGCGATTCCAGCACCTCTCGCACCGCCTGATGGAATTCCGTTTCGGCCGGATTGCGCCGGACGACCTCGGCTTCCAGCGATGACAGATCAGCAGCAGGGGGCATGTACGACTCCTCATGAGACGTGCTCGACACGATCGTGGCGGGCCCCTCCGTCGCGGCCGGCTGTCACGTGTCGCTTGGCTCCTGCGATGGCTCAGGTGGCGTACCGTCCACGCAGGTGAACCGAACCGTTGCCGTCGACGATCTCGCCGACGACCCAGGACTCCACTCCTCTCGCGGAGAGGACGCGTAACGCGTGATCGGCGGCTCCAGCGGCGACGATCACGACCATGCCGACGCCCATGTTGAGCGTCCGTTCGAGTTCAGCTTCGGCCACGCCACCGATTCGTGCCGTGACCGAGAAGATGGGTTGCGGCGTCCACGTGGATCGCTCGAGGACAGCCGACGTGTTTGACGGCAGCACCCGTTCGAGGTTCGCCGCCAACCCGCCACCGGTCACATGCGACATCGCATGCACATCGGTTTCACGGGCCAGTGCCAGGCAGTCCTGCGCGTAGATCCGCGTCGGCTGCAGCAACTCCTCACCGAGTGTACGTCCGAACTCTGCGACGTCGCGATGGACGTCCCAGCCTGCGACATCGAAGTACACATGCCGGACGAGGGAGTATCCGTTGGCGTGCAACCCGGACGAGGCCAGGGCGATGACGACGTCGCCGCTGCCGACCCGGGAGGCGCCGAGCAGGTCGTCGGCCTCGACGACGCCGGTGGTGGCTCCGGCTATGTCGTACTCGTCCGGCCCGAGCAGGCCAGGATGCTCGGCAGTCTCGCCTCCGGTGAGGGCGCACCCGGCTTGCGCGCAGGCCGCCGCGATGCCTTGGACGATCGCGGCGATGCGTTCGGGGACGACGCGGCCACAGGCGATGTAGTCGGTCATGAACAGCGGCTCTGCGCCGCACACGACGATGTCGTCGACCACCATGCCGACCAGGTCGAAGCCGATGGTGTCGTGGACGTCCATCCGCTGCGCGACGGCGACCTTGGTGCCGACGCCGTCGGTGCTGGTGGCCAACAGCGGGCGTCGATAGGTTTTCAGGGCGCTGGCGTCGAACAGCCCGGCGAAGCCGCCTAGACCGCCGACCACCTCGGGTCGCTGCGCCTGGGCGACCGCTTCCTTCATCAGCTCGACGGCGCGGTCACCAGCCTCGATGTCCACACCCGCACCTGCATACGTGGCACCGGGCGCGACGTAATGACTGCTCGACACAGCTAGAAGGGTATACGCCCGCCGCCAATACCACGCTTTCCGGGCAGGCGGGCCGCCGGGCGCCATCCCGCTGGGAGTGAAGCCGTCCCGATCATGAGACGGCTGCGGCGTCCCCAGCGCCGTCAACGCTGCATGATCGCCTGATGCTCACCGCGTCACGGCGACCGCCTATGCTCGATCGCGATGACCAGCACGTCGTTCGCCGTCAACTGCTCGATCCTCCTGACCGACCGCGACGTGCCGGCTCGCCTCGAAGCTGTGCGGCTTGCCGGTTTCACTGCTGTCGAGTTCTGGTGGCCGTTCGCCACCGCGACGCCGTCCGACCCGGAGGTCGAGGCGTTCGTCACAGCCGTGCGCGACTCCGGCTTGCAGTTGGCCGCGCTCAACCTCTTCGCCGGCGACATGCCTGCCGGTGACCGTGGCGTGGTCTCGTGGCCGGGCCGGGCGGAGGAACTTAGCGCCAGCGCGGAGCTGGCCGCACAGATCGGCGCTGAGCTGGGCTGCCGCCTGTTCAACGCGCTCTACGGCAACCGGCACCCCGAAAGCACGGCCGCGGCACAGGACCAGTTGGCCGTGCGCAACCTCGCGGCGGTCGCCACCGAGCTAGCCCGGATCGACGGCACCGTGCTCGTCGAGCCGGTCAGCGGCGCGGCCGCCTACCCGCTGCGCACCGCCGACGACGTCATCGCCGTCCTGGACCGCGTGGAGCAGGAGACCGGCGCGGACAACCTCGCGCTCCTGCTCGACGTCTATCACCTGGCGACCAACGGCGACGACGTCCGCGCCGCGATCGACCGGCATCGCGCCCGCATCGCGCATGTCCAGGTGGCCGACGCACCGGGCCGAGGCGCTCCCGGCACCGGCGAGCTGCCGCTGCAGTCCTGGATCGACGAGCTGCGTTCGGGCGGCTACCGGGGCTGGGTCGCCCTGGAGTATCGCAGCGACGACACCGACCCGTTCACCTGGTACGACCAAGGGGTTCTTTCATGACGACGATCGGATTCATCGGCCTGGGCGTCATGGGCGCCCCCATGGCCGCCAACCTCGTGGCTGCAGGCTTCGACGTGACCGGGTACAACCGCAGCCCCCACAAGGTCGAGGGTCTCGTCACCGCCGGAGGCCGGCGGGCGGAGTCCATCGCCGACGCGTGTTCCGGTGCGGACGTCGTGATCACGATGCTGCCCGACTCCCCCGACGTCGAGTCGGTGGTCCTCGGTGGTGACGGCGTCCTGGCCACGACCCGCCCCGGCGCCGTGCTCATCGACATGAGCACGATCCGCCCGGACGTCGCCCGCACGCTCGCCGAGACCGCCGGCCGCCACGACGTCGGCTTCCTGGACGCACCCGTCAGCGGCGGCGAGCAAGGCGCCATCGACGCCACGCTGTCGATCATGGTGGGTGGGGACACCGACACGTTCGCCTCGATGCGCCCCGTCCTGGACGCGTTGGGCTCCACCATCGTCCACGTCGGCCCGGCCGGCTCCGGGCAGACCGTCAAGGCGGCGAATCAGCTGATGGTCGCGGGCATCATGGAACTGGTCGCAGAAGCTCTGGTGTTCCTGGACGCTCATGGCGTCGATCGGGACCGCGCGGTGGATGTGCTCTCCGGAGGTCTGGCCGGGAGCGCCGTGCTCGATCGCAAGGCACCGGCCATGCTGCGGCGCGATTTCACCCCCGGCTTCCGCGTCGACCTGCACCACAAGGACCTCGGCATCGTCGCGGCCGCCGCGCGGGAGGCCGGTGTGGCCACCCCGCTCGGGTCGCTGGCCGCCACCCTCATGGCCTCCGCCCGCGCTCAGGGTCACGGCTCGCTGGACCATTCGGCTCTGCTGCTGTTGGTCGAGCAGCTGTCGGGGCGATCGGGCGAGTAGCCACGGGCGGACGTTCGCCGCCGACGCCGACGCTGACCTACACGGTGATGTGGACGTGGTCGTAGTGGTTCGCGGTGTCCGAGCCGCGGTCCTCCATCCAGCGCCAGCCCTCGTCGCTGCGCTCGACGGTCCAGATCCGCTGCGACCAGATGACCTCGCTGACGCCGAGCTCGGCGTAGTTGGCCCGGACCCACTCGGCGATGGCGTCGCCCTGCGAACTGCTCGAGATCATGACGTCCAAGGCGCGGCCCTCGCCGTGCGCACCCCCGTCGCCCGGCCGCAGCCCGCCGTAGGACGCGACGTCCGGGAACTCCGCGCACACCGCGCGGTGTACCCGGATGGCCTCGTCCGTGAGGCCCTCCTCGACCTCCGAACCGGACTCACACGGCGCTGAGGAGATACCGT
>JAJYTA010000177.1 GCA_021793295.1 Actinomycetes bacterium
ACAGCGCGAAGGCGATGAAGAAGCCCTGCATGCCGGCGGCGAACGCCGTCATCACCACCAACCCCGCCGAGAAGGCGGGGATGCGCAACATGCTGGGCATCAGCAGGGGCGCGACCTGATCGGTGTGGCGCCGCGACTCGACGGCGCCGAGCATGACGAGCCCGAGCAGTCCGCTGCCCAGCAACGCCCAGATCCATACCGGCCAGGAGTGTTCGCGGCCCTCGAGTAGTGCGTAGGCGATGGCCACCAGGCTCGCCGCGAGCACCGTGGCTCCGAGTACGTCCGGGCGCGCCGCCGACCGTTCCCGAGTCTCGGGGACGACCCGGATGGTGGCGACCGTTGCCACCAGAGCGATCGGGACGTTGATCAGGAAGATCGGCCGCCAGCTCCATCCGAACAGGTCGGCGTCGGTGAGCACGCCGCCCAGGACCAGGCCGAGCGCCGAGGCGAAGCCGAGAATCGCGCCGTAGATGCCGAAGGCCTTGCCCCGTTCCGGACCCGAGAACATCGCCCGGAAGGTTCCCAGGACCTGGGGGACCATGGCGGCGGCCGCCAGACCCTGGACGACCCGTGCGCCGATCAGCTGTGCCGGGTCCTGGGCGAGCCCGCCCGCAAGACTGGTCAAGCCGAATACGGCGACGCCGATGACGAAGACCCGCTTGCGGCCGAGCAGGTCACCGACCCGGCCGAAGGTGATGAGCCCTGCGGCGAAGGCCAACAGGTAGGCCGAGATCACCCACTGCAGCTCGGATCCACTCGCGCCGAGATCAGTTCCGATGGTCGGCAGGGCGACGTTGACGATCGTGATGTCGATCATGTCCATGAGCACCGCTCCGATCATGACGAGCGCGGCCGCCCATGGTTTCCGTAGGCCTTTCATGAGGTCTCCTCGTTACCCGAACACCGTTCGTTATCGAACACCGTTCTAGCACTGCGGTGACGCGTTAGTCAAACACCGTTCGTGAGTAGTACAGTGTTCGCATGAGCGCGGAGCAGAACGGATCAGACGGCATTCCGGCGCCGCCGTGGCAGCGGGTGCCGCAGCGCACGAGCCGACGCCGGCGGGATCGACTGACCCAGGACGTGATCGTCGAGGTCGGATTGCGGTTACTCGACGCCGATGGGCTCGATCGCTTCAGCATGCGCCGAGTCGCCGAGGAGCTCGATACCGGCGCGGCCTCGCTCTATTGGCACGTCGGATCCAAGGACGGTCTACTCGACCTGATCTTCGACACCGTCATCGGTGAGATCGACATCCCCGAGCCTGACCCTGGCCGCTGGCAAGAACTTCTCAAGACCGTGGCGCGCAACATGCGGGCCACGATTCTCAACCACCGCGACATCGTCCGGGTCTCGGTCAACCGCATCCCGCTCGGCCCGAACTCGCTGCGATTCAACGAACGCGTCTTGGCTATCCTGCGGTCCGGAGGCGTACCCGACGACATCGCCGTGTCGGGGCTGTTGCTCATGTTCTCCGTGGTCAACGGGTTCACCATCGACGAGACCGGGCTGGGTGGCGACGCATCGGAGGGCGCGCCGCCCCCGGTCGAGGCCGCATCGGTGGTGCGCGACTACTTCGCTTCGCTGCCGGCCACCCGGTTTCCGCACCTCACCGCCGTCGCCGACACCTACGCGAAGTTCGATCGAGACGCGTTGTTCGAGATGCTCATCGCGCTGTACGTCGACGGCCTGGCGCAGCGCGTGGACGCAGCCACCCAGCGCGGCACCGGTCGCGCGAACTGAGGGCGCGCGTCCCCGCCTTCTGGCGGGTTGTCCACCCTTCGCGACGCTGGGAAGGGTGGACAACCCTCCAGAAGTGGGTGGTTTCGCCGCACCCGCCTCGGCGCCGGATATGGCCCCTGCGCAGCGGTGATAGCATCCGACCTCGGCGGGCCCGGGGCACGGGTGGCCGCGCCGACACTCACCGTGACGACGATGGACAAAGCAGGGAGACTCACTCGTGATCCGTGCCGTAGGGGCGGCTTGCGCCCTCGTGCTCGTGTTGGCCGCATGCTCGGACGATCCGGATGACACTCCGGCGGAGACGAGCGCATCGGAATCGGCTGAGCCTGTCTCGGCGTTGGCTGAGCTGACCGGTGACGATCTGTGCGCGGCGCTGCCGGGCGAGACGATCGAGGAACACCTGGGTGTGGCCGTCGCAGGAAATGAGGGCCAGGAGCGCGGCCGGGCGCCGGTCATGCGCACGCCGTACTTCCTGTCGCGCGAGTGCGACTACGACACCGACGGCTTGCCTGGCTTGCGCACGTCGCTGAGCACGGAGTGGGACGAGTCGACGTCCGACGCCGAGGTCTTGGACAAGGTGTTCACCGACGTGTCCGCGGAGCCGGAGGCCGTCGGGGACTACGACGAGATCTCCGATCTCGGCGTCACGGCCGGCTATGGCGACGACGCGCTCCTGGCCAGTGCTGACCTCGCCGGGAGCGTGCTCGGTGTGGTGTTGCGAGCCGGGGAAGAGCGGCTGCTGCTCACGATGTCGACGACCGGATCGGCCACCCTGGAGCAGTTGCGCCCGCTGGCCGATGAGCTGATGGCGAACCTGGCGATCGACGCGTCCTGACTGGGCCGTGACGTGCGCGCCCGGCGTTAGGCTCGCCGGCATGATCGATGCCTGGGACCCGGCCGGCGAAGGGGTGCTGCGCTTGCCTTCCGGTCTCCTCGTCCGTGGCCGTGGCCTGAGCCGGGCGGAGCCGCCGGGGCCGGCGCCGACGTTCGCGCTGTACCTCCTGGGTAGCCAGCCTCCTGAGGTGGCCTGGGAGTACCGCTGGGTTCGCTGGCGCGACTTCGGCTTGCCCGCCGACCGGGCCGCGACGGCCGAGGCGCTGCGTGAAGCGTGGCGACGGGCCGGTTCGGATCGCGTCGAGGTGGCTTGCGCCGGTGGGCTCGGCCGGACTGGGACGGCGTTGGCGTGCCTGGCGGTGCTCGACGGTGTCGACCCGCGCGAGGCCGTGGCCTACGTCCGTGCGAACTACAACCCACGCGCAGTGGAGACGCCCGGGCAGCGACGGTTCGTGGCTCGGTTCGAGTAGGTGCAGGTCAGGCGATCACGGGTGGGTCCGGTGGCCCGCGACGTTGGGCGCCGGGTCCGGGGTCCACACGTTGCCCGTGGCGGCCGGAGCGGTCGACCGGGCGGCCGGGGCGCCGAGGTCGATCCAGTCGCGCCCGAGCTCGGTGTCGGGTTTGTCGTGGTCGGCCTCGCGTTCGTGCTGGGCGACCTTACGGCGCAGGTACTCGATCTCGCGGCGACGGTCCCTGGACCGCCGGATCCCCGCCACGAGCGTGAGCAGCCCGCCCAGGGCGATCAGCCCCGTGATCACGCCGGCCAGGAAGATGCCCCACAACGGCGACTCGAAGCCGGCGCCGAACACGTCGATGCTCACCGTGCTGCCACCGTCCATCACGGCGACGACCACCAACCCGGTGGCGACAACGAGCAGGAACAGTCCGAGCACGATCATGACCCGATCCTCCGTACGGCGTCGAAGCGTCCAGGTATGCGTCAACATCTCTTCCCGCCTGAGACTCGGGACAAACCCCGCAAAGGTGATCATCCCGAAGCGTGGTCGCTCGATTCGGGCGCGTGGCGCTCCAGAAACCGGTAGACGTCGGTGTCGTCGACTCCGGGGAACGTCCCCGGAGGAAGTGCTGCAAGCAGGTGCGAGTGCGCCCGGGCGCTGGGCCAGGAGTAGTTCTCCCATCGTGCGGCCAGCTCCGCCGGAGGCCGGCGGCAGCAGGCCGGGTCGGGGCACCTCGAGCGGGCCCGCACGGTGGTCTCGCGGCCCTGGAACCACTTGACGTGGGCGTACGGCACGCCCACGTCGATGGCGAAGTCACCGTCCGCAGTGCGCTCGACGTGGGTGGTGCACCAGTACGTGCCCTGGTCCATGTCGGTGTACTGATAGTGCGTGGAGTACGGGTCCGGGGTGGAGAACACCGCGCGCGACGCCCAGTACCGGCAGGTGATCTGGCCTTCGATGGCGCCCAGCACGTCGGTCGGGAAGGTGACGTCGTCGTTCTCGTACGCCTTGTAGATGACGCCGTCTCGGCCCACCCGCATGAAGTGCACCGGTAGGCCCAGGTGTCGGGTGGCGAGATTGGTGAAGCGATGAGCGGCGGTCTCGTAGGACACGGCGAACACGTCCCGCAAGTCGTCGATGGCCAGTTCCTTGCGCGCCTTGGCTTGCTGCAAGAACGTCACGGCCGCGCTCTCCGGGACGAGCATGGCCGCAGCGAAATAGTTCGCTTCGACTCGCTGGCGCAGGAAGTCGGCGTAGCCGCGCGGGTCCTCGTGATGCAACGCGAAATGGCCGAGGGTCTGTAGCACGATGTAGCGCGGGTCGTGGCCGCCGCGCGGGGCGGCCGGGAGATAGATCCGCCGATGCCGCAGGTCGGTGATCGACCTGGTGGCCAGCGGCAGGTCGCTGACCCGATGCAAGGTGAACCCGAGGTGAGTGGTGAGGTCGTTGATGTCGCGCTGGGTCAGTGGCCCGCCGGTGTGCTCGATCGTGGCGCAGATGTCACGCGCGATCTGCTCGATCTCGACGAAGTAGTTGTCCCGGTCGCGCATCTGCCGGCGTAGCTCGATGTTGGCCCGGCGGGCCTCTTCCGGTGTCGCCGCCTGCACGGTGGCGCGGCGTTCGAGTTCGTTGTGCAGTCCGACGAGGGACGTGAGGACGTCGGTGGGCAACGTGGCTGTGCTGCGAATCTCGGGCAGGCCGAGGGCGGTGTACGACGCTCGTGCTTGCGCGCGTTGCAGAGCGATCTCCAGCGCTGCGCGCTCCGACGGTGGCTCGTCCTTCATCAGCTCGGCGACGGAGACATCGAGTTCGTGGGCGATCGCCTGCAGCAGCGCCAGCCGCGGCTCGCGCTTGCCGTTCTCGATCTGCGACAGCAACGACGGCGCCCGTTCCACTCGTTCGGCCAACTCGCTCAGCGTGAGCGACTTCGCCTTACGCGCGTGGCGGATGCGCCGGCCGAGCGTGATGAGGTCGGGACTGCCATCGGATGCGGGCATGTCTGCTCCGTTGATCGCCGACTGAGCCTTCAATCTAGGTGAAATCGGACCGTAATTCACCGGGTCTTGGCGATGCGGCAGACTTTCGGCGCCTGCTCGAGCGATGTTCGGCGGAATTTTGACCCGAACCGCTGCCCTCGCGTCGGCGCCGGGACCGACCCTGAGACGATGCCGGGATGCGAACGAGGGTGGCAACGGCGACCGGTTGGCTCAGCGCGGTGGTGGTGATCACGTCGGCTCTGTCGGCGTGCGGCGGGGACGAGCCCTCGGCCGCCCCGAGCGAGACCGAGTCGCGCCCAGCCGCGTCCGACACCGCCTCGCCGTCGCCGTCGGACCCGAATACCACACCGCAGACCCCCGGGGCGTCGCCGTCCTCGCCGTCGGCCAGTCCCGACGTGCCGGCGGACTGCCCGGACCAGACGCTGGCCCGCCTCGACCTCGACGAGAAGGTCGGCCAGTTGTTCATGGGCGGCGTCCAGGTCGGGGAGACCCCGGCGTACGTGTCGGACGACCTCGGCGCGGCGCAGGTCGGTTCGCTCCTGCTCATCG
Organism: Actinomycetes bacterium; assembly: GCA_021793295.1. Taxonomy (GTDB): domain Bacteria; phylum Actinomycetota; class Actinomycetes; order Jiangellales; family Jiangellaceae; genus Haloactinopolyspora. Next base: position 5,582 of record JAJYTA010000177.1, read on the forward strand.
GACAGTTGACGGGTGGGACGTCGGCCTCGGCCGAGGCCGCCGACCGTGGTCGCGAGGTCGCCGGTGCGCCGGCCGGGGTGCAGCCGTTCGTGGCCACCGATCAGGAAGGTGGGCTGGTTCAGCATTTGAAGGGCGACGGGTTCGCCACGATGCCGTCGGCGGAGGAACAAAGCAGCCTGCCCCCGCAGCAGTTGCGCAGCGAGGCCCAGGCCTGGGGTGAGGATCTGCGCACCGGCGGCATCGACGTCAACCTCGCACCGGTGGCCGATGTGGTGCCCGAGGACATCGGCGATGCGAATCAGCCGGTCGGTGCTGTGCAACGCGGGTACGGGCCCGACCGCTCGGTGGTGGCCGCGCAGGTGGCGGCGTACGTGCAGGGCATGAATGATGCCGGCGTGGCGACGGCGGTGAAGCACTTCCCCGGGTTGGGCAAGGTCGAGGGCAACACCGACTTCTCCAGCGGGGTGGTGGACACCCGGACCACCCGGGACGACGCCGATCTGGAGCCGTTCGCCGCAGGGTTGCGGGCCGGCGCGCCGTTCCTCATGGTGGCGCTGTCGACGTACGAGCAGATCGATCCGGACCGTCGGGCGGTGTTCTCGCCGACGGTGATCGACGGGATGGTCCGCGGCGACCTCGGTTTCAACGGTGTCGTGCTCTCTGACGATCTCGGCGCCGCGGTGGAGGTGGAAGACGTGCCGCCGGCCCGCCGAGCGCTGGACTTCCTGCGCGCCGGCGGAGACATCGCCATCGTGTCGACGCCGGAGCTGCTGCCGGAGATGACCGAAGCCGTCATCGACGAAGCGGAGGCGGACGCCGGGTTCGCCCAGCTCGTGGACGAGCACGTGCTGCGCGTGCTCACGGTCAAGGAACGGATGGGCCTGCTGACGTGTGACGGCTGACCGACTCGCGCCCTGCGGTCAGGGAAACGCCGGCCAGTCGAACGTCGGTGGCAGCACGCCTTCGAGCGTCAACAGCCAGCGCTTCACCTCGAGACCGTTGCCATCGACGCCGCCGCTGTACCCACCCAGGCCGTCGTGTGCGACGACCCGATGACACGGGACGACCAGTGGCATCGGGTTGGAGCCCATGATCGCGCCGATACCGCGCGCGGGGACACCCGTGCCGCTGCGCTCGGCGAGCTCGCCATAGGTGATCGACTTGCCGAAGCCGACGCCGTCGTACAGGGTCTGCAACACCTGGCGCTGGGTGCCCTCGGCATAGCGCCAATCGACCTCCACCTCGAAGCCGCGGCGCCGGCCTTCGAAGTACTCGACGAGCTGGTGGGCCACCGGCGTCGAACGCCCGTCGTCGGCGGCCGGCGGCAGCTCGGCACCGGGTAGCTCGCGTCCCTCCCAGGTCAGCCCGGCCAACCCGACCGTCGTGACCGCGAGGCGGATCCGGCCGACCGGGGTGCTGACCATGGTGACGACGACGTCGTCGGTGCGCGTCATGGTGTCCATGGTGCCGTACGGCACTGACAGCGTGATGCTGTACGGCACTGACGACATCGCGTTGTGCGCCGGTTGTGCGCGTCCACCAAGACTCGTCCGGCGTCGTGGTGGAGTACCTCAGTACGACATGTGCCGCCGGACCGGGCACAGTAGACCTGCATGTGGTACGGCCGCGACCTGGCGGCTGGCCGACTGACCGGGGGTGTGCAGATGTCCGGATCGCGCAACCAGGGCTTGCGGGGGCTTTCCGCCGCCGACTCGGCTCGAGTCGCGGTGTTCACAGCGCTGATCGCCGTACTGGGTGTGCCGGGCTCGTTCGCGCTGTTCGGCAATGCCGTCCCGGTGACGCTGCAGTCGATGGGTGCCTTGCTGGCCGGTGCGATCCTCGGCGCGTGGCGCGGCGCGTTGTCCATGGTCTTGCTGCTGGCCCTGGTCGCCGTCGGCCTGCCGCTGCTGGCCGGCGGGCGCGGAGGGCTCGGCGTGTTCGCCGGGCCGTCGGTGGGGTACCTGATCGGGTTCGTCGCGGCTGCGTGGGTCGTGGGTTGGATCATGGAGCGCATGCGCCGCGGCGCCGGCCTGCCCGTGGCCCTGGTGGCGTGCCTGAGCGGCTCGGCCGTGGTCCTGCTCATCGGGGTTCCCGTCCAGGCTGCCGTGACGGGCGTTCCGCTGCTGGAGACCATCGCCTTGTCCACGGTGTTCGTTCCGGGTGACATCGCCAAGGCCGTGTTCGCCGCGGTGGTTGTCGCCGGGGTGCAACGTGCCTACCCCGAAGCCTCACCTGCTGTCCGCCGCGCTCGACTGAGCGGCACGCGGGGAGCTTGAGCGGTCGCCGATGCCGATCGCCCGCCTCGTTCTGCAGACCGCCTCGGCGCACCCGCGGCAGGTCGCGATCCGCTGCGGTGAGCGCACGCGGACGTATGCGCAGCTGGCCGACGACGTGGTCGCCGTGGCTCGGGTGTGGGCGGCGAATGTGACGGTGCCGACCGTCGGCGGCGACGACCACCGCCGGGTGGTCGCCATCGAGGTGAGCGATCCGGTCGACGCGCTGACGGCCGTGCTCGCTGCGGACGTGCTCGGCGCGACCCCACTGGTCTGCGACCCGACCTGGAGCGCCGCTCACCGCGATCGCGTGCTGGACTCCATTCGCCCGGTGGCCCGGATCGCCGCGCTGCCCGTCCGGCGTGGCCCCTCCGCCGGGCCCGGCTCGGCTGACCTGTCGCGGGGTGCGCGGCCCAGTTGGGCCGGGTTCACCTCGGGCAGCTCC
>JAJYTA010000178.1 GCA_021793295.1 Actinomycetes bacterium
CAGCGGCGTCGCGTCCGGCGAGATCACCGAGGTCTTCGCGTGCGGGACGGCTGCTGTCGTCACGCCGCTCGGGAAGCTGAAGTGGGACGGCGGCGAGGTCGGCACCGGTGCGGAGACCGGGCCGGTGACGCAGGAGATCCGCTCGGCGCTACTGGATGTGCAGTACGGCCGCGCGGGCGATCCACACGGCTGGATGCGCCGCGTCGTGTGAGGTGAGCACGCGTGCCGCCGGACCCTTCGTTGCGCGAAGCGACGGAGGTGGCGCGCGAGCTCGGCGTCGACCCGGCGACCGGGCTGGGCTCAACTGAGGCCGCCCGGCGGCTCGCTGCGGAGGGGCCGAACGAGCTTCGGTCCCGCCCACCGGTGCCGGTGTGGCGTCGAATCCTGGGCCAGTTCCAGGACCCCCTCGTGTACCTGCTGGTGGTCGCCGTCGCGATCTCGTCGGTGGCCTGGCTGGCCGAGGGCGCGGCTGGCCTACCGGTCGACGCGATCGTCATCTCGGCGGTTCTGATCGTCAACGCCGTGCTCGGGTTCGTCCAGGAATCGCGCGCCGAGGACGCCGTGGCCGCGCTGCGGTCGATGACCGTCGCGACGTCGACCGTCCTGCGCGACGGGGAGCTGGCCACGGTGCCGTCGCCCGACCTGGTCCGAGGCGACGTGCTCGTGCTCAGCGAGGGCGATGCCGTCGGCGCCGACGCCCGGCTGGTCGAGGCCACGTCGTTGCGCCTGGGCGAGGCCGCCCTGACCGGCGAGAGCGAAGCGGTCACCAAGAACCCGGCCGTCCTGTCCGCGCCGGCCGCGCTGGGCGATCGGCACAACATGGTGTTCAAGGGCACCGCGGTCGTGCAGGGCGTGGGTCGCGCGATCGTGACGAGCACCGGCATGAACACCGAGATGGGGGCGATCGCCGAACTGCTCGAGGCGACCGAGGAGGACCCGACGCCGCTGCAACGCGAGATCACCGGCGTGAGCAAACTGCTCGGTGTCACGGTGATCGTCATCGCCGTCGTGGTGATGGCGACGATCGCGATCGTCAGCGACGTCTCGTCGGTCGACGATGCCGTGACGGTGCTGCTGCTGGGCGTGTCGCTGGCGGTGGCCGCGGTACCTGAAGGCCTGCCCGCGATCCTGTCGGTGGTGCTCGCCCTCGGTGTGCAGCGGATGGCTCGCCGCAACGCCGTGGTCAAGAAGCTGCACTCGGTCGAGGCGCTGGGCTCGGCCACCGTGATCGCCTCGGACAAGACCGGCACCTTGACCAAGAACGAGATGACCGTGCGGCGGATCGTCACCGCGTCCGGCCAGGTCGAGCTCACCGGCGTCGGGTACCGGCCCGAGGGTCAGGCGATCCTGGACGGCCGCGGGGCCGACGACGCCGCTGTGCGGACCGAGGCGCAGCTGGTCCTCGCCGGCGGCTCGCTGGCGAACAACGCCCAGCTGACTCGGCGCGACGGCGAGTGGGAGATCCAAGGCGATCCCACCGAGGCCGCCCTGCTCGCAGCGGCGCCGAAGCTGGCCGGGACGGCCGAGCGGGTGGCGGCCTACGAGCGCCGGGCGGAGGTGCCGTTCACCTCCGAGCGCAAGATGATGTCCGCCGTGGTGCACCGTCGCGCTGACGGCGCCACGCTCGTGATGGCCAAAGGCGCGCCTGACGTGCTGCTCGACCGATGCGCACAGCTCCACGTGGGTGATGCTGTCGAGGCGCTGGACGACGACCACCGGCGCGCGGCCCTGGCCGCCGTCGAGCAACTGTCGGCCGACGCCTTCCGGACCCTGGCCGTGGCCTACCGCCCCCTGGACGGCGAGGCCGGCGACGTCGACGAGTCGATCGAGCACGACCTGATCTACGTGGGCACCGTGGGGATCATCGACCCTGCGCGCCCGGAGGCCGCTGACGCTGTCGCCGAAGCTCGCGCCGCAGGCATCCGGATCTTGATGATCACCGGTGACCATCCCGCCACGGCGGCCCGGATCGCCGCCGACCTCGGCATCGTCGAACCCGGTGCGAAAGCCGTGACCGGACCCGAGCTCGACCAGCTGAGCTCGGCGGAGATGCGCGAGGTGGCCCGCACGACCTCGGTCTACGCGCGGGTGGCGCCGGAGCACAAGTTGACCATCGTCGACGCGCTGCAAGCCGACGGGAACGTCGTCGCGATGACCGGCGACGGGGTGAACGACGCCCCCGCGCTGAAGTCCGCCGACATCGGCATCGCGATGGGCATCACCGGAACCGAGGTGACCAAGGACGCGGCGAAGATGATCCTCGGCGACGACAACTTCGCGACCATCGTCGCCGCCGTGCGCGAAGGCCGGGTCATCTTCGACAACATCAGGAAGTTCCTGCGCTACCTGCTCTCGTCGAACATGGGCGAGGTGTGCACGGTGTTCTTCGGCGTCGTGCTCGCCGGCGTCATCGGATTGACCGACGTGAGCGGCGATGGCGTGGTGGTGCCCCTCTTGGCGACGCAGATCCTGTGGATCAACCTGATCACCGATTCCGGGCCCGCCCTCGCGATGGGGATCGACCCGATGACCGACGATGTGATGGCTCGCCGACCGCGCCGGCTGTCCGATCGGATCATCGACGCCCGGATGTGGCGCGGCGTCGTGTCCATCGGGCTGGTGATGGGGCTCGCGTCCCTGTTCGCCATCGACATCTTCCTGCCCGGCGGGTTGGTCGACGGCGACGACTCACTCGACGTGGCCCGCACGGCAGGCTTCACCACACTGGTGTTCGCCCAGCTTTTCAACGCGTTCAACTCCCGGTCGGAGACGACGAGCGCCTTCCATCGGCCGTTCGTGAACCCCTGGCTGTGGGGTGCGGTGGCGCTGGCGGTCGTTCTGCAGGTCGCCGTCGTGGAGTTGCCGTTCCTCCAGGTCGCCTTCGCCACGGCGTCCATGGACCTGGGGCACTGGGCGGTGTGTGTCGCGATGGCGTCGACGGTCCTGTGGTTCGACGAGGTCCGCAAGCTCGCCTACCGCGCACTCGAGCGCAGATGAGCCGGGCGCTTCGTTTGGGTGTCGTGGGCTCGGGTACGACGCGCTCGTGCCGGTTGACTTCGCTACGACGGGCCTGATCGAGTTCGCTCGGGCCGCACTTCCGGGTGTCGACCAGCCGTACTTGTTCGAGGCCCGGCAGATGCAGGCGCTCTCGCTCGCCGTGCACATCCCGCTCGTGTGCTTCGGCGTCGCCTTCCCCGCGATGGTCCTCTACATGGAAGGCCTCTACGTCCGCACCGGCGACCCGCTCTACAAGGTGATCGCCAAGCGCTGGTCGAAGGTCATGCTGATCTTGTTCGCGGTGGGCGCGGTGACCGGGACCATCCTGTCCTTCGAGCTCGGCCTGTTGTGGCCGGAGTTCATGGAACGTTTCGGCGAAGTGTTCGGGATGGCCTTCGCGCTCGAGGGCGTCGCGTTCTTCCTCGAGGCGATCTTCATCGCCATCTACGTCTACGGATGGGACCGCATCTCACCGCGGGCGCACCTGTTGACCGGAATTCCGGTCGTGATCGCGGGCTTCACCGGCTCGCTCATGGTGATCGGGGTCAACGGCTGGATGAACGACCCCGGCGGGTTCGAATTGGACTCCGACGGCAACGTCACCGGTGTCAATCCGTTCGCTGCGTTCGTCAACTCCAACGTCTGGCACGAGTGGGTGCACATGTACCTCGCCGGCTTCCTCGTCGCGGGGTTCATCGTGGCCGGGGTGTACGCCTTCTCGTGGCTGCGCGGCCACCGGGACCGGTTCCGCCAGGTCGCGATGGTGGTCCCGCTGACCTTCGCGTGCCTGGCCGCGCCCATTCAGGTGGTGGTCGGTGACTGGGCCGGTCGAACCGTGGCCGAGGAGCAGCCGACCAAACTCGCCGCGTTCGAAGGGCTCGAGCAGACCACCCGGGGCGCGGACCTGCGGCTCGGCGGGATCATGATCGGCGACGAGATCTACGGCAGTGTGTCCATTCCCGACGGTCTGTCGTTGCTGGCCCATCATGACCCGAACGCCGAGGTCGAAGGGTTGAACGCGGTACCGGCCGATGAGCGGCCCCCGGTTCCTGTCGTGCGCAACGCCTTCCAGGTGATGATCGGGATCGGCACCGGCCTGGCGTTGCTCGCCGTCGTCTATCTCGTCACGGCGGTACGTCGAGGTAGACCGCCACGATCAAAGTGGTTCTACATCGCGGTCGTGGCCGCCGGTCCGGCCGCGCTGGTCGCGCTGATCGCCGGATGGATCGTCACCGAGGTCGGTCGCCAGCCGTGGATCGTCTACCGGGTGATGCGGGTGAGCGAGGCGGTCACCGGCGCCGAGGGAATCCCCGTCGGCTACGCCACGCTGGCGCTGGTCTACGCGGCGCTCGCGGTGATCGTGCTGTACCTGTTGCGCCGGCTCGCACACCGGCCGATCGAGCTCGAGGCCGAGTCGGCGGCGCGGGGGGTCGACGATGGCTCTGGCTGAACTCAATGCGGCCGTCCTCCTGCTGGGATTGACGGCGTATGCCGTGCTCGGCGGGGCCGATTTCGGCGCCGGGTTCTGGGATCTGACCGCCGGCGGGGCGCGGCGAGGGGCGCGCCTTCGAGGCATGGTGAAAAACGCGATGGGGCCGGTGTGGGAGGCCAACCACGTCTGGCTGATCTTCGTGCTGGTGGTGTTCTGGACCGCGTTCCCGCGTGCGTTCGGCCCGGTGATGCAGACCCTCTACGTGCCGCTGTACCTGGCCGGAGTCGGGATCATCTTCCGCGGCGCGGCGTTCGCACTACGCGGTGAGGCCGCGACGATCGTGGAGGCTCGGCTGCTCGGCGGGGCGTTCGCCCTCGCCTCGGTGGCGGTCCCGTTCTTCCTGGGCGCGGTGGTGGGTGCGGTGGCGTCGGGCCAGGTGCCCGCGGAAGGCGCCGGCGACGCCTGGGAGAGTTGGACCGGGCCGTTCCCGCTGTACATCGGGGTACTGACCGTCGGCGCCGGTGCCTACATCGCCGCGGTCTTTCTGGCCGGTGACTCGGTGCGTGTCGGCCAGGAGGACCTCGCGCGCGCCTTCCGGTGGCGTGCGCTCGCTGCCGCCCTCGTCACCGGCGTCCTCGCGATCGCGGGTCTGTTCGTGGCCAGGTCACAGGCGCGCGGACTCTACGACGGGCTCACCTCCGGTGGTGGCGTCGTCGCCGTGGTGGTGTCGGCGCTGGCCGGTGTCGTCGCCCTCGCGCTGGTGTGGCGAGAGCACTACGAGCCGGCTCGATATGCCTCGGCCGTGGCCGTGGCCGCGACCGTTGCAGGGTGGGGATTGGCGCAGCGGCCGGACTTCCTGCCCGGTGCACTGAGCCTCGACGAGGCCGCCGCCGGCCGGCCCACCCAGATCGCCATCCTGGTCAGTATGGGGATCGCCCTGCTGATCCTGGCACCGTCGTTGTGGTTGCTGTTCCGGCTGACCTTGGCCGGTCGCCTCGACACCGACTTCCACCCGATCGCCGCCGCGGATCGGCGTGATGAGCCATGACTCCGCGCACCCTCACCCTGGCCGCGCTCGCCGCCCTCGTCGTCGGCGTCGGACTCATGGTTCTCTTCGACACGGCCGCGACCCTCGTCGTCAGCGTCGTGTTGCTGTTCGCCTACCTGGTCTTGGGGGTATTCGCCATCGCCGCCCCGGAACACCTCGGTGAGCTGGGCGATCGCGACGACAGCCCGGGCGACTGAGACCGCCTGAGCAGGCCTGGACAGGGGCGGATCGGGCGGAGTGCAGCTCACGGGCTCGCCGGAGTATGCAATACTACGGGACGATGACCCTGCACCTGATTATTACGTAGGCGCGCCGGCACCCGAGCACCATGCCAGGCGCGCAGACCCTTCGCATCCGTGCGGAGGGTTTTTTGTTTGCTGCCCCCGGATTTCACCACGACAGTGAGGACAGATCGTGACCAGCGCAGACGGACCAGCAACCGCGGTGGACCCGGAACGGTTCCACGTCTACGACACGACTCTTCGCGACGGCGCACAGCAGGAAGGGTTGTCGCTGTCCGTCCAAGACAAGCTGGCCATCGCCGCTCACTTGGACGAGCTCGGTGTCGGGTTCATCGAAGGGGGCTGGCCGGGCGCGGTGCCCAAGGACACCGAGTTCTTCAACCGTGCTCGCAAGGAGCTGCACCTCACGAACGCGACCCTCGCGGCGTTCGGCGCCACTCGCAAACCCGGCGGCCGGGCCAGTAGTGACGAACTCGTCCGGGCGTTGCTCGACGCCGAGACCTCCGTCGTGACGTTGGTGGCCAAGAGTCACGCCGGACACGTCGAACGGGCCTTGCGCACCACGCTCGACGAGAACCTCGCGATGATCCGCGACACCGTCTCGTTCCTCACCGGGCAGGGACGACGCGTGTTCCTCGACGCCGAGCACTTCTTCGACGGCTACCGCCTCAACCCGGGCTACGCGGTCGAAGCGATCCAGACCGCCGCCGAAGCCGGTGCCGATGTCGTGGCCTTGTGCGACACCAACGGCGGCATGCTGCCCGACGACGTACGCGCCATCGTCGCCGAGGTGGCCGAAACGACCGGTCTGCGCCTGGGGATGCACGCGCACAACGACACCGGCTGCGCTGTGGCCAACACGCTCGCGGCCGTGGACGCCGGCGCCACCCACGTGCAGGGCACCGTGAACGGCACGGGGGAGCGCACCGGCAACGCCGACATCATCACCATCGTGGCCAACCTCGAGCTGAAGCGGCAGCGTCGCGTCGTTCCGGCCGGCGCGCTGCAGGAATCCACCCGGATCGCGCACGCGATCGCCGAGCTGACCAACATCGCGCCGTACTCGCGCCAGCCCTACGTCGGCGCCAGCGCCTTCGCTCACAAAGCGGGCCTGCACGCCAGCGCCATCAAGGTGGACCCCGACCTCTACCAGCACGCTGAGCCCGCCGACGTGGGCAACGACATGCGCCTGCTCGTCTCCGACATGGCCGGGCGGGCCAGCATCGAACTCAAGAGCCGCGAACTGGGCTACGACGTCTCCGGCGAACCGGAGCTCGTCACCACGCTGACCCGGCGGGTCAAGGAGCTCGAAGCCGCGGGCTACACGTTCGAGGCCGCGGACGCGTCGTTCGAGCTGCTCCTGCGCGCCGCCATCGAAGGCGGCCCGATCAGACTCTTCGACGTCGAGTCGTGGCGCGTCATCACCGAGTCCAGGCCCGGCGGCGACGCGGTGAGCGAGGCCACCGTCCGGCTACGCGCCGGCGGAGAGCGGGCCGTGGTCACCGGCGAGGGCAACGGCCCGGTCAATGCGTTGGACCACGCCCTGCGCACCGCGATCGGCACGCTCTACCCGGAGATCGCCAAACTCGAGCTGATCGACTTCCGGGTGCGCATCCTCGAGGCGGCGCACGGCACCGACGCGACGACCCGGGTGCTGGTCGAGATGACCGACGGATCGACGTCGTGGGAGACCGTGGGTGTGGGCGCCAACATCGTCGAGGCTTCGTGGGAAGCCCTCGTGGACGCGGTCACCTACGGCCTGCTCCGCCAGGGCGCGTCAGGTGAAGAGCCGAAAAGCGCTGGACATCACGGCGGAGGCGTCCGCCCATGATGGTAAGGAATCAACTTCGAGGATAGTGCGTCGGAGAGGTTCGGTGTCGTACAGTTCGACCCGCCAACCGTTGTGGTCGTGGTCGAGGATCCCCCGGATCACTCTGTGGTCCCTTCTCGCTTCGTTGCGTCTGGAGGGCGGACAACGTGAATTGTGTCACGTCGCGGGGGAGATGTCGTCCTGGTTCCGCTCGACGGCGTGGCGACGCTGGCACCGTCACATCTTGGCCACAAGTCTCGTGATGAGCGGTGGGCATGGGTTATTTTCGTGCTCACGCGAGAAGGCCCGCCGGACGGAGGCTGTCTCATGCAACGAGCAGAGTCGTTCCAGCACATTGCGGAGTCCTGTGGCCACGATGCCTGTGGCTGCCCGGAGATGTTCGTCGATCACAACGCCCCGCCCGAGCGTCGGATCGTCATCGTCGACGACTACGGCCAACGGATCCAGATGAGTGCGGCCCGGTTCCGCGGCATCGTCGAAGCCGCGAAGAACGGCGCCCTGGACTACCTGCAAGAGCCGCTCAGCGCCTGACACTCAGCGTCGCTCGCCCCGGTCGCTGGGTGGTTGCACCTTGACCGCGGAGCTGGTTGATCGACCGTTGGTCTCCGGGCTACGATGAGATCACTAAGACCGGTTCCGCCTACTCTGTAGGTCCAGGGCCGGTCCTCATTTTTTTCTCTGCTCGGGCGGTTCCATTGCACGCGGTCAAGGCGTACCGCACCTACGAACAGCAAGTCGATCTG